>JANNWU010000129.1:0-5489 GCA_031408755.1 Gemmatimonadaceae bacterium | reverse complement strand
CACCGACGCGCGTTCGCAATCAGCGCGACTTTGCGTTTGAGCGCCTGAATGGTGAAGTGCGTGTCGACGTGCGCCCGACAGACAACTCTGAATTGATCTCGACCTTCAGCATGACGAAGATTCCGAATGCGATTGAGCTGACGGGTGCGAACGGCGCTTCACAGATTCGCAACTGGACGTATCAGAATTTCCAGCAGCGTATTCGTGTCGGTCGTTTGTTCATTCAGGGTTTCGCGAACATCAGTAACTCTGGCAATGAGAACGGGGAAGATTCTCGCGGCACCTACTTGTTCCGCAACGGTCAGGCAATTGTTGATCAGTCGCGCGTTCTCACCGGTCAGATCCAGCACGGCTTCGGCTTGGCCAAGGGTCGCACGGATTTTGTTTATGGTGTGGACTACATCGGCACCAACCCACGCACACGCAACACGATCAACGGCAACAACGAAGATGTTGACGATGTGACGGAGTACGGTGCGTATGTGCAAGGCAAGACGAAGCTGAGCACGCGTTGGGACTTCCTTGGTGCATTGCGCGTTGATAAGAGCAGCGTGATCAACGGAACGTTCGTGTCGCCACGTGCAGCGTTGACGTTCAAGGCAGCGGAAAATCAGTCGCTGCGTTTTACGTTCAATCGCTCGTTCAACACACCGGCGAACTTCTCGTTCTTCCTTGATTTGAAGTCGGTGCTGGATGTCGGTGGAATTCGTGCGAACGCTGGACTGCGTCCTTTCAACCTGCCTGGGTATGACGCGATCGCGACGGGCAATCGACCGAAAGTCGGAATGAGCTTCGATCGAAGCTGCTCGACAACGAGCGGGTTTGGCAACTTCTGTATGCGATCACCGTTTGTGAACAATGGTGGCACGGTTGTTCCTGCGAGCGCGGCATCGGCATTGCCAACGTTTGTGGCGTTCCGTCAGCCAGTGTTCGCCGGTTCGTTGGCGCAAGGCTACGCGCCTGCGCTCGCCGGACTCTCCGCGGTGGGTCTCAGCCCGGCGGCTATCGCAACGCTTGCACAGACCCTCGGCGGTGCTGTGGCGCAGCGCCTTGCGACCAACGTGCCCACCAATGCGCAGGTTGGCACGGTTGGACGCCTTGGGCAGGCGCTGATCGATGCGAATACGGTTACCGATTTGGCACCGCTCAACGTCTCGTTCGACAACACCTTTGAAGTGGGTTACAAAGGCCTCGGCATGAGCGGCAAGTTGTCGTTCGACCTGAGCGCATGGGCACAGCAGCGCGGCGGCGGCGCAATCACCGCCTCGCTTGCAACACCGTGGATCTTTGCAAACCCGCAGCAGACTGGCGCCTACGTTGGTGCACAAGCGGGTGCTGCGCTTGCAGCGGCAATTCCCGCCTACATCACAGCGGAGCTCAATGCGGGGCGGATTACGCCTGCGCAAGCAACGGCGCTCGGCAGTGCACTCGGTGCGGCGGTGCCGTCGTTGGCTGGTGGCGCAGCGAGCGGCCTCACGCCGGTTCTTGCAGGTGTTCCGCTCGGCGTGGTTGGATTCAACGACCCGATTAACAGGGATGCAAATCTTCGTGCGACCTATCGGCGCGTCGATAAAACAGTTGAAGTGTGGGGCGCAGATCTTGGCATGTCGTACCAATTCACGCAGGACTTCGCGATGGATTGGACGGGCAGCGTTGTGAACCGAACGGTCTTCGACGAGGTCCAAGTGGGAACGTCACCACTCGCGTTGAATGCGCCGGGTGCCAAGACCACGATTACGACCCGCTACCTAGGTCAAGAAAATGGTTTTGGGTTTGAATTCCGCTGGCGCTACACGGATGCATTCCCTGTCAACTCTGGTGTGTATGAGAGCGGCGTGGACAATCCCAGCGGTGCACGGCAAAGCGGCGCAAACCCTGTCTTCCAGTATCCTGCGATTGGCGTCAACAACCAGTTTGATTTCCAAGTATCGAAGCGCTTTCCAACACTTGGTAAGGGCGTGACGTGGAGTTTGAACGTCCAAAATATTTTTGACAACAAAGTCGCTTCGTTTGTCGGAGTGCCGGCACTCGGCCGCTTGGCTCTGAGCAAGTTGTCGTACACTTTCTGATCGCTGCTCTCGCAGTGACGACGGGGCGGTTCGCAGAGTGCGAGCCGCCCCGTCGTGTTTCACCAGCATTGATTTGCACGATGACAGTGTTGTTGCACCCAGGCTCGCCGTTAGTGATTGGTCATCGTGGCGCGGCCGCGGTCCGTCCTGAGAACACGCTGCCGTCGTTTGCGCATGCGTTGTCGCTGGGCGTGGATGCGGTGGAGTTCGATGTGCGCGTCACGGCGGACGACGTCGCTGTAGTGCACCATGACGCTAGCACGAGACGCACCTGCGGTGATGACGTGCTGATTGAGGAGTCATCAATTGGGGCTCTCAGACGCCTCGATGCAGGGACGACGTTTGCACAGACGTTCCGCACTTCGCAGCGCGTGCCAATTCCGCTGCTCGACGAAGTCCTGGATCTGACACGCTCAGTACCAGTAATTATTGAATGCAAGACGGTTGATGCGGTCGCGCACGTTCTGAACGCGCTGAAGTCGCATCGCGCAACAGATCGCGCATTGATCGGGAGCTTTTTGCACGGTGCAATGACGACAGTTCGCGCTGCCGACTTACCAAGTGGCGCGTCGCGGCGCGATATGATCTCGCTCTTCGCCCGTGGATTGTTACGCGTGGCGCCGCGGCGCCTCCCGTTCGCGGCGATGTGTATCCCAGAGCACTCGAATGGACTCACGTTGCCTATCGCGAGATTTGCGAAATGGGGCCGCGCGCTGGGAGTTCCGGTGCACATCTGGACGGTTAATGAACCCGCCGACGCGCATCGACTCTGGCGGGACGGAGTGACGGGCGTACTGACGGACGATCCGGAGGGGATGCTGGCCGCCCGCGCGTCGTACGTCGCGACCTGACTTCTGTTCCGGCCTCGCTCCGGGCATATTGGGCGCGATGCCAGACACACACACGATTCTTGACGCGCGCGCCTGTGAGCGCACTTTGCGTCGCATGGCCGATGAGATTGTCGAACGCACCGACGGCACCGAGTCATTGGTCTTAGTTGGCATTCAGCGCCGCGGCGTGCAGTTGGCGGCCCGTCTCGCGTCGCTGATCGAAGAACGTGAAGGCAAGCCAGTGCCACGCGGCGCGCTCGACATCACGCTCTACCGCGACGATTTGCAGACTGTCGGCCCGCGCCCATTGGTCGGCGCTACGGAGCTGCCTGTCGACATTGATGGGAAACAGGTGGTGATTGTCGATGATGTGCTGTACACTGGCCGCACTGTGCGCGCAGCGCTGGATGAACTGGCTGATTTTGGCCGACCCGCGCGAATTCTGCTCGCAGTTCTCATCGATCGCGGAGGCCAAGAGTTGCCGATTCGCGCCGATGTGACTGGCAAAACCGTCGTGGTGCCGAAGGGCGAACAGGTTGACGTACGCGTTGCCGAGTTAGATGGCGATGACACCGTCGTGATCGGACCGGCGAGGTCGCGCGGCGCATGATCAGTCTGGGTAAGGATCTGTTGGATCTCGAGTCGTTGAGCGCCGATCAGATCACTGCCATTCTTGACACCGCAGAGCCGCTGAAGGCGATCAGTCTGCGCGCAATCAAAAAGGTGCCCACAATGCGTGGCGCGACAATCGTGAATCTTTTCTTCGAAGCGTCGACGCGAACGCGCGTCAGCTTTGAATTTGCAGAGAAGCGCATGTCGGCCGACGCGGTGAACGTTGCGATCGCCAACTCGTCGGTCAGCAAAGGCGAGACGCTCGTTGACACGGCGCGCAATCTTGAAGCGATGAAGATCGACATGGTCGTGATTCGTCATCCGGCAAGTGGTGCGGCGCGTTTTCTGGCCGAGCGTATTGAATCCAACGTGATCAATGCCGGTGACGGTACGCACGAGCATCCAACGCAGGGATTGTTGGATTTGCTGACGTTACGCGATCGCTGGGGTTCGCTTGAGGGCAAGCGGGTCTGTATCTGCGGCGATGTACTGCACAGTCGCGTAGCGCGTTCGAACATCCACGGATTGCGTAAGCTCGGCGCGCAGGTGGCGGTGTGTGGACCACGATCGCTTTTACCAAATGGTGCAGAGGAAGCACTCGGCGTGACAGTCTTTGATCGCATTGAAGCAGCGATCGAATGGGCAGACGCGTTGAACATTTTGCGGTTGCAGCTTGAGCGAATGCATGCGGGTTACATCCCATCGCAGCGCGAGTACAATCGCGTGTTCGGTGTCACACGCGATCGGCTTGAACGTGCGCCGCGTGACTTGTTGATTCTGCATCCAGGTCCAATGAATCGTGGTGTCGAAATTGATTCTGACGTTGCCGATGGGCCGCACAGCGTGATCCTCGATCAGGTCACCAACGGTGTCGCGGTGCGCATGGCTGTGTTGTACTTATTGCGGGGCGGTCGCCCTGACTTGGCAGCGGCGGGAGTGGCCGCGGGAGAATGACAATGCGTCCAGTGCTGCTGACCGGCGGCCATTTGCTCGATCCGTCGATTGGCCTTGATGGTATTGGTGACTTGCTACTCGTCGATGGTGTTGTCGCGGCCGTCGGTGGGAAGATTGCCGGTCCCGATGAGGCGGAACGCATCGACTGCAGCGGCTTACATGTGACACCGGGCTTCATCGACGTGCACTGTCATTTGCGCGAGCCTGGTCGTGAAGATGTGGAGAGTATTGCGACTGGCGCTCGCGCCGCAGCTGCTGGCGGCTTCACCGCTGTGTGCGCAATGCCCAACACCGATCCGGTCACAGACAATCAGGCTGCGGTTGGATTCATCCTTGCGCAGGCGGCGAAAGCCAACGCATCGCGCGTGTATCCAATTGGATCCGTGTCGGTTGGTATGAACGGTGAACGATTGAGCGAGATGGGCGAGATGGTCGCGGCGGGTGCGGTCGCGTTCAGCGACGACGGACGGCCGGTTGTGAGTGCGCAGTTAATGCGCACCGCACTTGAGTACGCGCGCACATTCGGAATTCCGGTTGCGGATCACTGCGAAGAACCAACGCTCGCACATGGCGGCGTGATGAATGAAGGCGTGATCAGCGCGCGGCTTGGGTTAAAAGGCATCCCGTCGGAAAGCGAAGAGATCATGGTAATCCGTGATATCCTGCTGGCGCGACGTACCGGCGGCCGCGTGCATCTCTGTCACATGAGCACGTGGGGCAGCGTTGAGCTGATTCGGTGGGGCAAAGAACGGGGTATTCCTGTGACCGCTGAAGTTTGCCCGCATCATCTGACGCTTACAGAAGATCGCGTTCGGCAATACGACACGAATGCGAAAATGAATCCGCCGTTGCGCACGCAACGCGACGTGGATGCACTCGTCGCTGCGCTGAAAGACGGCACTATCGATTGTGTTGCGACGGATCACGCGCCTCATCACTACGACGAGAAAGAGCGTGAATTTGCCGACGCGCCCAACGGTATTGTTGGACTCGAGACGGCGTTGTCGGTGCTGTTGACGTGGTT
>JANNWU010000128.1:0-4126 GCA_031408755.1 Gemmatimonadaceae bacterium | reverse complement strand
CATTGGTGTTATGCACAGAACATTGCACACAACTCAACAGGCGTCAGCTCCAAGCCTTCGCGCAGCAAAGCCATACTGGACTGGGTCGTATCCGTTTATGTCACTGCATCTCGCAGTCACTCTGCTTCGAATTGGTGTCGCGACCCTTTTCATCGCGCACGCGGCGGTGCGACTGTTGAAGACTGGTTCACTCGCGCAGTTCGGTGCAGCGATGAACGCGTATGGTTTACCACTGGGCGTTGCGGTTGTGTGGGCGCTGACGGTGTTTGAACTTGTCGCTGGGACGTTGATGCTTATTGGCTACAAAGCGAAGTATCTAGCGGCCGGATTCATGACAATCATGATTGGTGGAATCGTCATCATCCACGCAAGACTTGGTTGGTTTGTTGGCGAACATGGCAGCGGCGGTAGCGAATACAGTGTGGCGCTGATGCTCGCACTACTCGTGATCGCAGCGGCTGATTCAAAGCCCAGTTCCGTGACGCACGTCGCATAGTCACCGCCGGTATGACAATCCTGTTACAAGCCGAGCGCGGCCTGTACTGCCGAGCGGTACGTTCGGCCAGAGGTGAGCCTGCGGCCTGTCGAGAGCAATAGCACATACTCACCAGCCAGCTGCGATTCAACTTCTACAATGCGCGAAGTCTGCACAATCAGCGAACGATGCGCGCGCAGAAAACGCGCCGGGTCAAGCTGTGATTCTAAGCTGGTGAGCGTCTCGCGAATCAGATGTGAACGATCACCAACGCGCACGCGAACGTAGTTCGCATCGGCTTCAAAATAGTCAACACTGGCGACGGTGACGAACTGTGTGCGCGCGCCGATCTTCACGGTCAATCTCTGAAGGTAGCGCGTCTGCGCATCGATGCGAGAAAAATATGCGAGCAGGCGCTCGTCGGCCGTCTGCCGACGTAGTTGCTGCCGCGCGCGCTCAAGCGCCGCTTCGAAACGTGCGCGATCGTATGGTTTGAGCAGATAGTCGAGCGCGTGCGCATCAAAGGCTTGCAGCGCGTATTGGTCGAACGCAGTGGCAAAAACCACCACCGGCATCCGTTCTACACCAATCGCTCGCACCACGTCAAATCCAGTGCCGTCGGGCATCTCGACATCTAAAAAGACAATCGCGGGTTGCAACGCGTTGATCGTGGCGATCGCCTCTTTGCCGCTGCGTGCTTCGCCAATCACTTCAATATCAGACTGTTCTTCAAGCAGCGCGCGTAACCCCATCCGTGCCGGTGACTCATCGTCGGCGATGATCACTCGGATGCGTGTGCTAACGTTACTCATCGCTGCGTTGGTCATCCGACGGTTTCCTCGCGAAATGGAAGGGAAACATCGACGCGTAACCCGTGTGGTATCACATTCTCAACCGTGAGCGTCTGCGCGCGTCCGTAGAGCTGCTGCAGCCGATTACGCGTATTTGTTAGTCCAACACCAAGGCCAGTCGCTGTGGGCGTTGTGCGGCCAACACCATCGTCAAGCACGCACAAATGCAGCGTGCCGTTGCGACGATACGCAGAGATTTTGACGGTGCCGATGTCACTACTCGGCGCAATGCCGTGACAAATCGCATTCTCGACAAGTGGCTGCATCAGCAAATGTGGAACCTGTGCATACAGCGTATCAGATTCTACCTGCCAGATGACGCGCAAGCGATCATCAAAACGCACTTGCTCAATGTCCACGTACGCACCAAGCACCGCGATCTCTTCTTTCAGTGTGACTTCCTGGGTGCTTTCGCGTTGGAGAGCGTGGCGCAGCAGCGTGCTCAGTTTCGCGATCATTTGCGTGGCCATCTCTGGATCAGTGCGTACAAATGCACTCACAGTATTCAGCGCATTAAAGAGAAAGTGCGGATGGAGTTGCGCCTTGAGGTGCTGCAATTCAGCGCGACCCAATTGCTCCTCACGCTCCTGAACGCGCCGCGCATAGGTGAGCGCATGGCCAAGACCAACGAGTAAGAAAAACAGGAACAGATTGTTTGCGACACTTGTGCTCAGCACACTCGCAAAGGATGGGAGCTCGGTGTACCAGACGATCCACGGATTCGTGACAATCACATAGACCGCTTTCGCGAGCACCATCGCCGCGCCAGCCAGCAGAACGAGTGGCACGCGCGATCGCCACGTGGATCGATCAATCGGCAGTCGCTCAGCTAACCAGAAGGCGAGCACCGTAAACGGAATTGAGAGGAGTGCACCGGCCACTCCAATGCGGAATGCATGCATGACGGTCACATCCATCATTCCGCCGTACGTCACGGTGGTTGTGATAGCGTTCAACGCCCACCAGATAGACGCGAGCGTCCACCACGTTGCCCATCGGCGGCGAGGAATTGGCGAGACATCTGTTTCTGCGGCGAGAGCGCTGGTTGCCATGGAAGGAATGCTATCACCGCCAACGCAGCGGCTGCTCGTTACGGGATGAATGGTGGGCTGGCCGTGATCGACGGTGGATGCGCGTACGGTAGGCCACAGTCGGGAACGGCGCGCGGAGCGAGGAATGCTGAGCGGTCGGTTGAAACCACGAGGCCAGCGCGGGTACGAACGTCAAGTTCCTATTGTCGGGACTTGCCTTCACTGCCGAACTCTTGAATTCTTGATCGCATGAGAGCGACGCTGCGCGAGAAAATTGTTCAGGTCTGTGAGCGAAAAATCGAACGCAACGGCTCGAATGTGGGCCTTTCGTTCTACGCGTTTTTCGCCAATAGCAATACCGATCCAGAACTACTCATGGAAGCGGCCGAGTGGTGGATCAGGACGCATCGGTTAGATCACTTTGAGAAGGCTGAAAAAATTCGGGCTTTAGTGTTGGCGATGACGTAATGTTTAGATGCGGCAACTGATCGTATTGGTAGATCACAACGTTTGACCCCGACAGTATGCACAACGCTCTTTCGGGATTTCGTCTGCTGATCTCAAGCATAATCATGCCTGAGTCGTCGCAGGTAATGACGTTCGTCGTACGTGCCAATTGCGCAGATCAGGGTACGAACAATGGCGTGCAGTTCGGTCATTTCACGACGTAGAGGTGACTTCAGGCACGCCCCAGATAGATTCCCAGAGTCTATCACTCCGTAAGACACTTTCCGTGGTACAAGTGCACGAGGGCGCGCGTGGAGCAACGACAGGTAGATGGCATTGATACATACGGATTTCCACGTGAATTGCTCGGACATCCGCAACTCGTGTGGATGGGTGAAGACTACGTCCGATTCATCGCCGCTGAACTCTTGGTTGGGTTTCGCAAAAACGACCCGGCCACGGAGATGCTCGCGATGCATTGCGAGCAGCAGCCAGAGCTCTCAATTCGCGCGGACGAGCGAACCGGTACCGCGATCGGTGCGGATGCAACGTTCTCGATGCAGGTGTTGCTGCAATCGTCAAATGGTCAATGCTGGCGCCTGCGTGGCGATGCACGATTCACCGCCGATGGTCTGAATCAACGTGATGCAGCACAGGTCGCCGTGGCCTTCGCGATTCGATCGAGCGAAGCCGTGTCGTCATGACTTCGATGTGACGGTAGAAACAAAAGTGGTCGTATGACTGCAGCGTTGCGGCAACGCAATCGCGTATGGATTGCGGTGTCAATTGGTTTCGTCGTCGTGCTTGGATTAGCATCGCGACGATTTCCGACAATGCTTCCGCGTGCTCTCGGAAACCACCCGGGTGACGCGCTGTGGGCCCTGATGTTGTTTCTCGGCTGGGCCTTCGTTTTTCCAGCCGCGCGCTCTCGCACACTTGCCATCTGCGCAATCGCGACCGCGTTTGGCGTCGAGGCGATGCAGTTGTACCAAGCGCCGTGGATTGTTGCGATTCGGAGTACGACTCTCGGTCACTTGGTGCTCGGTTCTGGTTTCCTCTGGGCGGATCTCGTCGCGTACACAGTTGGTGTTGCGATTGGCGTGACGATCGACACGATGTTGCAAAGCTTACGAGCTGCCGGAACACCCTAACGTGAAGAGTGCACTACGCTCAAGCAGACTTCAATGAAAGCATGACACAGTGCAGCGTTAAGTTTGTGACATTATCTATTCGCGTGCAGGGTCGCAGCGTAAACATTGACACCGCTTACAGAGTTTTGTGGCCACTATGGGAGAGCTGAGTATGCGCTTCGGTTATACGAT
>JANNWU010000127.1:0-4196 GCA_031408755.1 Gemmatimonadaceae bacterium | reverse complement strand
CATGATCAAGGCGATGGATCATGGCGGTCGGCTCTGCGCGATGGCGTCAGAGGAAGAGCCAGACATTATTCCGATTCCTGACCGCTTTCGCACCGGCAAATACTGTCTGATGTTCGATCCGCTGGATGGCTCGTCCAACATTGATGTCAATGTTCCAGTAGGCACGATCTTCTCCGTGGTGCGAAAAATTACGAATGGTCGACAGGGTGAGCTGGAGGATTTCCTGCAGCCAGGTCGTCGACAGGTGGCGGCCGGCTACATCCTGTATGGTTCGAGCACGATGATGGTGTACACCACAGGACAGGGTGTGCATGGTTTCACGCTCGATCCTTCCATCGGCGAGTTCCTGTTGTCGCACCAGAACATCCGCACGCCAGCGCGCGGCAAGTTCTTGTCTGTGAACGATTCGTACGAGCAGTATTGGAGCGAGCAAGTCAAGGCGCTCATGCGTCGGTATCGCGGTTTGGATGGCGTGCAGGACGCGCACAATGTGCGGTACGTGGGCTCGCTCGTCGCGGACTTTCACCGCAACCTGTTGGCGGGAGGCGTGTTCGTGTATCCAGCCAACACCGTATCGCCAAAGGGCAAACTGCGTTTGCTGTACGAAGCCAATCCCCTCGCGTTCATCTGTGAGCAAGCGGGCGGCGCGGGCTCTGACGGACGCATTCGAATTCTGGATGTGATGCCAACTGAGCTGCACCAGCGGACACCGCTGTACTTGGGCAGCAAGGGCGATGTTGAGACAGCGATCGAGATGCTCGCGGCCGCGGAAGTCAATTCGTGAGTGTTGGTTCGTCGAAGTCGAAGGCGGCGGATCTAAGAACGTCGCCTTCGGGACTGGAAATCAAAGCGGTGTACGGCCAGACAGATGCTGTTGGCTCGACAATTGGCGAGCCTGGGCAGTTTCCGTACACTCGCGGCGTGCAAGCGAACATGTATCGTGGCCGGCTGTGGACCATGCGACAGTATGCCGGTTTCGGTAACGCCGCTGAGTCCAATGCACGATACAAAATGCTGCTCGCTGCCGGGCAAACAGGTCTCTCGGTTGCGTTTGATTTGCCGACGCAGATGGGGATCGATTCTGATTCGCCGCGCGCGCTTGGCGAAGTGGGTCGCGTCGGCGTCGCGATCGATACGGTGGAAGATATGCACGCATTGCTCGACGGAATTCCGCTTGAGAGCGTATCGACATCAATGACGATTAATTCGACTGCCAGCACGTTGTTGGCAATGTACATCGTGGTCGCCGAAGAGCGGGGGATCAGTCGGAATCTGCTGAGTGGTACCACGCAGAATGACATTCTGAAAGAGTACATCGCGCGCGGAACGTACGTCTATCCGCCAACACCATCGCTCGCGCTCGTGGCAGAGACGTTTCGTTTCTGTGCCAGCGAAGTGCCGAATTGGAATCCAATTTCCATTTCTGGCTATCACATTCGTGAAGCGGGTGCGACCGCCGTTCAGGAGTTGGCGTTCACGTTCGCGAACACGATTGAGTACGTCGCACGCGCGATTGAGGCCGGTTTGGCGGTCGACGATTTTGCGCCGCGTTTGTCGTTCTTCTTCGCGTGCCACAACGATCTCTTTGAAGAGGTCGCAAAGTTTCGTGCGGCGCGTAGGATTTATGCAACGTTGATGCGCGAGCGATTTGGCGCTAATGATTCAAGTTGCCGTCTGCGCTTTCACACGCAAACCGGCGGCGTCACGCTCACCGCGCAGCAACCGTTGAACAACGTGGTTCGTGTCACAGTCCAAGCGTTAGCTGCGGCGTTGGGTGGCACCCAATCGTTGCATACCAACGGGTACGATGAAGCGCTTGCGCTGCCCACTGCAGAAGCGGCGACGCTGGCACTGCGCACACAACAGATTGTTGCGTATGAGAGTGGCGTGGCACAAACCGTCGATCCGCTGGCTGGAAGCTATTACGTCGAATCGCTCACCAACGATCTCGAATCGCGCGCGCTCGCGCTGATGGCAGACGTTGAGGCGCTCGGTGGCAGCGCGGCCGCTATCGAAAAGGGATTCTTTCAAGACGAAATTGCTCGCTCTGCGTACGAGCATCAGCTCCGTATTGAAGGTGGAGACACCATCATTGTTGGCGTCAACAAATTCAGCGACGGACAAGATCCGCCGGTCATTGCGACGCCAGACTACTCTGCGCTTGAGCGGGGCCAAGTGACGCAGTTGCTGGCGGTGCGCGCCGCACGCAACGCAACACAACTCTCGACTGCGCTGACGATGCTACGCGGTGCCGCTGCCAATTACGCTGATGCGTCTGCTGCGCATGCGCCGCTCATGCCACTGATCCTCGACGCTGTGCGCGCGCGCGCGAGCGTCGGCGAAATTTCCGACACGCTGGCGAGCGTGTGGGGCGAGTACCTCCCGAGTTGAAACACGTTTAGTCGGAGTGCGGCTGGCGCGCTTGGCGCCACCGCATCCCGAGCGTACGCATCAACCTACGCTACCACGCTGGATACAAGTGGCAGCCGTCTACACCACGTCGATCAAAATACTGTTGGTGATAGGTCTCGCCTTTCCAGAATGTCTCGGCCGGCACGATCTGTGTCGCGATTGGGCGCGAGAGTTGCTTGCTGGCGTTGATCTGATCACGGGTCGCATGTGCGATCGACGATTGTGCAGGATCGTGGGTGAACACCACGCTCCTGTATTGCGTCCCCACGTCAGGCCCCTGACGATTCACTTGCGTCGGATCATGCAGATGCCAGAACACGTCGATCAGTTTTTCGTACGTAATCCGCGTTGGATCCCAGGTGACTTGGACCACTTCGGCGTGATTGGTCCGGCCAGTGCATACATCCTCGTACGTTGGGCGCGCGCTGGGTCCACCCATGTATCCCACAGCAGTGCTGGTGACCCCAGGAAGCCGCGATAAAATTTGTTCGACACCCCAGAAGCAGCCGGCGCCAAACGTGGCGAGCTGCTCACCAGAGAGCGGCGTTGGCTCAACTTGCGAAGCGTTCATCTGATCAGTCATAGAGTTGAGATAATTCTCATGGTGTGAAGGCGTCTTGTGTTTTCGACAGAACGGTGGTCAAAAACGTCAGCAGCGCCCGCGCAAAGTCCTTCATCAATGTTACCCCGTCGGGTTCCATCTCGGCCGCCCGCTTTGGGCATGGACGGGTGTATTGAGCATCAGCGCCGTTGAACGGCCTCCATCGGCTGGCTAGCTTTAAGGGTTGTTGTCTCTTCCAAGTACCGGAGCTATGCCGACTTACGAGTTCCGTCTTCCCGACGGCACGATCATCGAACAGCGTTTTAAAATCTCTGAAGTTCCCAGTGAGATTCCCAACCCCAATGGTGAGGGCGTCGCGACGCGCATCATTTCAGGAGGAGCTGGGCTGCTTTTCAAGGGCTCCGGTTTCTATCTGACCGATTACGGACGGAATGCGCACCGCACCCAAGGCGACGCGCCAAAGGTAGGGGCCGAATCCAGCAGTAGTGGCGCGAAGTCCGACTCGACCGGCGGAAGCGGTGACGGTGCCGCGAGCAAATCAGAAAACAGTTCCGAGCGCAAGTCTGACGGTAAGTCGGAAAGCAAGTCTGAGAGCAAGTCCGACGGCGGTTCTAAGCCTGCGTCGGACGCGAAGCCTGCTTCGGCTGCGAAGTCCGAGCCGAAAGCCTCCGGTAGCGGTCCGGCTGCCGCGTGAGTTCGCCGGATGCGCTGCGCGATGAAATCGTCCGAGCGGCACTCACACTCGGCGCGCCGGAAGGCTTTGCCGCCGTTGTAGAGCGCCCGCGTGATCCGTCATTTGGTGAGTGGGCGAGTAACGCGGCCATGACCCTCGCGAAGCCGCTCAAGCTCGCCCCGCGCGATGTCGCGGCGAAGCTGATTGCCGCGATGCAGCTGGACTCGGTTGGGATCAGCGCAGCGGAAATCGCTGGACCGGGGTTCATCAATTTTCGCATCGCAACTGATGCGCTCTCGCGCGTGCTGCCGGAAATTCTTCGGCGCGGCGCAGAGTATGGGCGCAGCGATACGGGCGCGGATCGACCGGTCGTGGTGGAGTTTGTCTCTGCCAATCCAACGGGTCCGCTGCACGTTGGTCACGGTCGACAGGCGGCGCTCGGTGATGCAATCAGCGCACTGCTCGAATGGACCGGGTGGAATGTCAGTCGCGAGTTTTACTACAACGATGGTGGTGGTCAGATCGCGATGTTGCAGCGCAGCGTCACAG
>JANNWU010000126.1:0-1711 GCA_031408755.1 Gemmatimonadaceae bacterium | reverse complement strand
GCGAAAGCGGTCAGGAATCGGAATAATGTCTGGCTCTTCCTCCGACGCCATCGCGCAGAGCCGACCGCCATGATCCATCGCCTTGATCATGATGTCGTTTGACAAGACATCGAGCTTCTGCTGCGTCTCGCCCTGCACATTTTCGTGATCGGTAGATCCGAGGATATCCGCCAACCCCGCCATACGGACCTTGTTCGAAATCATTTTGGCAGCCAATGCCAGATCGTACAAAATACCGGACAATTCACCACTCGCCTCAGGGTAGAGGCGTTCCTGCTCAATGATGAATCGTTCAATCGTGACGACGGAAACGGGAGTGTGGTTGACCACGATCACGCGCCAGTAGGAAGGGTGTTCGGCCGGGGCCGATGGAGTCGTTGTGCCGCCCAAGCGTTCGCGTCCAGCTCAAAACGATTCCGCGAATACCCACGCGTCAGCGACTCCCAGAGATACAAGAACGGGAACACTGTCGAGCTTGCAAACTGCTCAACGTGACGATGCTCGTGCAAGAGTAATGCGGGCTCCCATTCCTCGCCGGGGGCAAGGAAGACCGTGCCCCAAAGCGTGATGCCGCGGACAGTTGGGCTGCCAAGGAACCACCCACCCACGCGCAGCGCGACGCCGCCACGCCGCCAGCGCACCGATGCGAGCTCCGGCCAGCGAAACACAATTGAGCGCGGCAGGGTGTCTGGGACGCCGACTAGCGCACGTCGGATGCGATCCCAAAGCGATTGGCGGATGCGGGTAACGGCAGACTCCAGTGGCGTGCGGCGGTACTGATGGAAATGGTCGATCCATTTGTCCTCACGACAGTCGTGCCGACGAGATCAGTTCGCAAGACCGGCACCGCTCGGCGAGCGAACTCGTGAAGGACGACCGGCGACGGGTGCCCGTAAGTGTTACTCCGTCCCACGGAAATTAACGCCAATTTTGGGTCCACGGCGTCGAGGAAGGCGATGCTCGAGCTGGTCCGACTACCATGATGGCCGACCTTGAGCACATCGGCCGAGAGCCACTCAGCGGGCGTATGCGCAAGCAACCACGCTTCTTCCGGTTCCTCGGCGTCACCAACCAAGAGCATCGCCGCATCACCATACTCAACTCGCACGATGGTGCTCGCGAGGTTCGCATCAGAGAGGTTTGCTGTCCACGTCGAATCCGGTGCAAGGAATCGAAAGAGGACGTCGTCTATTCGCAGTGTGTCACCGGGATGCACACGCTGCCATTGCACGCGATGCACCGCCGCGCTTTCCAGCGATTCGCGATACGCGCCGGTGCTCCCCACAAACGCCGCGTCAACGTAGCGATCGGGATGTAACGCGCCGATCAACGCGGGTGCACCGCCAACATGATCAAGATGTGGATGTGACAGAATGAACGCGACCATATCTCCGCCGCGTGCGCGCAGGTACGGCAACACTGTTCGTCGCCCGTGATCAATGCCTGGAGGACCGCCACCAGCGTCGATCAGTACCCACCGACCTCGAGGCGTTCGCAGCGCAATCGCATCGCCCTGACCGACATCAAGCATATGGAGCTCAAGCTCGCCAGAACCTCGGAGTGGCAGAGCATCATGACCAATCAGCACAATGAAAAGCGCAGCGCTTACCCGAAGCGGGACAACCGCGCGCTTCCGCACCATCGCCGCCAGCAGCGCGCACACAAGCAAGCCGGCAAGTATCGCCTGGAGCATGGTGGGGGCGATCGCCAC
>JANNWU010000125.1:0-2876 GCA_031408755.1 Gemmatimonadaceae bacterium | reverse complement strand
CTCGTCTTCACCAAGCCGGCGAGTGCGTTGTAGCTGTAGTATTCGTCGCAATTCATCACCAGCAGGTCGCTGGAGCTTTCGCGAATGCCGACGCCAATCACGTACTTGCCATACTCCTTGAGCTTCATGACCATGCTCGAGAAGTCGGAGTCGCCGGAGAGCAGAATGAACGTGCCGATTTCCGGGCGCGTGAACATGAGTTCGACGGCGTCGATGGCGAGGCGAATGTCGGTCGCGTTTTTCTTCGCGCTCCCGTACGCCGGCGCCATGATCATATCAATCGACGACTCGGCTAGCGGCACGACGTATTGCGGATAGCGGCGCCAGTCAGCGTAGGCGCGCTGCACCGCCACTTTGCCCTTGATGATGTCCGACGAGAGGAGGTTTTTCAGCTCCGTCTGCAAGTCGGAACGAATGCCCATCGTGACATTATCGAAATCGATGAGGAGCGCGGCGTTGGGCGCCTGGCTGAACTGCGTGTAACTGGAAGATTGTGCAGCGGTTGTGCTGCTGGCCTGCGGCCCGCGATGCACCGGGGCCACTGGCCCTCGGGGTGCGTGCGGGCGCGACGTGCGTCCGATCATGTAACTCTGAAATTGAAGAAGCGAATGGCACGTGCCGCATCGGCGTAGGTGCCGGCGGCTTCGCGGTCGCTCTCCCCGGCGCCCCGCCCTAGATGCGAGGGGCAAGGCCGGCCGGAGGGCCGCGACAGCGGAAGTGCACCTGAAAAACTAATGCGCCCGCGTCACAACGGCAGCGCCGGACGCCTATTCGCGATGATTTGTGGGTAGAATGCCCGAAACCTCCGCCTCCCTCTGCCCGTACTCGCCTCAGTGTCCCGACTTGGGTTCCAGTCCCGTCTTCTGCTTGTGCTGATTGCCTTCGCGGTGCTCCCGGCAGCGGTGCTTACCGGTGCCGGGCTGGTGACGGTAAACCAGTTGTTGCCGTTCGTGACGTCTGGGGGCGCGTGGTCGAGGGTGGCGGAGACTGGTAGTGTCGCACTCCAAGCCGCCCGTCGTTCCGACGCGACACCGGCGACGAAGGCGGCCTTAGATGCGCACGAACAGGAGCTTCGATCCTCGCTGGATCAAGCCAAACGGCTGGAATACCTCGCCCCGCGGGTGATCCGCCCGATGCTGTTGGCGGCGGGGCTGTCGTTGTTGGTGTTGGCGGTAATTGCCGTACGCGTCGCGGGCCATCTCAGCAGGCAGCTGAGCCGACCGTTGGATGAGCTCGTGGAGTGGACGGATCGCATCGCGCGCGCTGATGCGCTGCCGTTTGGGCCGCCGCGCCGCGGTGCGCCCGAGTTTGATGTTCTTCGTTCACGGATGCGGACCATGGCGATGCAGCTCGATGCAGGACGGACCGCCGCAACCGAAGCGGCTCGACTGGGCGCGTTCCGCGAAACGGCGCGTCGCGTGGCGCACGAATTGAAGAACCCGCTCACACCAATTCGCTTCGCCGTGTCGCGCCTTCGGCAAACGGTGTCGCCCGAGCAGCAGGATACGCTCGAAGTTCTTGAAATTGAAACGACGCGATTGGAAACGTTGGCGAAGAGCTTTGCGCAATTTGGGCGATTGCCGGACGGTGCCGTGGCAGAAGTGGATATGGCCGAGTTGCTGCGATATGCAGTTCGCGCTGCTGTACCGTCGAGCATGACAGTCTCGTTGCAACTGCCTGACTCGTTGCCGTATATCACCGGGCATCACGATCCGCTGGCGCGCGCGCTCAGCAATATTTTGTTGAACGCGGTTGATGCGAGCGGCCCCAATGGCACGGTAACCGTCACGGCCAACGTCGTACATGACGCGGAGCCATCTCTCGAGATTCGTATTCACGACACGGGGCCGGGAATTCCGGCGGAAGCACTGTCGCGTATTTGGGAGCCATATGTCACAACTAAACCGGGTGGCACCGGGCTTGGTCTGGCAATTGTAAAGCAAACAGTGCTCGCGCACGGCGGTAGCGTGACGGCGAGCAGTGGAACGACGCACGGCACGACGATTACGCTCACATTACCTATCGCAGGCAGATCACTTCCGGACGGTTCGCAGCATGAATGAGGACATTGTAGTTCCAATCGCGTTCTTCACGATGGTCGTTCTGTTGGCGCTTGGTATTCCGCTGATACGTGCGTACGTTCGGCAAAAAGATCGCGAAGCGCTGCCGACATCGCTCTCGCCAGAGTTGGCGCGCCGATTGGATCGCATTGAAGGAATGGTCGAGACGATCAGCGTTGAAGTGGAGCGAATTACAGAAGGGCAACGCTTCACGACGCGTTTGCTGTCAGAAGGCGCAGCGATCCCTGTGGCGACACGCGCGCCCGCCGCAACACTAGCGCGTTCACACGAAAGTGGGGTGACACATGCATAGCAGCGTACAAGGGCCAACAGCGCGAGCAGGTCAGCCTGCGCGTGCTCCGTCGAGTGAGGCAGCGCGCGCAGAGAACGCGCAGCTCGATGCGCAGCTTGAACTAGCGGCGAAGAAGATTGCACTGGCCGAGATGCGCTCGCGGTCGCAATCGTCGTCTGAAGACGTCGCACAAGTTCCCGCGCAGGCACCGGGAAGAGTGGTGTTTGAGCAGAACGGCAAGACGATCGAGTTGACGAATCCGACAGCTGAGCAGCTTCAGGCGCTCGGCCTTGGCACGAGTCAACAACTGCCGGTTGAAGGGTGGATGTTGGTAGCGATGACTGCCATCGTTGTGAACGGCGCTGTGATTCTTGCGGCGCTACTCCTCTGGCATCGCCGCAAAACACGCGGCCTAAGACCCGTTGGCGACACCGCTCAAGCAGATTCGCGCATGGATCGCATTGAGAATGCGATTGAATCGGTAGCGGAGCAGGTTGAGCGCATTGGTGAAGCACAGCGCTTTG
>JANNWU010000124.1:0-7908 GCA_031408755.1 Gemmatimonadaceae bacterium | reverse complement strand
GGTCGACGAATGGCCACATCAGTTGGTTGTCGCCGCCGATGTACGCGAGCGAAAAATTGTCACGCGCGGCTGGTCGAAAACTACGCAGCTCGATATCGACGACGTTATGGAACGACTGTCGCCGCTACCGCTTGCTGGCGTGCTGGTCACTGCCGTTCACAAAGAAGGATTGATGCAGGGCAGTGATCTGGCGCTGATGGAGGATGTTGCAGAATCAACCTCGCTCCCCGTGATCGCCAGTGGCGGTATCGCAACCGATGTTGACTTGCGCCTTCTCGCTGATCGCGGCGTCGCTGCGGCAGTGTTGGGAATGGCGCTTTACACCGGCGCGCTCGATGCACGCGCCATCGCTGAGGAATTTTGCGCATGAGTACCGTCGTTCGCGAAACGAAAGAAACACAGATCCGCGTAGTGCTCACCCGCGGCACAGGCATCGCGACGGTCGACACCACGCGTCCATTTCTCGATCACATGCTGGTCACATTTGCGCGGTACAGCGGACTTGATCTGGCAGTGCACGCCCGCGGTGATTTACCGCATCACCTGATCGAGGACGTCGCGATTTGTGTTGGTGCAGCAATCGCAGCAGCGTTGCCAGCCACCGCAGCGCGGTACGCCGATCGCACTATTCCGA
Organism: Gemmatimonadaceae bacterium; assembly: GCA_031408755.1. Lineage (GTDB taxonomy): Bacteria > Gemmatimonadota > Gemmatimonadetes > Gemmatimonadales > Gemmatimonadaceae > JACMLX01. Next base: position 7,274 of record JANNWU010000124.1, on the reverse strand, counting down.
TGGACGATGCACTCGTGCAGTGCGCACTCGACCTAGGAGGGCGCCCATACTATCGCGGCGGCTTACCGGTGGGAATCTGGGAGCACTGGATGCGATCGTTCGCTGACAATGCGAAAGCGACGTTACACCTGCGCGTACTCCGCGGCACTGACTCGCATCACGTTGTTGAAGCAGCATTCAAGGCACTCGGCCTTGCCGTGCGCGATGCGTTTGTGGAGTCGGGCGCGGTGTTCAGCACTAAGGGCAGCGTCGCTCTACAGGTCAGCGAGTGAGCGTCGCGTGTTAACTCGTCGATTGATCGTTTGCCTTGATGTGCAAAGCGGACGAGTGGTGAAGGGTGTGAATTTTGTCGGCTTACGAGACGTGGGCGATCCCATTGAACTCGCCACGCGTTACGAGGCCGAGGGTGCCGATGAAATCACATTTCTCGACATTTCAGCGAGCGCTGAAGATCGTGCCACGCTGCTAGGCGTCGCGCGCCGCACGGCGGAGCGTCTGTTCATTCCGCTCACGATTGGTGGTGGAGTTCGTTCGGCAGATGATGTTGGCCGCGCGTTGCGTGCCGGTGCAGACAAGGCATCGCTGAATTCAGCGATGGTCGCTGATCCGACAGTGCTCACAGCCTGCGCCGAACGATTTGGCGCACAGTGCATCGTTGCCAGTATTGATGCGAAGGCCGATTCGGATGGAACGTGGCGCGTGTGGACGCATGGCGGGCGAACGCGCACTGAGTTGGAAGCGGTGGCGTGGGCGCAGGAGTGCGTAGAACGCGGCGCCGGCGAAGTGCTGCTCACCAGTATCGATCGCGATGGCGCGCGCACCGGCTACGATCTGCCGCTGATGCGTGCAGTGTCGTCAGCTGTGAGTGCGCCCGTGATCGCGAGTGGTGGGGCGGGGAATGCGTCGCACATCGTTGAGGTTTTGGCTGAGGGCTACGCTGATGCCGCGCTCGTCGCAGGTATTTTGCACGACAACGTGACCACGGTTGGTGCACTCAAAGGCGCGATGCGCGCCGCAGGATTGGAGGTTCGTTGAGCGACAGTCTCATGCAGGCGGTGGCCGAATTAGCAACGCTCGCTGGCAATGAAGCCAATCGATTCTTCCGCACCTCGGTGGCGGTTGAGATCAAGGGTGACGGATCGCCAGTCACCGCTGCCGATCGTGCCGCCGAAACCGTTGCGCGCGACTGGATTCGAGCGCGATTCCCCAGCGACGGGATACTCGGTGAGGAGTTTGGGGTTGAGCGGCCTGACGCCCGACGTCGTTGGCTACTCGACCCGATCGATGGCACGAAGAGTTTCATCACCGGCGTGCCATTGTGGGGCACACTCGTGGCCGTGGTTGAAGACGAGACGGTGCTCGCAGGCGCTGTGTACGCGCCACCAACGGCCGAGTTGGTCGTTGCGGCGGCCGGCGAGGGGGCGTGGTACAACGGCAGTCGTACGTATGTGTCGAAGACCGCTTCTCTGAGCGAAGCGACGCTGCTCACCACTGATGACCGTTTCCCCGATCGTCCGGTTCGGCAGGCCAGATGGAACGCATTGGCGAACGACTGCCGAATTGCCCGGACGTGGGGTGATTGTTACGGCTACCTGCTGATTGCGACCGGTCGCGCGGACATCATGGTTGACGATCTGATGAATCCGTGGGACGCCGCCGCCGTGCAGGTGGTGGTTGAAGAAGCCGGCGGACGATTCACCGATTTCCGAGGTCAGCCAACATCGTTTGGCGGCGACAGCATTGCTACCAACGCCGCACTCGACCGCGCGGTGCGCGATATCCTCATTCCAGATGGAGACCCCGGTCTCAATGCTTGATCTCGACCAGCTCGATTTTGCGAAGGGCAACGGCCTTGTCTCCGTGGTGACCCAAGACGCAACCACCGGCGATGTGTTGATGGTTGCGTTCGCCGATCGTGAAGCACTCGAGCATTCCGTGAAGACCGGCGAAATGCACTATCGCTCGAGGACTCGTGGGTTGTGGCACAAAGGCGGCACCAGTGGCAACGTGCAGCGCGTGTTGTCGTTGACAACGGATTGCGATAGTGACGCGATCCTCGCGCGCGTGATCCCCGCGGGCCCAGCGTGTCACACCGGCGCGACAACTTGTTTCACGACACCGGGAATCGCGCCACCACCGGCCGATGCGTTTGCTGCACTGGACGCAACCATTGCTGCTCGCGCAGACACATCGCGCACAGAGCCGTTGCCGAGCTATACGCGGAAGCTGCTCGATGACCGAAATCTTCGCCTGAAGAAAATTGGTGAGGAGGCGGCCGAGTTCGTGCTGGCGTGCGCCGATTCTGATCCCGAGCGCGCGACCAGCGAGGCGGCTGATCTACTCTACCACGTCATGGTATCACTGCAGGCGCTGAACATTCGCTTGAGCGATGTGCGCGAGGAGTTAGCTCGGCGCGCAACGGTGTGATTTTGACCACGGTCTAGGATTTGACACGCGGCGCGACGCTCTTCAGGTTGGCAAGACCGTGCTGCGGAGAGTCATCGACCCGCGGCTGTCCCGTCGCCGGTTGACCGCATGCGCCTCCAGTGTCTCCTGAAGCAGTTCTGCGTACGTAACGTGGTGCGCGCGCTGGTCGCCACCGCATGTCTCGCAACGTCGACGTGGGCGCAGACGCAACGAGATACAGCACCGCCAGCGATCATCGTGATCCGTGCCGCGCGCTTGATCGACGGACGCGGTGGCGCACCGCTGGAACCGGCAATGGTGCGCATTGATGGCGAGCGAATCACCGCCGTCGCGCGATCGATGCCGGTGCCTACCGGCGCTCGCGTGATCGATCTTGGCAATGCCACGTTGCTGCCGGGATTGATTGATCTGCACACGCATTTGACTGGCGCGCGCGGCGTGCACTGGGAAGATGTACTCGTGCGAACAACACCGGGGCACGACGCGCTGTGGGGCGCACACAACGCGCGGATTACGTTGCATGCCGGTTTCACAACGGTCCGCGATATGGGTCCAACGTGGCCGTACGTCGACGTGGATCTGCGCAATGCAATCAACGCGGGCGCGGTGCCCGGTCCACGGATGCTGGTGGCGGGCAACTACGTCTCGTCAACTGGGGGTGCGGGAGACGCGCGGCAGTTCTCCATCTACGTTGACGTGCCCATTGTCCGTAATCTCGCCGACGGCGTTGATGAAGTCACACGCGCTGTCCGCACACATCTGAAGCACGGCGCCGATTTCATCAAAATTCTTGCCTCAGGCGCCGTGTTGTCCAAAGGGCAGGAACCGGGTGCGCAACAGTACTCTGATGCCGAAATTCAAGCGGCGGTAACAGAAGCCAATCGCTGGAGCCGTCAGGTCGCAGCGCATGCGCATGGCGCGTCATCGATTCTGGCCGCGATTCGTGCGGGTGTTCGCACCGTCGATCATGGCTCGTATCTGAACGACGAAGCGATCGCGCTGCTCAAAGCGTCGGGACGTAAGTCGTTTTATGTGCCCACGCTCTACACCAGCGTATCGCTTGAAGAAGAGGGCGCGGCGATCAACATTCCAGCCAGCGAATTGGAGCGGAACCGTAAAATCAAAGACATCGAAATCGGTGGTTTCCGTCGCGCGCTCGCGGCAGGAATTCCGATTGGACTCGCGACAGACGCCGCTGTAATTCGCCACGGCGACAATGCGAAAGAACTTGCCTTTCGCGTATCACTCGGCGAATCGCCAATGCAAAGCATCGTGTCTGCTACATCGCTGAATGCCGAGATCATTGGATGGAGCGATCGCGTCGGCAGCGTGGAGGTTGGAAAGTTCGCTGACCTGATCGCAGTGAACCGCAATCCGTTGCAGGATATCACAGAATTGCAGCGCGTGTTTTTTGTGATGAAGGGTGGCGCGATCGTCGTCGCGCCACCCCTGAAGTAACACACCAGATGCTTAGAACGTGGTGAGTCGAGCGGCGGTGATGCGCCGCGGGTCACCAACGTACGCCATCGTCAAGCCAGTCAGATACTGCCGCGAGACGCGTTGAATGTCTTCCGGTGTCACCTTTCGCAACTCATCAACGAAACGCGACGCGATGCGATAATCGCCGCGGTACAACTGCGAGCGCGCGAGAAATGTGGCCTGATCGGAGTTTGTCTCATTGTCGAGGAAGAACTCGGTGATGAACTGTTGCACCAGCAAGCGCAGGCCCTCTGGATCGATAAATCCGCGCTTCAGTGCCTCCACCTCACGTCGCATTATCGTGAGCACGGAGTCTGGCTCAGTCGTCGTCACGTAAAGCCCAGGCGCCGTCACCGCTCGATCAACGAATGGCGCGTTCACAGCATACGTCAGATTGCGCTTCACGCGGACTTCCGTGAACAGACGGCCGCCAAGGGCCGCCATCGCAATGCGCATCGGTTGATAGTCGCGACTGTCAGCGCGCGGGCCAACCCAGTAACCCTGCAAATAATTTGTCGGGAGCGATCGCGTGATCACATGCAGCGAACTGGCGCGCACCGTTGGCACCATTGGCGGTGCCCATCGATACTCGCCACGTGGCAACGTTCCGAGCGTCGCGCGGACCATCGCTTCGAGTTTGGGCCGCGCGATGTTGCCCACGACAACCAGCAACATTCGTGACGTTACCATCTGCGTCTGCTGCCATTTGCGCAGATCAGCGAGCGTCAAGCGCCGCAGCGTCGCTTCTGTACCAACTGGCGATGTACCGTACGGATGGCCGCTGAATGCCACGCTATCTGAGAATGCGGTCAACAACGCTTCCGGATCATCTCCTCGCTGCCGAACGCCACTCAAAATTGTGGCGCGCACCGTTTCTACTTCACCAGAATCGAGGCGCGGTTGCATCATTCGATCAGCGAATATTGCAAACGTGGAATCGAACGAACTCACGGTGCTGCGAACTCCAACCATCGTCCAATCGATAGCGGGTGACGCGACAATTGCGCTACCAAGTCGCGCCATTTTTCGCTCGAGAATCTCGCGCGGATACTTCTTTGTGCCGCGCTCAGAAGCTTCCAGCAACAACAGTTCGAGACCCGCTTTCTCTGGCGGCACCTGCGACACGCCGCCGAGCAGGTAAAGGTTCGCTGCCACCACTTCGTTGGCGGTGACCCGTCGATGAATTACGCGCAACCCATTCACTTCGAACGAAGTTGTGGCCGAGTCAACGGCACGCTGCGCTACCGCAATGGTGGGCAGCAATGTGAAGACCGCAAGCAGCGCGCGCCTCATCATGCACGCCCTCTCTGCGACACGAAAAGAGCGGCTCACGGTGTCACCTTCGCGCCCTTCACTGGACCGACAAGTTCAGCCTCCGTCAATCGCAATTGCTGTCGATCTTGGCCGCTCATCAGTACGCCCGTCACACTCGGCTTGCCAACAATGAAGCGCGCTGCGTATCGCCGCAGATCAAGCGGAGTCTGTCGTGCCATGTTGTCCACGTATCCCAGAAAGTAGTCGAGGTCTGCCACGGCCCACCAGAATCCAACTGTGTGTGTCAGCTCTGATGTCTTCTCAATGCCGAACTGATTATCCGTACCACGCAACGCCTTCACTGACTCCAACTCGCTGACTGAGAAGTATCCCGGATCGTCAAGCTTTTCAATTTCACGCCACAACACTGCGAGTGCTTCGCGTAAACGCTCCGGCGATGTTTGACCGCTGATCGTGATCGGTCCTACTTGATCCAGCGTGTAGTAATTCACACCGACCGCCGTCCACAAGCCACTATCGGTCAACAGACGTTGAAAGCGTGAACCCTTCGTGTTCAGCGCATCTGAGAACACATCTGCCGCATAGGTACTCGCGCGGTCGCGACGAACACTTGGTCCCTGCCACTGAATGATCACCGTAATCGCACCAACTTCCGCTTCACTGATCACCGCCGACGATGCAGGCATTGGTGGGATCACAGGAACCGGTTCTACCTGAAACGGATCGGGACCGCGCGCCCAATCACCAAGCAACGAATCGGCGTACGAGAAAATCTGCGCTGGAGTTACGTCACCCGTGACGATCAGCGCCATGTTGTTCGGCACGTAGTAGCGACTCTGAATGAATCGCATTTTCTCCGGTGTCACGGTCCGCAAGATTTCACGATTGCCAATCGTGTTCTTTCTACTCGCGTTACCTGGATAGAGCGCCTCGCTCAACTTCTGTTGAATCGCAAAACCAGGCGACGCTTCATTGCGATCGTACTCGCCGAGCACGACCTGTTTTTCTTGTGCTAATTCACTGGGAAGAAAGAGCGGACCGCGCGCGGCATCGGCAATCAAACGCATACCACCGCGCACGCTGTCCGACGGCAAACTGAGGTAGTAGTTGACGCGTTCTTCTTGCGTGGTGCCGTTGTATCGCGCACCGAGCTCCGCGGAGCGTTGACCAAACGCTTCGGCGTTCGGATACGCCTTACTCGCCTTGAAGAACATGTGCTCATACATGTGCGCGAGCCCCTCGTACTCCGGCCGCTGCGTAAACGCGCCATTCTTGACGTTCAGCTCAACCGTGGCAATCGGAATGCCGTGATTCTCCACGACGATCACTTCCAGTCCGTTGCGCAACACCGAGCGCTTGATCACGCGCTCCAGATCGGCGCGTTGCGCGGTGAGCGTCGAGGCGAGCAGAGTCAACGCAAGGCTGAGTGGCGCAAAAACGGCGGCGCAACGTGAAGCAGTGTGGGTCACAGGATCTCGTAGGACTGGGTGATATCGCGCTCCGATCGCACCCGGAACTGGCATGCAACGCGTGGCGCGTGTTGTTTGTGCTCAATGACGACTGCATACAATCGCGGCACCGCAGCAGTGTCGGCTAGCGCGCTGGAAGATGTCGCACAGCGCCTCACTTCGTCGCGGCTTCGGCGCGCGGTACCTCTCGCGCCATACACCACGTTTCGAATTGGGGGTCCTGCGGATCTCCTGTACGATGCCGAAACTGGCGACGATCTGGCAGAGGCAATCGATATCGCCGTCGCCGCCGGCATCGATTGGTTCGTGCTTGGCCTTGGCGCCAACATCCTGATTGGCGACCGGGGGTACCGCGGGCTGGTGATCCGCAATCGCGCCCGACATGTCACGTGGCATGAGGAAGGGCGCTGCGTCGCGGAGAGTGGAACGGTGATGGCAGATCTGATACGCGAAGCCGTCGCGGCGGGTTGGTCTGGTCTCGAGCACTACGTCGGCATTCCGAGCACCGTGGGCGGCGCGATCTGGCAGAATCTGCACTTTCTGTCGCCGGCTCCAGAGCGGGAACGGACCATGTTCATTGCCGAAGTCTTTGACGCCTGCCGGATTCGGCGCGAGGATGGTGAG
>JANNWU010000123.1:0-1556 GCA_031408755.1 Gemmatimonadaceae bacterium | reverse complement strand
TTGACGGCGACTCAATCACAATTCCACGGTTCGACGCCGTGGTTCGTGTGGATGGCGCGGTCAACTCGCCAACGGCGTTGCCATATGTGCGCGGCAAGGATCTGACGTACTACGTGCGCGCAGCAGGTGGTGGGCGATTGGACGCGGACTTGGGCCGTACTTACGTGACGCAACCAAACGGCCGAGTTGACGCAGTGTCGCGCCGACGATTGTTGCCTGATGGTCAACCAACGCCACGACCAGGCGCGATTGTGACAGTACCGAAGGTGGACCGCACGGAGCGACAGGATAATCTCGCGGCGCGCACATCTATCGCGACCATCGTTGGGACTTTGGCAGCAGTGTTGGCGTCGCTGGCAACGATCATCATTCAAACCAAGTAGTCTGGACGCTGATGGCTGACGACACCGCGCCGTCCGCAGCCGATACAGCGCTGCCGTTGTCGCCATCGCTGCTGCGCAGTGGTGCGCTGAGCTTGATGACATCAGCGCTGCCACTTGTCGTGGCGTTGGTTGCGCTGCCACTGCTGACGCGACAGTTGGGCACTGAGCGACTTGGCCTTCTCGCGCTGGCATGGGCGTGGCTTGGCTACGCGGCGTTGCTCGATCTTGGTCTGGGCCGAGCGTTGACTCGATTGGTCGCTGCCGCCGATGCCGGTGAAGCGTTGTCAATTCCGATCAGCGCCTCGTACGCCACCGCGCATCGCGCACTCACGCTGGTTGGCGTGGCTGTCGGCGTACTCGGCGCGATGCTCGCGCCGTGGTATGTGTCGTCGGTGCTTTCAGTCAGCGTCGCACTGCGCAGCGACGCCGTGATGAGCGCAGTGGTGTTTGCGTTGACCGTGCCCGCGATCACCGGCGCCAGCGCGCCACGTGCCGTACTCGAAGCGCGACAGCAGTTTCGCGCGGTAAACTGGGTGCGGTTGCCAGTTGGTGTGGGCACATTCGCGCTGCCAGTGCTGCTACTGCCCTTCACCGCGTCGCTCACAGTGATCGCGCTTTGTCTCGCGCTTGTTCGTTTGTGGGCGTGGTCGCGGTATATCGCACTCGCCGAACGTGAACTGCCGCGGACGCCAAGTGATGCACCGTCAGTCCAGACACTTCGCCCGTTGCTGAAAGCGGGTGCATGGATGACGATCAGCAATGTGATCAGTCCGTTCATGGTGTTTGCCGATCGATTTGTGATCGGTTCGATGATTTCCGTGAGTGCCGTCGCGTTGTATGCCGTACCGTGGGAAACGATCACAAAGCTGTGGATCGTGCCGGGTGCGTTGACGATGGTGCTCTTTCCGATGGTTGCGCGCGCGGCCGCCTCGGATCTATCGCAGTTGGTTCCGCTACACGCGGTGGGTGTACGATTGGTTGCGGCAATCGTGATTCCCATCTGCGCAATCGTGGCGTTGCTTGCGCCGTGGCTATTGCAACTGATTGGTGGCGCGCAGTACCGCGAGGAGAGCGTCACCGTGCTGAGAATTTTGTGCGTTGGAATCGCGATCAATTGTGTTTCCGCCGTGCCTTTCATACTGATGCAGGCAAGTGGGCGCGCGCGGTGGATCG
>JANNWU010000122.1:0-10439 GCA_031408755.1 Gemmatimonadaceae bacterium | reverse complement strand
TCCCACGACATCGCCGGTTCGCGCGTGTTGAGTGCGCCAAGGTAGCCGATACTGGCGTGCGATCGCGGGTCCGCGTAGTGCGTGACCAGTGTCAGGCGACGGAGCAGTTGAAAGAGTGTACGCGCCTGCGGTACTGCGCTCTCGCCCCACGACTGCAGCATACGGTCTTGCGTTTCGGTGCTCAACGCATGGAAGGCCGTCGCTTTGCGCACCGTCACCATGGCTGCCGCGACGCTCCCGAACAATCGAAGTCCAGCGCGAGCTTCTTTGATCTTGTGTGACGCCAAGCCCGCAATGCGATCCTCAACGCGATCGGTGAGATCCGCAGGCGCATTGAGTACCACACGACAGACTGCGGCGGTGAGAGTACGTCTCTCAGATACGCTCAGCGCTCGTCGCGGCGTCGCGCTGATGATAGTTGGTGTTGGAGTTGCTGCCGTTTCGCTGGTGAACACACTGCACGATACCCGCACACACCAGCCTCGCGCCAGCGCAATTACGCGGCAGCGGTTGAAAGTGCGAGTTTGTGCATCGCATTGCTCGCGCCGGGCCGCGCGAAGGCGAATGTGAATGTGCTCCCGGACCCCGGAACACTCTCCACGCTTAACTCACAGTGCATCTGCTGCGCCAACTTCCGTGACAGTGGCAGGCCAAGGCCACCGTGTCCACCATAGCGTTGGTTCGCGTCGCGATCACTTTCTTCAAAGGCATCAAAAATCTGCGCCTGCCGATCAAGCGGAATCCCGATCCCCGTATCTCGGACAATGATGGCACTCGCATCACGCGTGAGGTGGTTGAGACGGACGCTCACCTCAATCGTACCACGCGCCGTAAACTTCACCGCATTGCTCAGCAGCACGGCAATCACCTGCCGCAATCGCTGCGCATCAACCTGCGCCATGCCAACGGCATTTGGCAACGTCACATCAAGCGTCACTGGTCGATCAGCAACCTGTGCTCGATAGGTTGGCATGACCTCGCGAACGAGAGCCACCACATCAACCGTCTCTACGCGCATTTCAATCGCGCCTGCGTCGATCCGTGACAGATCTAAGATATCGTTCACCAGCGCGAGCAACTGCTCACCACCAGCGGTGGCGCGATCAAGGTACAGCGAGTCACGCTCGCTGAGTTCCGAGCTCTTACTTCGCCTGACAATTCGCGCGAAACCGATCATGGAATTCAATGGCGTGCGCAACTCGTGACTCATCCGCGATAGCAGTGCGCTTCGCGCGCGATCCGCGCCCTCCAAACCCGTCAGCGCATCGCGTAACGCAGTGGCTGCCTTCTGCTCGCTGGTCAAATCGTTGATCAGTATCGCCCAGGCTCGCTGCCCTTCGGCGGCAAGGGCTGAAATTTTGACGTCGGCCGGAAACGAACGAGCGCCGTGCAACCGAACGCGGGTTGAGAATGCCGTGGCGTCACTGGACTCATGGCACGTCAGCGTTCCCATCGCGTCAACGTGCATTCGGAGCGATTCGACCACAAACAGATCCGGCAGCAACAGGCCGCACAGCGACGCTTCGGGCTGAGACAAAAGCTGCGCTGCCACCGAATTCGCTCTGATTATCCGTCCGCCGCCGTCCACAACCAACACGGCGCTGAACGCGACCTCAATCAACGCTCGACTACAATCAGCTTCGATAACGACTCGTCGAGTCAGCGAGGCAATTTCATCGCGCGTGGACCGCAGCACATCGTACAGTGGTGCAAGTTCGTCGTCAGCGCTGCGCACGCTGTCGGTCTGGATGGCGTTCGTATCCTTAGTGGCTAACGAGAGTACCGCGTTGCGCAGTCGCTGCATTGGGCGAGAAATGCTGCGAAGAAGCAGCACTACGAACAACACACCGATCACGCATTGTATCAGCAGTATTATCCAATACGAAGTCCAAACACCATTTGCGAAGGCGCTTGTCGCTCCGCCTCGCGCTGACACCGAAAGATCAAGTGCGTGCAGTCGTTCTAAGTACCGAGCAACCTGCGCGAGCGCGATTAGGCTCACCGCGATCGCCGCAGCAACACCGAGAACGATGCGCTGCCACACAGCCGCGAGCGAACCGTGCGATCGAGGTGTCAGAAAGGTCACAGGTGCGTCGAGTGGCCGATGCCAGTGAGGCTGCCAGACACGAAACGTCAGCAGCGGGTTCACTCCCAAGTATCGGCACAACTGCGTGCTGACTGGACGCCGTGCGTTCGCCAATCAGCCGTCGCCAATCAGCCCGTCGCCAATCACCCGTCGGCGAGCACCTGCGCGAACACCGCTCGATCCACGTTTCCGCCGCACAGAATCACCGCGATCTCGCGAGCCAAGACCGATCGTTCCTGGAGCGCCGCCGCTAACGCCGCTGCACCAGCACCTTCCGCGGCGTTGTGCGTGTCAGAAAACAGATGGCGCATCGCCGCTTCCACTTCATCGTCTGTCACCGAGACGACGCGCGCCAGTCCAGCAGCCAAGACGTCGAGCGCCGCCGGCACCGGCGTGCGGCACGCCATGCCGTCAGCAATTCGCGTGGTCGTCGGTCGAGATACGGGCACTCCGCCGCGCAGCGATTCAGCGTACGCCGGTGCATGCGTGGAGCACACGCCAACCACGTCGCACGAGTGGTTGAGTGCAGCCTTGGCCGCGATCACGCCGCAGGCACCCGAGCCGAGGCCAATTGGCACGTACACCGTCTCAATCGCAGGCGCCGCGCGCAGCAGCTCCATCGCATACGTGCCAACGCCAGCCACAAGTTCCGCATGGAAACTGGGCAAGCGGTGCCAGCCGCGTTCGATCGCGATGCGATCTGCAGCCTCAACACTGTCCTGAAAATCGTCACCTTCTTCGATCAACTCGACACCTAGCGCACGCATCGCGGCATTCTTTTCAACGCTGTTGCCAATTGGAACCACGATGCATGCGCGCATCCCCAATCGCTGCGCGGCAAATCCAATCGATTGACCGTGATTGCCACGCGTCGCCGACACAATGCCGTTCACCTGAGGCTGCGTGCGTCGCAGCCAATCGAGATACACCAAACCGCCGCGAACCTTGAAGGCGCCAACCGGTGTGTGATTTTCGTGCTTCACCCAGCACCGCGTACCAAGCCGTAATTCCAAAAGCGGCCACCGATACTGTGGTGTTGGCGCAAAGGTCGCATGCACCAGCGAAGCTGCAGCGTCCAGTTCTGCCAGCGATGGGACAAGTGCATCCACAGTGTTCTGTACTGTCATGCGACGACGCTCTCTCCCAGCTCCGTCGCCAATTCCGTGTCATCCGCGTCAGCCAATCCCGCTGCACCCATGAATTGCGTGTATGCATCCAACGCGTACTGCGTCAGTTTGCCCAAATCAACGATTGGATGTTCGTAGTCAAATGCCTGAATCGTAGCCAATACATTCGGCAAGTTGCGCTCGAAAGTTTCTTGCACGACCGGGACCAACTCCGGATGCTTCGACGTCATCTCGCGAATAAAGTGAATTCCGAAGCTCACGTGTCGCCCCTCATCGCGGCGGATCAAGCGAAAACCTTCTTGCAATCCCGGCAGCCAATTGCGCGCGGCCAACGCATCACCCGCGCCTACGTAACCAGTACGCGCCAGCATCGCCTCAACCACGCCCATGTAGTGCGTGACGCCTGCAACCAGCGCGGTACGCAACGCAACGGGATCAGTCTCGCGTCGCACGAGATCCGTGGCGCTATCTAAGTCGCTGATCAACACCGCGTGCGGCGCAGCAGTGAGCTCGTTGATGAGCTCCGCCGTCTCTTCGCCAAGCACTTCGTGGAAGTAGCGAGTGAAAAACTCGAAATGCTTTGCTTCTTCATACATCTGACTTGTCAGAAAGCACTCGATATCAACACCCAGCTTGAGACGCGCCACACCCGAGAGTAACGGTGACAGCGTGTTCGTTACACTCTCTTCACCGGCGTGAAAGAATGCGCATAGTTGGTGAATCTGCTTCGCGAATTCCTCGGTCGAATAGTCGCGCCGAATGATTTCCCAATCAGCGGCGTCGCGCGAAAGATCAACCGCCGCCGGATCCCACGCCAGCTTCTTCGAGTTCGTGTAGAGCTGGAAGTACTTGCTACGCGTCTGTTCGCGAGTCAGCGGCATCGGTTGCTCACATGGGATAAAAGAAAGATCAACCTTGGAAGTGCTTACTACGCGAATGTTCACAGGTCAGCGGCATCACTTGCTCACATGCGATAAATGAAAGATCAACCTTCGCACGTCGTCGGTCGTCGTCGCGTGCATCGGTCTAAGCTCATCAAATTTCAGCCGTCGGCCAGAGCGTATCCACATGCCGTGCGCAGGCCACCAGCGCCTTCGCCCCCTTCGCATGCAACATCAGCGTGCCCAGCGACCCGCGAATCAGCTTGACCTTACCGCGCGCCACCGCCATCAGCGGATCTGTCGCACCGTGCACAATCTCCATCCACGTTGCGAGGTCTGCCGAGAGCACGAACGGTGCGGAAACGGCATCGATCGCGACTTCTTCGGAACGTAGACATTCACCCGCGCGCAGATCCACCTGCACGGCAGCACCGTGGGGAACAGCGGCACCGGGCTCAACCACCAGCGCCACTGGATTCGTCCACCCTTTGCCGGCATCCCGATACACGGCGTCACCGTTGATCGCAGTCAGAAGCGCGTCGGCCCAGGCAGAAGAAAATGCAGGAATTGGCAACAGATCAACCGGCAGATTTTGAGGGGGGCGGTGGTGAATGCAAGGCTGCAGGCGGCGATCCGGTCTCATCCGGAAGTAGTTCACTCACCGTCTTTGGACGCAATGCCCGCATAACCGTACCTCCGGCAACCAGCGCTCCCAAAATGATGTACAGATACATGGTGTAAAACCGCCACCAAACCAGCGACGCACCGAAAATTTCCGCCGGGATTACATCCCCGAGCGTCTCCTTGAACACGAGCTCCACCGCACCGCCACCCCCAGGCGCCGGCACCACGGCCGCACCGTACTGCATCGCCAACGGCCACGCGACTAACGGTGCCAGCTCGGTTTTCGGCGCCACAAACAGCACCAGCCCCGGCAGAATGCACAAACGCGAAACGACATGTAGCGCCGATGCAAGGAAGGAAAAAAACATCGGCAAAGGGCGCGCATAGCGAATTGCAGCCACACTGCCGCGAAGCTGGCGCAATGCTTTCTGTATGATGCGCCATCTTCCAGCATGCAGGCGAAACTTCGCAGCCCAAGCTGGTGGCGGGCCATTGGCGTTCCGACGCGACAGCACCAACCCGATCACCGAGATCGCCAGCACGATCAACGCGTAACTTGTGATGACCACCAAAACACTCGTCACCGCTTTTCCGGAACCCTTAAACAGCACTGCGATCAGCACAGCCACCGTCGCCAGCGAAAACACTTCCAGCACAATTTCGGCCCAGAGCACGAGCACGATACCGCCCATGGGTGTCTTCGCTTCAGCCATGATCAGGAATCGAGCGGGCTCAGCGCCGGAACGCGACGGTGTGACCGAAGCGCCGAAATCGCCGCCGAGGCAGGTACGAAATGCCGTTTTCAGTGAAAGCGGCACACCCATCGCTTTCGCGCTCCACGTCAGCTTGAACGCGCGCAAAATGACTTCGCCCATTGCGCCACCCAATGCCACCAAGTGCGCCATCCACGGCAGCGTCAGTCGCCCCGTTCCACTCGGCCAGCTTGACCACACCAACCAGACCGACGCGCCAATGGCGGCGGCGAAGGAAAGAATGGTAAGGAGCCAGCGTTTAGGGGTCACGGCAGAGTGGTCAGGGAATGAGCACGATCGTCGCAAAGTCGGCGGAATGCGCTGGCGGTTTGCATGCCAATCGCAGACTGTCAAGCTATCCCGAATTGCGCATGACGACGAGGATCAGCGCGAAAGCGCGAACGACTAAACAACAAAACCCACCTCGACTCTTGCGGGGTGGGCTGTGTTGTACGGCGGTGATTCACCAATCGATCATCGTGCACATCATCGGACGAATCGTTCAGCAGCGCTCGGTGAGCAAACAGCCATAATTCCGCGCACAACTGTGCCTCACGATCTACTACTTCGGGTTGAGCATTTTCCGAATCTGGTCGCGCGCGTCTTCAAAGTGCGCACGTGTTGCGCGATCGCTGGTACGATTGTTTGCCGCCGCCAACTCGCGCGACAGATCATTCAACTCGGCACGCAGCAATCCGCGCACGTCAGCCAGCGCACGCGGTGATGCACCGCCACCACCAAACAACGCAGCCAATGGATTTGGCGGTGGCGGGTTGAGCTTGGCGGCCATCGCTTCCAAATACACGCGCTGCAAGCGGCGGCGATACGGATCGATGGTGCGACCGTTGTAGATCTCACTCCACAAGCCACGGCGTAGCTCTGTCAGCATGGTTGGCAGCGTGTAGCGATCACCGGTTGGCGGCAACGCATCCAGTTCGATCATGCGCACCATCCGCTCGTTCTGAACCAACGCAGCCAACACACCGGCCTGCGCTCCACCAATGCGATCAATGCTGCCCGATGCTTCCAGCTTTCGCAGCACAGACACATCCAACAACCACATTGGGGTTGCAAAGGCATTGTCTTGCAAAAAGCGCATCGCCGCACGCTGACGCGCACCACTCACCGGTGCATACACATCGCCGCGCTGACTGGTGGCTTTCGCCTGCTTGTCCACACCGCCAACCAAACGCGTGACGTGGCCAAGTTCGGTGCGCCACTGATTGATCACGCCGCCGTAAAGGAACGCAACGTCGTCAAAATCCTCACCAGGAATTGCCGAGCCAATGCGCTCGACCATTCCTGCCAAACGCTTCAAGTTGCGGATGCCGTACTCGGTAGCGCGCACCGCATCAGCATCACCAACTGCTTCACTCTGCTCACCTGGATCAGCACCACCAATGCCGCCGTCATCCGCGCTGCGGAACCATGGAATTGAATCCTGTTGACGAGCCCACGCGTCGAGCGTTGGCTTTTCCGCCTCCGGTGATTTCGCGCCTGGAATTGGTGTGTAGCCCCACTTCACGGCGTATGTGTCATACGTGCCAACGCGCGGCACGAGATCGCTGAGCGCGATGTTGTCTTCCGGCTGCGCCACGTAATTGAAACGCGCGTAATCCATGATCGACGGCGAGTGGCCCATGCGGCGCACAAAGCTCGCGTTTCGAATGCTGTCCAACGGATACATCGAACTGGCCTTCATGTTGTGCGGAAAGCCGAGCGTGTGTCCCACTTCATGCGCAACCACGAACTGCACCAGGCGTCCCATCAACGAATCGGGAAACTGCGCCTGCTGCGCGCGCGTGTCGAGATGTCCAACCTGCGTGAAGTACCAATTGCGCTGCAACGACATGATGTTGTGATACATCTGCACATCAGCGTCAATGATTTCACCGGTGCGCGGATCAACGGTGCTTGGACCAACCGCATTCTGCACCGGCGTTGGCAACCAACGCACCATCGCAACGCTCGCGTCTTCACCGCTGAACTCTGGATCGTTCGGCGCATCTTTGGCGACGATGGCATTACGGAAACCCGCCTGCTCAAATGCTGCCTGCCATTCTTCCACGCCCTTTTTCACCCACGGCTGCAACCACACTGGCGTGGCCGGATCGATGTAGTACGTAATCGGCTTCACCGGCTCGCTGATCGCGGCGGTCGGATCCTTCTTCTCCAAACGCCAACGATTGATGAACGTGCGATTTGCAACACGCTGCTCGGCAGAACCGAAATCCTGCTGCTGCGTGCGGAACCAGATCACGCGTTCATCCCAGAAGCGCGGCTGCATTGGCACATCGGGCAGCTTGACGATCGAGAAGTGATAAAGCTCGGTGGTGGCGCTTGGTGCGGGTGCGCCGGGAAACTGTGCCAGCAACGGATTTGGTGGAGCGGTGAATGTCTGCGACGCTTCCACTTCGACGTTGCCCGCAAATGCGACAGCGCGTTCGATGAACGATCGCGTTGGATCAACCGCAACGCGCTGTCCGAAGGCAGCCAGCTCTTGCACGCCACCGGTGAACATGCGCGTCACGTCGATCACCGCCGCACTGTCTGGACCATACGATTCCACATTGAAGCTGGCGATGATCGGATAGTACTGAATGATCGGCATCGCGCGGTTGATGCGATTGCTCGTATCCGTCGACACGTTGCGATAATTCACCGCGCGCACCAACACGCGATTATCGCGTCGCTCGAACCGCAGCAGGCTGTTTGAGCCCAACGTGCCGCGAATTCCGATACCCGCAGGCGTGCCCTTAAGCGTCGCCACCAACATCAGGTCCTTCCCCATTTCTTTCGCCGGAACTTCAAAGAACAGTCGGCTCCCGATCACGTGCGTGCTAAACAGTCCTTTTCGGCTCTTCGCGCGTGGCGTGATGACGGTTGCGTACGGTCGCGGCGACGGCTCACCCGGCGCAGCACCGCCCGGTGCGCCACCGGCACCGCCTGGTGGCAGCGCAGCGCCGTTTGGCGCACCCGGTACGCCTGGGGTTGGCACGCCCGGAGTTGGGGTTCCTGGCGTAGGCGTTCCCGGAGTTGCGCCAGCGGGTCGCTCGCTTGGTGTTGGTGCGGGTGCCGTGGTCGGCTTCTGCGACGAGCAGCCAGCGATGGCCGCGAGCACCACGAAAGCCGTAGCGCGGGCGGTAAACGGACGGAGAATGGACATGTGCGAGGGCTGCAGATGAGGACAGCGGTGCGTCACTTCTGGTGAAGCACAACAGTACGCTGCAAATCCCTGAACCGCTGGGTTGGTGCCTCACATAGCGCCCTTGAAAGCGTGCTGCGATCCTGCCGACAGTCGACCGCAGCCGAAGCAGTCGTGACGTGCAGTTGACAGTGGGGTCACGAAACGGTGACCTGGAACGAGAGGTTTGCGTGTGGCGCCATGCCGCGTCACTGGCAACCACTACCGGAACTCACCATGATCATCTCCGTACTGCGACGCGCACCATTCGGCGGTGTTGCGGCCTTGCTCGCTTTCCTTCTCAGCGCCCCGCACGCCGCCGCACAGGCCACCGAAGGCTATGTCAGCGGAATCATCCGCACGGCGGAAGGCGCGCCCGTTGCCGACGCGAGTGTCACCGCGCGCAATGATGCGACGGGATTCCAAGAGCTCCGCCGCTCAGACGCGCGAGGCCGCTTTGTTTTTGCACAGCTGCCAATTGGTGGCCCATATGCCATCGGCGTACGGAAGCTCGGGTTGCAAGCGGAGCGCCGCACTGGAATCACGCTCAATCTTGGTGACCGCGTCGCGCTCGATTTCACGCTAAAGGCGGTCGCTCAGCAACTCTCAGCCGTTGATGTGCGCGCTGATCAAGAGAACAAGCGCGTGGAGCGTGTTGGTGCCTCGTTCGTTGTAGATCAGCAGAAAATTCGTGACCTTCCGATCGCCGATCGAAGCTTCGCCGATCTCGCAATCATCGCGCCAACAACATCGCGATCAGGAACCGGTGGGATCATCACGTCGTCTTCGTCAATTGCCGGTGGACGCGTCTCGAGCACCGACATTCGCGTTGACGGCGTGCAGATGAAGAACACCATCTGGGGCACCGGCTTTGGACGTGGACCGTACTCGCTGAGCGTTGAAGCGATCCGTGAGTTTGAGATCGTCACCAACGTGTACGATGTGACACAGGGACGTCAGGGCGCCGGTGCTGTGAACGTTGCGACGCTGAGCGGAACAAACGATACCAAAGGTTCTTTCTTCGGATACAATCGCAATCAAGGGTTGGCTGCGAATACAAACTTTCTGAATCAGAACGTCGCTGAATTCTCAAACTGGCAGGTTGGCGGAAGTATTTCTGGGCCGCTTGTCAAAGACAAACTGCACTATGTGGTCGCATTCGATCGGCAGAATGTGAACGAGCCATTCTTCACGCTCGATGTCGCGAATCAAGCGGATTGGAGCCGCCTGCAAGTTGCGCCAGATTCGGTTACACGATTCCTGGAAATTCTGCGACGTAACTATGGACTCTCAACGGCGCAGCAAACCGGTCGCTTTGATCGTGCAAACACACTCAACACCGTCTTCGCTCGCGCCGACTGGACAGTCAACGATCGGAACCGCTTAACCGTCCGTCATAATTACAGCGATTGGAATTACGCCAACTCAATTCCTGATCGCGACCTCTCTGTTCTCGAAAGCCGCGGAAACCAATTCTCGCGTGAAAATCAGGCGCTTGTGTCGCTCAAGTCTAGCATCGGACGCAGCGGCACAAACGATATGCGATTCAGTTACACCAACCGCACGTTGCAGAATGAACCCAACACGCGTTTGCCGCGCGGTTGGGTCACCGTCGCATCGTCGCTGCCGGATGGACGCACCGGCGCGCCGCAGATTTTGCAGTTTGGCGGGCAACGCACCAGCCCAGAGTTGCAGACGGAAGAGTCGTTTGAATTCATCAATATTATGCGCGTCGAACGCGGCAAACAGGCGTACACCATAGGCACCGACAAATAGATTAAAAAT
>JANNWU010000121.1:0-7486 GCA_031408755.1 Gemmatimonadaceae bacterium | reverse complement strand
CGCAAAAAGCGGCATGATGAAAAAATTGACAGGCGTGTGTAACGCGTGAAGTAAGCGAACGAGCGGTGGTTGCGCGTCTTCAGACGCCGCTTCAATTGCCGAAATCGCATGTTGCTGCCCTTCGTTGGACAGCACGGCGCGACCATCGTTTTCTGTTGCTGCGACAAAGTCTTGCAAGCGCTCGCGAGTCTCGCGCACGAAATGCTCAGGTTCGATACGCGACCGCGCAGGGATGGTCATCGCCAACAAAACGCCAGCCACCGTCGGATGAATTCCTGACCGAAAAACGAAGTACCACAACACGATCCCCAACGCGACGTACACACTCGTCCACGCGACGCCAGACGCATTTGCCAAGACGAGCAGTGCGATCAATGCACCTGCAGCAATTAACGCGTCCGGATCTGGTGCATGTCCATAAAAAACGCTGATGACGACCACAGCCCCAAGATCATCCGCGATCGCAAGCGCAACTAAAAACACCGTCAATGCGGGAGGGATGCGCGAACCTAGCAGCGCAAGAACTCCAATCGCAAAAGCAATGTCAGTCGCGGTTGGAACGCCCCATCCAACTACCCCGTCGGTTCCGCGATTGGCACTCCAAAAAATCATCGCAGGAACGACCATTCCGCCAAGCGCGGCGATCAGTGGTAGGGCGGCAGTCCGCATCGTGGACAGCTCACCGACCAAGAGTTCACGCTTGATCTCCAGCCCAACCAAAAGAAAGAACAACGCCATCAAGCCGTCGCTAATCCACGCGCGCAGCGAGAGCGAAAATGCGGTGCCACCAAATCCTACGGAGAGAGGAGTCTCCCAGAATCTCTCGACGGTTGCGTGCCACGCCGTGTTCGCGAGCGCCATCGCAACGCACGCGGCCACCAGCAAAACAACTGCACCACCAGCCTGCCATTGTGCGAACTGGCGGAATGGTTGGGTGAGTCGGACAGCGAGCGCGGCGCGACCGGAAGAAGTCATTGGCGCAACTTACTCGCCCGGCGCTGCTCCTGCACTGCGCGCGCTGTCGGCGCGGAGTTGAATGCGACGCCGCAGTTGCTCCATCATCGCGAGATACCGCGCGCGCTGTTCCGGCGTGAGAAACTCGCTCAGCGCCAGCTGTTCTTTCTGCTGGACATCGAGGCGATCGCGTTGTGCGCCCATCAGTTCGTCGAGCAGTCGCGCCGTGTTCGGTGAGCGCGATGAATCACCACCAGCGATCGACTGACGCAGTTCGCGCCGGAGCCGCATCTCTTGTCGCACTATCCGCAGTCGATCTTCGCCGAAGCGACGGTTGACTTCCATCAATCGCGTGGCTTGTTGATCGTTCAAACTGAGGCGTTCACGCACCGCGCGCGCAAGCGCCTCGCGAAGAGACCCTTCCGCGCGCATACGCTCGGCCATTGCGCGGTCGATGCGCGCTTGGTCACGATCAACTGGTTGTTGTTCGCCAGCAATCCGACGCGCCTCTTTGCGCTGACGTGCCGCCTCACGCGCGGTCGCAGCATCCTGGCCATGCACAGCGGGAGCGGCGGCGGCTAGAAGTACTGCGCACATCACCCAACCACACATTCGAGCAATCACGACGCACTCTCCACGTCAAACAGGTCAGTTCCAGACTCAGGTTCAACAGACGGCAGCCCATCGAGCGAACGAATGTCCGCTTCGAGCGCACGCAACTGTTCTACTGACAGGTCGTCGGTAGATGCACCAAGGCCCAACTCCATCGCCGCACCGCGCGTTGCCAACGATTCCACCGGCGCCACCGCAGTCGGGAGCGGATCAATTTGCGATCGATTGCTGATCACCGAGAACATCGTGCCCCCGCCAACCATGGCGAGTAGCGCCGCGGCGCGTGCAAACCGCGTCGAAATCCACGGCCGTTTCGCCTCGCGACGTGCCGCTAACTCGTCGACCTCGGGTGCAGTCATACTTGACGCAGGCGGCAGTGCGCTCACGATACGCGAGATATCAATGGCCGGTGCTGCGCGATGAGCTGCCAGCACCGAGCGAAGGACTGCGTACTCTGCAGATAACTCCGCGTCTGCGTGTATCGCGCGCTGCAATTCCGCAGCGTCGGTGGCAGCAAGACGACCATGCAACAGGTCAGGAAGACGATCTCGCAGCGTGTCACGGTTCATATCATGCATCGAGAAACTCCTTCACGGCCCGCATTGCATTGTGATAGTGCACTCGCGCCGAACCTTCCGTAGTGGACGCGACATCGGCAATTTCTTTGTACGACAAGCCCTCAACTACGCGCAGCGTAAACACTTCGCGTTGCATTGGCGACAACCGTGCGACAGCATCGCGCACTCGCGTTTCAGACTCGTCGGCAACAACACCATCCAACACATCATTCGCAGACACCAACTGGTCCTGCGCATCCTCAATTGATACATGCAGCTTATCGCGACGGCTGGAGCGACGCTGATCCAGTACGAGTCGGCGCGCGATGGTGAACAGCCACGAACGCAGCGACGACTCACCACGAAACGAAACCAACGACGCAAAGGCGCGCACAAATGTGTCCTGCACCATCTCTTCCGGCTGCGACAGCACTCCCAAACTTGCGACAAATCGCGCCAGTGATGGCGCATGCCGCTCCACGAGTGCCGAAGCCGCCCGTTGATCACCGCTGGTCCAGCGGGCGATCAACGCACGGTCTACTGCAGTGTCGTCGCCAGCTCGATTCAGTTCAGGCATCTCAGTCTGGTAGGCAGACGCGCTCCGACGGGCGATGTTAAGGTCGCTATCAGAAAGTCCCTCCTGCTCCAGATCCACGCCCGCCCTCCTCGCTATGTCCGCATCCACGCCAAGTCGTTGCCCCAGCCTCATCGCGCACCGAGGGATGCCGCGCCTGCACCGCGAGAATACCCTGCCTGGGTTCCTTGCCGCCACCGCCGCCGGCGCGGACGGCTGGGAACTGGATGTCCACGGCACGTCGGATGGCGTGGTTGTGGTGCATCACGACGCCGTGCTGCCGTCCATGTCCGGCGCGCTGGCCGGCATCTCAATTGCGACTCTAACCTGGGCTGATCTCGTGAACATCAGGGTCGGGGCTGCGGGGGAGACGATCCCGACTCTCGATGCTGTGTTGGCGGCGGCGGATGACGCGGCAGTCTATGTCGAGGTCAAGGCGCGAGGCATTGAGACGGCAGTGATCGCCTGCCTTGCCCGCCACCCTGACTCAACGGTCGCAGTTCACAGCTTTGACCATCGCATCGCAAAGTACATTCGTGAGGCGATGCCGCGAATGCCGCTCGGTGTACCCGTTGGCATTCTTACCGACAGCTATCTGGTCGATGCGCCGCACGCGCTGCTCGCCGCCGGTGCGCGCGACTTCTGGCCGCATCGCGATATGGTTGATGAGGCCTTGGTCAACGCGATTCATGCAGTCGGGGGTCGCGTGATTGTCTGGACTGTGAACAATCTTGATGATGCTCGCCGCTTCGCTACGATGGGCGTGGACTCACTTTGCTCTGACGTTGTCGACGACCTACGCCGCGGGCTTTTCGAATAACGTCGCATGTTGCGTAGCGGCAGGCTGCGTCGCAGCGCAGATTCGCGGCTTGATCCTCTCCCCTTTACCGATCTCGGAGGTCGATTTCGTGCGTCAATTCTTTGTGCTCGCGTGCGTTGCGGGGACTGCGCTTCACGCGCAAACACCTGCTACACCGCCAAGTGGTAGTAAGCCAGGCTTGCCGCCAGGCGCCGGCGCGGTCTCGATGCCAAATGCCGATCCGTTTCCAAGCACGTACACCGCACCAGCCTCACGCGCGGTCTTGATTATCAATGCAACGATTCTGACCGCCGCTGGACCGCAGCTAGATCGCGGCTACGTACTGATGCGCGACGGTAAAATCGTGAGCGTCGGCAGCGGCACTCCGCCGGCAGCGGGCGACGCCGACGTTGTGGATGCAAATGGTCGCTACGTCACACCAGGCCTCATCGACACACATTCGCATTTGGGCGTGTATGCAGCGCCGGGTGGTGAAGCACTCAGCGATGGTAATGAAGCGACCGCGCCGACCACCGCCCGCGTCTGGGCCGAACACAGCGTCTGGCCACAAGATCCGCAGTTCCCGCGCATACTCGCTGGCGGCGTGACCACACTGCAGATTCTTCCAGGCTCTGCCAATCTGGTTGGTGGGCGCAGCGTGGTGCTCAAAGTCGTACCAAGTGTCAGCGTGCAGGGGATGAAGTTCCCTGCGGCGAAGTACGGGCTCAAGATGGCGTGTGGTGAAAACCCGAAGCGCGTCTACGCGTCGCGCGGTCCATCCACGCGGATGGGCAACGTGGCTGGCTATCGCGCTGCGTGGATCACCGCAGAAAGCTATCGTCGCCGTTGGGATAAGTGGCTCGCCGACAAACAGGGCGACGCACCAACGCGAGACCTGGAGCAAGAGACGATGGCGGAAGTTTTGCGCGGCAACATTCTCGTGCACAATCATTGCTATCGTGCCGATGAGATGCTGCAAATGATCGACATTGCGCGCGAGTTCGGCTATCGCATTCGCTCGTTCCATCACGGCGTAGAAGCGTACAAGCTCGCCGATGTCATGGCGCGCGACAGCATCTCCGGATCGCTCTGGAGTGACTGGGGTGGTTTCAAGATGGAAGCGCTCGACGGAGTGCGAGCGAATCTCGCGCTCGTGCATCAGGCAGGCGCACGCGCGATTGTTCACAGCGATGATGCCAGTGGATCGCAACGATTGAATCAAGATGCATCGAAGGCGCGCGCTGCCGGAATCGCGGCGGGTGTGATGGTTGATGATGCAACACTGATTCGCTGGATCACCCTCAATCCGGCGTGGGCGCTCGACCTGCACGATCGCATTGGCTCTTTAGAAGCCGGTAAGAATGCTGACGTTGTACTCTGGTCCGCCAATCCGTTCAGCGTCTATTCGCGCGCTGATCGAGTTTGGATTGATGGCGCACAACGCTACGACCGTCTTGATCCAAAGCAGCTTTGGCGCACCGATTTTGAGCTCGGCTATGTGCCAGCTCCATCAGTCTCGAATGGAGGGCGTCGCTAATGCGCACGAGAAAGAGTTTGATCGTCACCGCAACAGTTGTACTCGCCGCGCAGTTAAGCGCCCAGGATGTGGTCGCGATTGTCGGCGGCACTGCGTATCCAGTGAGCGGTCCGCGCATTGAGAACGCCACCATCATCATGACTGACGGCGTAATCACAGCCATCGGCAGCAACATGGCAGTGCCCGCAAACGCGCGGCGCATTGATGCAACCGGAAAGTGGATTACCCCTGGATTGATTGCCACTGCGACGACGCTAGGCGTGAATGAAGTTGGCGCCGTACGTGATACGCGCGATGCGTCGGCTCGTGGAGTCAATAACGTCGCGGCCGCATTCCGAGTCTGGGATGCGTTCAATCCGATGTCGATGCTTCTCCCAGTCACTCGACAGGATGGTGGCATCACGACAGTCGGTGTCATGCCGGGTGGTGGCTTCATTGGTGGCATGGGTGCAGCGTTCGACCTGCGCGAGGGCGGCACAGCAGAAACAATGTTGCGCAGAGCTCCGGTGGCGATGGTCGCATCACTCGATGACGCAGCATCGGCTGGTACCAACTCTCGCGCAGAAGCGTTGGCACGGCTTCGCACACTGCTGCGCGACTCGCGAGAATTCAACCTCAGACGCGCGGGGTACGACGCCGGCGCAATGCGTGAGTTAAGTGCAAGCCGAGCAGATCTTGACGCGTTGCAACTGGTGCTGAAAGGGACAATACCGTTGCTCATTTCGGCAGACCGAGCGAGCGAGATTCTCAATGCCATTGCGATCGCGAAAGAGTTTGCAATTCGAATTGTGATCACCGGCGGTGCTGAAGCGTGGATGGTGGCGACGCAACTCGCGACAGCGCGCGTTCCAGTGCTCACCGGTGCGATGAACAACATCCCCGGTTCATTTTCGTCGCTCGGGCAACGTCAAGAGAATCTTGCCCTGCTGCGCGCCGCCGGAGTGCAGGTTGCCATTGTTGGCAATGGCGCTGGTGACGAAGGTGGATTTAACGTGCGCAACCTGCGCTACGAAGCTGGAAACGCGGTGGCGTATGGCATGTCGTGGGATGATGCCTTGCGCGCGATCACACTTGCGCCTGCTGAGATCCTCGGCATCAGCGATCGCGTTGGGTCACTGACAGTCGGCAAAGCGGCTAATGTCGTACTCTGGACGGGCGACCCATTTGAGTATGCGTCGCAGCCTGAGCGAGTCTTTGTCGCCGGTCGAGATACGCGCGTGATAACGCGACAGGAACTGCTCACGCAGCGTTACAAGCAACTTCCGGTGAAGTACTAGGCGGGCGTGCGCATCTGACGTCGCGTTACGCGCGTCGCTGGTGAGAGAATTCAGAGATTACTCGGGCTGAGCGCGTGCGGATTGCAACGCGCTCAGCCCGACTCGCATACTCGCTACTTCGCGACGCCGAGTTCGATACCGAAGTACCAGTTTCGTAGCGGTGACGGTTCCAAAACGCGAGCCCCAAAACCATTCACTGTGACTGCGCCTACGTACGCATTGTTCTGCGCGTTCAACACGCCAACGAAGGGCTCCATGCGCCAACCACGCGCGGCACCGCTCCACGCCGCGCGCAGATTGGTGACGCCAGTTCCCCACCCTGGTACGCGAATCAGGTTGAAATCGTCGGCGAACAGCGCGCTCGTCCACGTTTGATCCACATCAAGAGTCAATCCGTGAAATGCTGTTGAGCGAATGCCAACGCGGAACTGCTGCGGCGGGACGCCAGGGAGTTGCTTGCCGTCCAACG
This sequence comes from Gemmatimonadaceae bacterium, assembly GCA_031408755.1. Lineage (GTDB taxonomy): Bacteria > Gemmatimonadota > Gemmatimonadetes > Gemmatimonadales > Gemmatimonadaceae > JACMLX01. The sequence goes on along the minus strand of JANNWU010000121.1, from coordinate 707 downwards.
TATCAACACGAGTGCCGTTGCGTTGACGATACTCCGCAAATGTGAGATCTGACCAAGTGTACGCAGCATTCACCGCAGCAACTCGTCCCAGTGACACGCTGACACCGGCTTCAAGGCCCGCGTTTGTCGTACCGCCAGCGTTCTCAAAAAAGGCCGTGCCGTCAACCACGCGCGACTGCACAATTGCGTTACGCACCCGAGCGCGGTACAGCGCAAAATTCCAACTCGCGTATGTTGCGACCGCACCGCGCGCGCCGATTTCTGCGCTCACTGTGCGCTGCGGTCCGAGATCAGGGTTAAATCCGCCTTGTCGATCAGGGCGCACTTGCAGCTCTGTCGTTGTTGGCGTCTCGAAGCTTGTTGAGATGTTCGCGTAGGGTGCGAAGTACGCAGACCCAGTAATCGTGATGCCGGCATGGCCGCTGACCGCCGAAAGCGATTGACCGCCAGAATTGTCACCGTTGTTAACGCCACCCTCCGCGGTGAAATCATCTTTCACCGCAAAGCGCAGTCGATCATAACGCGCGCCCGCACTGAAGAGCAGGTGCGACGTTGGAGTCCATTGCGCCTGAACAAAAGGTGCGACGCTCGTCACCGTTTCGAATTGATTCAGAATTGTTGTGTCAGTGATCGCCGTTGGGCGACCGGCAGTTGCGCGACGATTTATGCGACGATCGCGCATTTGCTGCACATCCAAACCCGCCGCC
>JANNWU010000120.1:0-15048 GCA_031408755.1 Gemmatimonadaceae bacterium | reverse complement strand
GCGCGTCGGCCGAGTCACTGCCGTCATCCGACAGAATCACCTCTGTTTCGTGGCCGACGCTCGCGAGCCACACCGTGATCTGCTGGAGCGTGCGCTCCAGACGCGCGCCGCCATTGAAGCAAGGCACAACCAGCGACACTCGCGGCGTGGCGACAACCGGTGTTGCAACCGCTCGCTCCGGCGCTCTGTGGTCGGCGTAGATATCCGTGATCGGCGGCGTTGTTGACAGGAGCATAGCGGTGCGCGTCCCTCTGGCGTGATGAGCTCTCTGGCGCAGCGCACTCGATGGAGGGCCTGCATAACTGAGATGGGCTGAGCTCGTGACCACGAGAACACGGACGGCGACGATAATGCCCATCTACGAGGTCGCCTCTTGGGCGCCGGTTGCAGCCGCCTGCGTCTGTGGGACTGGCCGAGGCGCTGGGGCGCAGCAAAAGCGCCGAGCTCGGCGTGACCATTCCTCGGGATCCAGAGTATTCATTGTGTGCCAAGAATTGGTGGCTAGATGACCCGTAGTCCCGCCAGCATGCCTCTGCCCCGCCCGCTCCAGATTGATCGCAGCGAGACGCAGCCCGACGCGCCGTTACCGGCCGCGGACGTGCTGGCGCTGCGCGCGCGCGACGGTGCCGCTGGCGCGTTCTCGGCGCTGGTGGAATTCATGCAGCCGCGCGCGATCCGCTTCGCATCACAAATGACAGGCGCCTCGCGCGACGATGTCGATGACATTGTGCAAGATGCGTGGATCCGTACGCACCGAGCCCTCTCACGCTACGATGCCGGCCGGTCGTTTGAGAGTTGGTTTTTCACGATTCTCGCCAACTGCTGTCGGAGTCTGCGCGTGAAGCTCCGGCGGATTCAACTCCGCGTGCAGCCGTTGGACGACCAATTGATGGACGATGCCATCGATCCGCTTCTGGCGACATCCGTCCGAAGTGATGTTGCACGCGTGCATCGCGCACTTGCGACGCTGCCTTCGATGCAGCGCGAGACGTTCCTGCTGCACCACGTCGAAGGTTTTAGCTACGAAGAGATTGCGGAGATCACCGGCGTTGGTGTCTCCGCGTGCAAGATGCGCGCAAAACGCGCCATGGACACTGTACGCGACCTCCTTCGCGAAGGCCCCTCTGATGAATGATGATATGACAGATCTCGACACGCGACTGGACGCCGCGCTCAGCGCGATGCGTGAGCCGATCGTGATACCGTCTGGCGCGTCGGCCCGCGTCGCAGCCCGTGCCGTGCTCGAGAGCGACAATGCAGCGCGTTCGTCGACGTGGTGGCTGCGCGCTGCGGCGGCATTGGTAATTGTGGCCGTCGGTGCAACCGCTCTACGGTTCGGCGCTGCTGCACAGCGTAATGACGAGCGCGCGGCGGCTGCGTCGGCGATTCCCGGTGAGCAACTCGCGTCATACAACACATCGCCTGCGGGTACGATGGTGATACCAATTGCTGCCAGCTCAGCTCGACCAATCGTGTTCGAATTCAACGCGCCGTCCGCGCAGTCCGTGCAAGTGCTTGGCGATTTCAATCAATGGTCGCGCAGCACGCAGACCATGCAGCGCAGCGCTGATGGACGGTGGCGGGTGACGACGCTGCTGCCGCCCGGACGGTATGTGTATGCGTTTCTCGTTGACGGTGCACGATTCGAGCGTGATCCCGCTCGCGACGCTATTGAAGATCGCGACTTTGGCGTGACCGGCTCTGAGCTCGTTGTCGGCGAAGCACCGTGATGTGCATGAGAGGGAGGATCTCACTTGCTGCACTGTTCGTGCTGCTCAGCGCGACAGTATCGGCGCAAACGGCATCGCTGGGCGAGGCAGACCGCGCCGCACAACAGCGGATTGACGTATTACTGCGCGACTTTGATCGTCGTGGACTTCCCACTGAATTGCTGCGCGACAAAGTGGCGGAGGGTACGGCGAAAGGAGCATCGCAAGCACGCATCGCAGATGCAGTCGCGTTGCTTGCGTCGCGTGTCGATTCCGTTGCACGCGCGCTCGCGCCGGCGGTGACTGCGCCGGAACTGCACGCTGGTGCTGAGGCGCTCGGTGTTGGTATCACAACTCCGTCGCTGCAGACGCTGCGTGCGGCAGTTGGTCGGCGCTCGGCTGAGCCGTATTTTCTGCTGGCGATTCGACTCGTTCGACGTGGCGTCACGCAAGATCGAGCGGTGCGCGCCGTGCGCACGCTGATCGATCGCGTGGTGCCGTCGTCGACGTTGCTTGCGCTGGCCGACGATCTCGCGAGAGACGTCGCTACTGGCGTGTCTCCTGATGCCGCGCTGAACGATCGCATGACGCGGCTGATCGGTGGCTTTGGGCCAGTTGGCCCCGGGTCGGGCACGAGCCTCCCTGGTGGTTTGACAAACAGTGGCGCGCGCCCGTGACGTGATGCGCATCGCGCACATTTCGCATCTTTGCGCCGCGCTGATTGTCGCAGCAACACTGGACGCGCAAAGCCCTGCGCCGCGCCTCAGTGGATCAATCGAGACTGGCGCTGCTGCTGTCCAGCAACCGCTCGTGCGCAGCGGTGCGGCATTTTATGTCGCGCCAAGTGCGCGCCTCGCCGCACGCGGATTCACGATCGGTGGCGACGCTGTGTTTGCAACCGGCACACCCATCTGGCAGTCGTTCCTTGGCAACGGCATTGTGCAGTCGCCCGCTAGGCGAAACGTCCGGCTCTCATCAAGCGCGCAACTGCTCAAGACCAGCGGACTACTTCCAACGTTGCATGGCGACGTTGGTGTCGAGTGGCGTAACTCAGCGCCCATGCGCGCGACGAATGCTCGGGTTAAAGTTGGCGGACTGCGTTACGACGGTGGCACCTGGCGCGATCTCGAGATTGGTGGCGGATTGGTGCGTTCACATGGCGCGATGCTGCTCGCCATAGATGGCAGCTTTATCGCAGCTCGTCGTCCGTTCGCGTTGCAGCAGCAGCTTGGCGTAACCGTCACGCAAGGCGCCGCGTTTACTGCGCAGGCGCTTGACCTCACGCCACGCATGATTTGGGAGCGCGGCCGATTGCGCGCTGATGCTTCCGTTGCCGTGCGAGCAATTGAGCGCGGGTTAAAAGGCACGCGGGCCGGGCCGCAGGTGTCGCTCACCTTCGCCACGATGCGCGGCGTCTCCTTGTTCCTTGGTGGCGTGCAGCGGCTGCCAGATGTTCGCTCAGGTTTGCCCTCTGGACGCACCGCGCTGCTGGGTCTTCGCGTCGAAGCAAGTCGTGTTTTCTCACGAGCTGCGGCCCCAGTAAGTGGTACGCCAGCGCTGCTAAGTATAAGCGGCAAACTAGTTTTGGACGCTGGAAAAGCCTCCATCACGCGTGCCGAAATGCGAGGAGATTTTACCGATTGGCAAGCACGCGACTGTCAACCACGCGGATTTCGATACTTCGATTGTGGTGCGCTACCGCCCGCCGGAACGTATCGCGTATCTGTTCGCGTGAACAACGGCGAATGGCAACAGCCGTCAAACCTCGCTGCCGCGGCTGACGATTTCGGGTCAGTGGACGGGTTGCTGCTCACCGGCGGCAAACCATAAACGAATCGTGATGCGGAGACGGTCGAGAAAACATTGCCCGACCGAAGCTGCGAAACTACGAGCGTGATCCAATCGTCATTCCGAACAGCAGTCCGCCTGTTCTATGCGATCGTGCACCACGAAATTCGGGTGATGCGAGCGACTGAAAATATTCGATGTATCGGCTGCCAGATCTGTACACCAAGCCAATCTGCTGACGATACACGGCGCGCGCGACATCGCGCGACGCGATGGTGTATGGACTACTGCGATTTAAAAGCCCGCCTTGTAACGTTGCGTCGTAAGCAACGAGTTGTAGCTGTGGCTTTGCGTACGCATAAAACGTGCGGCCACGCGAGATAGCGCTCGACGCGCTGAACATGTTGCGAACGCGTCCGACGATCAACGACGTACCACCAGATAGCGCCGTGCTGTACGTGCCGAGCCTCGCAGTTCCGGTTCCAACGATCAGAAGATGTGATCCGACGTGCGCGATTGGGCGTTCAATTGTAGCTTCGTAATTCAGGATTATGTCATTACGAATCTGATTGCGCCAACCCTGCGGCAGCGTGTTTCCGGTGCGCTTGTGAATAAAGGTTTGGATTTCGCCGCCCGCCGCGCCGGGCCCAATAATGCCGAGAGTCATCGCCGACGATAGCCGCGTGTTACGAGCGGAATCCGACGCGATCGCGAACATGCGTAGCTGCTTGGTTCCGGCATACGGATGATCGCCAGTTAAGATCTGTGGGAGCTTGAGATCGCTGGCAGTATAGCCATCATCTTCATACGCAATTCCGAAACGCGTATGCGAACCATTCGGACGAATCAATGCGCGAGTCGGTACAAACTTTCTCAAACCGGGGTGCACCACTTCAACGTGAATCCCCTGCGTGTAGTACCGATCTGTGGCGGTGAAGAAGTCATTGTCATACGTCACACGCCAGTACGAACTGCGTTGCGGATCACGTTCGACGCTGGTGGTGGATATCGCTTGCGCTCCCACAGCACGCGCTGCGAGAAGCGATACAAAAGTACAGAGCGCGAGCGCGCGAGTCATGCATGTGCTACGGTGATTCCCGCCAACTGGATCCCCGAGACCCGCTCGGCATCTGCTTGACTTACGAGGACTTCTAGTTCGCTCGCAGCAGTGCCAGCACGCCCGGCCTGCGCAGACTGAATGCGATCCACGCCACGACGCCGAGAACAATTGGAAAGTAAAATGGCTCACCAACACGAAGGTGCGTGACTGTCGCGCCGCCCAAGTATGCCGTCAGCAAAATAGTCGCGACGAACGCGGTTTGCGGCACCAGAAACAGCAGTGCGACGGCAATTTCGACCATACCGATACGCTGCATCAGCGGCAGCGAAAACCCAAATTTACCGAACATCTCAGCTTTGCCCGGCCACTCGGTGAACTTTCCCATCGCACTGCCACCTATCAGAAACGCGCTGAGGGCCACACTGAGGGTCCAGCCGAGAATGCGTTGACGCCGCGTAGAGTCCATCTGCGTTCTCCGAGTTGGTGCTAATGAAATGATTTGTATGTGAGATAGAACTATCGCGCGCTCAGCGCGGCGACTGCGACTGAGTTTCGCTTGCGCGCTTGCGTTTCCGCCGCACCGAGAATGGCAGCCAAAACATCCATAGTCCAGTGATCCACATCACGCACAGCGCGATGCCGGTCGGCAGAAACACTCCGAGCTTCGTCCAATTGCCAGCGATAAAGGAGCCGTCGTGCAACGACTCAAGAAAATCTGAACGACGATATGCTGATTGCAACACTTTGCCGGTGCCAAGATCAACTTGGACTTCCCAGTCGCCCTTCACCGTGACCTTGGCAAGTCCGCGATCGGCACGAATATCGATACGCTTGATGTCGTCCCATCCCGCAACACCAAGATCGGGAACCGAGCGGACGGCGCGAACAATCTCGTCGAACCCAATTGTTGGTACCGTGCCGGTGCCGCGAATTTCTTTGGGTTGCACCCACGACCACTGCTTCTTTACCTGCAGCAGTACGCCCGTTGCGATAATCACCGCAATTGGCACTGCAATGCCGAGCGAGATCCAGTAGTGCAGGCGGCGCGTGAGGACGTTTAATCGCACGAGATCTGCAAAGGAGAATAACGGGAGTGATGTGACGGTGGGTGGCGCGACGATCGTCAGGCACAAGCAAGCTGATGACGTAATGTATGCGCGGTCATGCTTAATTCTGCTGGGATTGGCGTGCGTGGCGCGTCGTTTCTGGTCGATTTGATTCGAGAGAAGGCCCTTGCGACCGAATCGGGCGTCGAGTAGCTATTGTGATCGCCTTAGTTTAATAGACTTAGTTCAACTGGAGGGCTATGCTGACCGTCAACATTCACGACGCCAAGACGCAGCTTTCGAAACTCGTTGATCAAGCTGTGAAAGGTGAACCATTCGTGATCGCGAAAGCGGGCACGCCGCTTGTAAAGGTTGTGGCATTGGCTACGCCAGCCGAGCCGAAACGACTCGGATTCCTTGACGGCGAAATTCGCGTGCCAAAAGATTTTGATCGAATGGGCGCGTTGGAAATCATCGCGCTGTTTGGAACCGGAAAGTGAAGCTGCTGCTCGACACGCAGATCATTCTGTGGGCTGCGGGTGAGCCTAAGCGCCTGTCGACGACCGCGCGGAAGCTATTGATGGACGCACGGAACGAACTGTTGTTCAGTGCGGCAAGCCTGTGGGAAATTGCGATCAAAGCATCGCTTGGGCGTGCGGACTTTCAAGTCGAGCCAAGCGTGCTCCGTCGCGGTCTGCTAGATAACGGCTACACGGAATTACCAGTGACGAGCCAGCACGCGGTGCTCATTCATGGTTTGCCAGATCTGCATCGGGATCCATTCGATAGATTGCTGATTGCGCAGGCGATTTGCGAAGGGATCACCCTTGTGACGGCGGATGCACAACTCGCGCGATACGCCGCCCCAGTTCGCAAGGTGTAGCAGACCAATGTGGAGCCGGCGACGCACCAGGACAGCGTCCGCCTCGCGGAGTGGATAAACACACGGAATGATCAGCGAACGACACTTCGCCCGTTGCGGTATGCACGGACACCGTCATTCAAATCGTTCAGCAAAAAGAGTGCATCGTTGCGCCCGAATGCACGCATGAGATCAAGCATCATCGACGCTTCCCCGCTCCACGGATAGCCGAAGACCACGTCAAAATCATCGAGCGCGTGCCCGAGCTGCAGATAACCAGAGGGACCGTCGCCGGTGGTGGATGATTCTTCGTTGTCAGCCGTTGCACGCCACCGATACCCCGAGGGGATGAATGACCCTGCAACAAATGTCGCACGCGAATCAAACTGCTTCGCGAGTAGTCTGGCCGTGGTGACAAGCGAGGCATCCAACTCAATACCATACGCGTCAAAACCCAAAAGGTCGGCCATAATCGTGATCACGCCTGTCGCCGATCCCCACTCTAAAAAGCGTGCGCCTGGTGCGCGATGGCGATAGAGCGCATCCCGCACCGTGGTGTAATCGGCGGGCACAAATGGATGAAATTCGCGCTCACGCACACGCCGGTCAAACGCGTCGAAAATAATCGACCCTTCGTCGCACAACGCATCAATTTTCGCTCGAAGCAGCACGTCGCTTGCATTCTCGTCAGCGGGCATCGATCAGGTCAAAGGAAGTGCAAGCTACTTCAAGAAGAGCGAGACACACTGTCCGATGTGCTACGCGCCGTAACAGCTCGCCGTTGTTGTGCGGGACGCTATCGCGGGGCTGTTGAAAGCATTTGGTGCGCCCGCTCCAGCACAATATCACGGCTGCGTTGTAAATCCGCACGACGAAACACCGGGATCGTAATATCCGGTGGGACACCCGGCCCATCAAATGAGCGTCCATCTTTAGTTAAATACACTTCGTTCGGCAGCCCAAACTTCCAATCGTTTGGCAGCGAGCGTACCAGCACATCCGAGAAGACACCCTGCGTATGCTCTCCGATTCGCGTCACGTGCGGCTGTCGCTCCATCAACGCCATCGAAAACGTCTCAGCCGCGCTCACGCTTTCATTCCCCGTGAGTAAAATAACAGCGCCCAGAAAACTTGGCCGCTGCGTGGGCTCCACCATAGCTGCCTGTGGTAGCGATCGCTTATCGATGAGGGTGGTGTCGTTTCTCACCACTTTATCGTACGCTTTGTACGCAACGCGCGTTAACCGCCCAGCGATGATATTACCAAACACGTCTGAGCCACCGCCGTTGATACGCACATCAATAATTAAGCCACGCCATGCCTGAGCATCCTTGAAAATTGTATCAAGTGCCTGCTCCAGCGCCAAGCGTTGATCCAAGAACTGCGGCGACTTTGCGTATGATTCGAATGAGTGCACACGAATAAATGCGATCTGATTCTTGAGCATGCCGAATTCAATTCGACCATTGCAGAACAACGCGAAACCGCTACGCACGTACTCTGCGCGCAACAACCGAGCGATGCGTGCGGAATCGCCCACGTGCGACTCCTCCACTGAGGCACGCCGACCTCCAAAACCATCGCGTATCGACGCCGCATCGATGAAGGTGTGCGCATCGTGCAACGGTTCGAGCATCTCACGGAAAATGGCAAGCAACTGCGATGGGGTGGTCTGCGCATTTACGCGCGGTCGCATTGTGCGATCAACCGTATCCCAATCAACCCCGCGTAACGCGAAGAAAGGATAGTGCTCGCGAAAGGTCTGCCAGAAGACGTTGTAGCTCGTGATCGGAGAGCGATCCGACATCACGTCGCAACGCGGTGGTTTCGTTCCAGAACTCCGCAATCTAACGCGTGAGATCGCACCATCAGCAGCAAGCCACCGCGCGCCGGTCAGATGGTCTCCCGTGTAGCGAAACACGTCGGCAACGCCACCAAAGTCGCCACTGCTGGCTGAACTTTCGTACACGATCGTATCGCCGGCATTCGAGGTGTACCTCTTTGTTGCGGAACCTGCGCGGATACAACTCACAGCAGTGACTTCATAGCGAATTAACGAGTCGCCCTTGAAGTGAATGAGTTGTCCATAGCCGTCCGTACTCCACACCGCGTCGCCGTCTTGCACTACCGGCAAGGCGTTGCTTGGCGTGACCGTGTCAGAAGGCGCGGCATCGGCGCGTGGATCGGCGCGGTCGCTACGCGCAGCCGATCGCGCCGCCGGCTCTTGGGCGCATGCCGAGAGCGTCGCCAACAGCAACGCGCTCTGGCAGCCCAGCTGAACGGAGCGGCGAAGTCCCCGAGTCACAAGCGTCGAAAAACGACTCGCACACGTCATGGCAGATGCAGAGTAGTGGGATATTTTGTATACTGAATACACATTAGCACCTTGAGGATTCTCTCGCTACCTCCGTATTATGCCGCCGCTTGCCGAGCTCGTCATCAACAGTGCGCCCGGTGCCGCGCCGCCGACTACCGCGGTACGGCTGGAAGCAATCGTGTTCCATCGGACGATGCCGGACTACGCTGCGACGCCCCTCGTCTCGCTGCCGCGCATCGCCTCGGAGCTGCGTGTGTCGCGTGTGATGATCAAGAATGAAGAGCGCCGCTTGGGACTTCCCGCTTACAAGGTGCTCGGTGGGGCGTGGGCGCTGCACGAAGCGATTCGCCGACGCTGCAGTTTGCCGACGGGTACCGTAATTCCATTCGAGGAATTGCGCGTACTCGCTCACGCATTTGGTGCGATCACGCTGACAACAGCCACCGACGGAAACCACGGCCGCGGCATTGCGGCGATGGCCGAGCACTTGGGATTCGCATGCACCGTCTTTGTGCCAGCCGACATGATCGCTGAAAGACGCGATGCAATTCGTTCGCACGGCGCGCAGGTTGAAATAGTGGAAGGATCGTACGACGACGCAGTCGCGCGCGCCGCTACCGAAGCGAAGCGCGATGGCTGGTGGCTATGTGCCGATACGGTCAGCGATGAACATTCCGCCGCTGCAACCGATTTCGCCACCGATGTCCAGATAGGGTATTCGACGCTATGCCAAGAACTCGTTGAGCAACTCGGCGAGTTTCCAGATGTCATGCTTGTGCAGGCGGGCGTTGGTGCACTCGCCGCGAGTGTGACCGACTTCTTCGTTTCCCGTAATGCGCGGACGCGCATTGTTGCAGTTGAGCCGGTCGCTTCACCGTGCATTCTTCGATCAATCGCAGCGAACGCGTTGACCGCCGTACCGGATCAACACACGAGCATGGCTGGGCTGCGCGCGCAACAGGTTTCGCGAGTGGCGTGGCCCACACTTCATGCACATTTGTCGGCGGTCCTGACGGTCACAGACGCGCACGCTGAGCGCGCGGTACGCGTGCTGGCGGAGCACGGCGTGACGGCCGGCGAATCAGGTGCAGCATCGTTGGCGGGCGCATTGGTATTCCTGAATGACGCGAAGGCGCGCTCGGCGCTTGACATCACCACTGGTTCAACAATCGCGATGATCAACACTGAAGGCGCCACAGACGCGACCTCGTACGCGCGCATCATCGCGGCACCTAAGGAGCACGTGCAATGAGCCGAGTGCTTGAACGGAGACCGTTGCGCGATGACGTCTACGCAGACCTTCGCGAACGAATTGTTCACGGTGAGTTCGCGTCAGGCGCGCGACTCAGTGATGTGCCGCTCTCGAGCGAGCTTGGCGTGAGTAGAACGCCAGTGCGCGAAGCGCTTTTGCGGCTTACGCAGGCCGGGTTTCTGGAAGCTGACGTTGGACGCGGATTTACCGTTCGCGCACTGAGTGCGCAAGATGTGCGTAACAGCTATCCGATCGTTGCTACGCTTGAATGCCTGGCACTCCGTACATCACGAATACCCAGCGCGGCACAGCTTGCACTGCTCGACCGAATTAACGCACGCATGGCTCGTGCGGATGTCGTGCTCCCGCGACGCTTAGAGTTGGATGACGAATGGCACGCCACGCTACTGGCCAGCTGCGAGAACGAGCAACTGATGGCAATGATTCGCGCACTAAAAGATCGCTTGCAACGCTACGAGTACGCGTACGCGCATCGCTACGCCGTTTCGCGAAGCACGCTTGATCACGATGTCGTGACCGAAGCATTGCGCGCTTCGGATGTCGCTGCTGCTGAGCGCGCGTTGTCGGGCAATTGGCATGGCACAATGGATCGTCTGGTGCCGTGGCTGGATGGTATCGCCACGTCGGAGTCTTGATTCTTCGTTTACGGCACTGCATTCGTGTTGCACTGCATTCGTATTGCACTGCATTCGTATTTCATCGCGCTACTCCACAAACGTCGCGATTTCGTCGAATGGTTTCTTCGTTATCTGCGGTACTGTGACGGCGTCAGCGGGATAGCCAATCACGAGATTAAGGAATGGCCGTTCATTCGATGGTCGGCCGAGTATTTCATTCAGAAATCCCATTGGGCTTGGAGTGTGCGTCAGCGTTACCAGTCCGGCGTGGTGTAACGCCGTGATCAACATACCAGTCGCGATTCCGACGGACTCTTGCGCGTAATAGTGCTTCACTTTGGAACCGTCAGCCCGCAATCCGTAACTCTGCGCGAACACCACAATTAAATACGGCGCAGTCTCGATGAAGGCCTTATCGGCGTCGGTGCCAAGGGGCGCGAGTGCATCGAGCCAATCTTTGGGCGCTTTGTGTTGGTAGAACTCGCGCTCCTCCTTCTCAGCGCCAAGGCGAATCGCATGCTTGACGGCTTGGCTACTGACTGCGACGAAATGCCATGGCTGCTGATTTGCTCCGCTTGGCGCTGTGCCTGCCGCACGGATGCTGTTTTCAATGACGTCGCGTGACACAGGACGGTCAGAGAAATCGCGTACGGAGCGACGACGCTTGATCTGCGCGTAAAACTCGGCGGCGCGAACGGACATTTCGTTCGACGAGAAACCCTGATACGACGTTAGCGGTACGAAGTTGTCTTGCGCCAACGGTTTGTCCTGAAGAATGGTGTACGCCGACCTACGACATCTTTGCAGCGGCAAGAGCTCGAGGACTGCGACACGCTGCTGAATGTGCCCTACAGCTTAACGTGAGCGTAGCGCGCGCCCAAAGTGTGCCTCACTTCGCTGTCCGTCGCGCAGCGCAATTCGACCATTTACAATAACAACGGAAACTCCGACCGGATACTGGAACGGCGCTTCAAAGGTGGCCGTGTCTGCGATCGTGTCAGCATCGAAGACAACGACATCGGCTGCGGCACCAACTCGCAGGCGACCTCGATCTCGCAGTTGCAGGCGGTCGGCAGGAATGCTGGTCATCTTGCGAATTGCGTCGGTCAATGTGAGCACTTTTCGCTCCCGCACGTAACGACCGAGAACGCGCGGGAAACTGCCGATACCTCTGGGATGTGGGCTGCCACGACGTGTTGACCCATCGGTCGCGAACGCGCCACCGTCCGTGCAAATCATGCTCAACGGGTGCGCAAGAATCCGCTCCAAATTCTCTTCGCTCATTGCGAAGCCCGCCATGCCCACATTCCCGCGACTTCGTTGCAACAGTCCAACCGTCGCTGCATACGGTGCCTGTCCGATTGACTGCGCCCAAGTGCCCAACCGTTTGCCTTCGGCGCTGCGATCAGCCGCGGACGCAATTGCGGAGAGCTGTACATTGTCCCAACCCCCGATGAGTTCAATCTTGGCAACTGTCTCAGCTTCTATGCGTGCCGACGTTGCCGGATCTCGAAGTCGTGCAAAGAATGCATCGATACCGCCGTCGCGACTCCATACTGGGAAGAGATTCGTCAATCCAGTGGCGTACGCAAGATATGGGTAGCGATCAAACGCAATGTCGAGACCTGTTGCGCGCGCGCGCTCAATGTGATCGAAGGCCGTGGCGAGGTTTTTCCAGTTCCGTGGCCCCTGCGTTTTCAAATGCGATATTTGAAGCCCGCACCGGGCACCCTGCGCTACCGCAATTGATTCATCGATCGCGTCAAGTAGGTAATCATCTTCGTTGCGCATGTGCGTCGCGTACACGAGCCGTCGTGCGGAAAGGGGACGACAGAGCGCGATCAACTCATCGCGCGATGCGAATGCGCCAGGCGTGTACTCCAATCCAGACGATGCGCCGCACACACCGTCGGCGACGGCACGCTCCACCATTGCAACCATTGTACGCAGTTCGCGCGCTGTCGCGGCGCGATCGGTGTTCCCAACGATGGCGCCGCGCACCGATCCGAGTCCGATCATCGAGGCAACGTTGGGTGCGGCACGCCGTGCGTCAATCTGTGCAAAGAGTGATGCAAACGAACTTGACGGCGAACCCACTGCACGTGATGATCCATCGGCACCAACGGCAATTGTCGTGATGCCCTGCCTGATCACAGACTCGGCACGCGGATCGGCGTTTAGCGATCCATCACCGTGCGAGTGAATATCGATGAAACCTGGCGCGACGATTTGTCCGCGCACGTCAATCTCAGTGTCACCGGTTCCGCGAATTGAACTGTCCATGCTGACGACGACCCCTTTCACGATCGCGACATCAGCGACGCGCGAAGCTGCGCCAGTTCCGTCAACGACCGTGCCGCCGCGCAGAACTACATCGTAATCGGCACCGCGGCGCACGTGCGGGAATTGCACGCGAGCGCCAGACGCAACAAGCGCGGCCGCGCCGGAGAACACAAACGTTCGTCGAGAAGTGCTCATCAATCCGTGTGCGTAAGGTGCGAGTTCAGTCGCGAGAGGCTACTGATGGCGCATCGGTGTCGCCAGCTGTGACTGGCGAGACGGGCGTAGACCGGTCACTCATCGATGCCCGAATGGATGCCAACTGCGCATCCAGTTGATGAATAGAGGCGAGCGTTCGTGTATCAAGCAATGCCGAAGATTCTACGTGGAGCGACAGTTTGTATCGCGGTCGGAAGAATCCTGCTGGTCGGCGAACCTGCAGTGTGTAGATCAAGTGATCATGGAAATGGAGGCGAATCGCATTATCGTGAATCGGCCAATGCGCGTGGAGCAGGTACTTGCCGTACGGCACGCCGATCTCCGCCGTGGCTAACGCGCGAAACGTGTCGTCCAGTAGCGTAAATGCGTAGGATTCTTCATACGGACAGTCAAACGACGTGACAAGCAGGAATCCATACGGCGTGCGGTACTGTCCGTCAATCGTATATCCGGGTACGAAAGCATCGGTAGCAGTGCCATCAATGAACAGTGCGGAGTTCAACGGCCACGACGCGTACTCACCGGCATGCGTGGCGAGCGAGAATCGTTTAATGGCTTCCATCGAGCTACCTCAGCCTGAGGAGTAAGTGAACCGATTCGCGCACCTGCCACGTCACGCTCTTCCTACGCCAGCGCCCGGAAACGGATCGCTTGCCCGCCACCAGCCGCGACAACAATGCGCTGTGTTCCCGTTGAACGGACAGTACGTGCGGATATGGAGATCGGCAACGGATTCGTGAGCCAGTGCGCGCGCGGGTCGGCGGCGTACACTTCCGCAACGTAGCGCCTACCTCGTGTCAGAAAGTTTAGCGGCACGGCAACCGTACGCGCCTCTTCCTTACCATGGCGCCGATGGCGAAATTCTCACTTGAATGCGCTGCGACCGCGCCGTATCGCCGGGTCGACTGTAGAGGCATGAACGACCAAAACCCGCTATACTTCACCTCGTCCAGCTGGAGCGCAGCTCGACAGACATTGCATTCCTTACCGACCGGGAGTTTTGGCCCGGCAGGTGAAGGCGGATTTTCATTCAGCGATGAGTGAGGTCCGCCTTTTTTATTCCCCACAATAAAGGATTTATGCACACTCGCCATTTTGGACTGTCTCTGATCGCGATCACTGTCTTGCTCGGCTGCGGAGGACAACCGGCAGTCGCAATCGCGAAAGGAATGGATGCAGGCACCACCCGCTGGAATGCCGTCCTCGGCACTCCGGAAGCACTGCGCGGTGTGATACAGACACGCGGTAACGCATCATTAGTGGCCGAAGATGAAGGCAAGCGCACGCGGATAGATGTAAGCATTGAGAACGCTGTGCCGCGTGGCCGGCATCCCTGGGTTCTGCGCACGGGTCAGTGCGGAGCACCTGGGGCCGAACTGCTGCGCGTGACTGACGGCAGTGTTCTGAAGGTTGATGATGATGGAAAGTCCAGAAGTGATGCCACGATAAAGCGAGATTTTCCAACCTCGGGCGACTACATGATTGAGATACTCGGCTCCACCGAAAATCAAACGCAGATTGTTGCATGCGGTAACTTCGCAGCACCAATCAATCGATAGAACAGCAGGTTTGAACAGACGACCGGGAGCGCGCGATTGTGCTAACTAGGAAATCACGAGCACCGGGGAATTTGTCGATCGTGCTCCCCGCCCTGTTGACGATGACCGCGATTGTGCTCGCCGCTGTAGTTTGGCGGCGGCGCGTCGCCCCTCGTACGCAGCGCAATGACAAGTCACGCCACGTTCGGAGCACGGCTATCCCGACAGAGCCATCCTCTGATATGCTACGATGGGCTTTTGCATTTCTCGTATTGGCGTTGATCGCCGGTGTCTTCGGATTCGGTGGCGTAGCCGCTGCATCGGCGGGCATCGCGAAGA
>JANNWU010000119.1:0-2084 GCA_031408755.1 Gemmatimonadaceae bacterium | reverse complement strand
GATCGATGCAACTCCGGATCTTCCCACTCGGCTAACAAAAACAGATCTGGACGCACTCTCTTCAAACTTGCGCTGGCCTCAACCCAGAACGATTTCGGAACAAAGCCAGCCACATCGCAGCGGAATCCGTCAATGCCCGTTGAATCCACCCACCAACGCATCGCTGCAATCATCGCAGCACGCATCTCGGCGTTGTTGTAGTTCAAATCCGCGACATCGCTCCAATCTGTTTCCTTTCCGTCCGGATCTACTGGGCGAGACAGTGTGCCGTCAGAGCGCCGAGTGTGCCAGTCCATGTGTTGGAGCGTCCATGGATGATCGTGTGCCGTATGATTTGCGACCCAATCAAGAATGACTCGCAGGCCCTGTGCGTGCGCTGCTGCGACCATCGTTTTGAAATCCGCTACAGTGCCTAACTCTGCGTTCGTCGCCGTGTAATCAGCGATCGAGTACGGACTACCACGAGAACCCTTTCGATTCAATACGCCAATCGGTTGTACCGGCATGATCCACAGGACATCGACACCAAGCGCCTTGAGTCTTGGCAATTCCTTTGTAAATGCGACGAATGTGCCGGCAGGTGTGTATTGGCGGATGTTCACCTCGTACATCACCGCATTCTTCGACCACTCCGGGTGTGCGGGCATCGAGGTTCCCACTGGTGCGGATAGTGATGACGAAGTCGCCGATGGTCGCTGCGTTGCGGTGCAAGCAGATGAAAATACAGCGAGCGAAGCAGCAAAGACGATAGATCGCATGAGTGCTCAAGTTAGGGCAACAATCACTGCAGATTCATACGCAGAAACTGCAGCGGTCGGTTGTTACGTGCGACAACTACAACTGTCTTTCCATCAGCTTGACGCACCACCTGCATGCGACGCGACTCACCTGGTATGCTGACTCCGCTCACGGACTGGGGCATTGAAGTAAAACTCCCGTCGCCGGCACCGCGCAAGAATACTCCCTCACTCGCATCACTTCGGCCGAGCATCGGCGGTGCACCAATGAAATTGCCAGCGAGCAACAGATCAACAATACCATCACCGTTCATGTCGCGTGCAAGCGACGCGTACACCGGTGCAAACTGCGCTTCAATTGGGAGCGAGCGCAGTTCGAACCCGTTGGTACCTTGCGCAATTGCAACTGAACTGGCGAAGGTGCGTGCGTACAACACCTTCGCCTTCGACAGCTCATCAGCCGGGAAAATATCCGCCACTCGGCTCGCGCCAAACGACGCATAGCTTGGATACTTGGAACGCAGCGGTGGCATTAACTTCACCATCTCGTCGCGCGTTGCCAGTGGATAACTCACACCGTGTTTGTAAAACGTGATGATCTGTTCGATCGTCCCGTTGCCAAAGAAATCGAACACATACATTTGCGCGGGCTGAGCAACGGACGCTTTGAGATACGAGTTGAGACCGAGATTACCCAACACAAGATCAGTGAAGCCATCGCGATTCAAGTCGGCGGAGGTCACGCTATTCCACCAACCCGCTGAGGACCCAAGTCCAACTTCGCGGCTGTTGTTGGCAAACTTTCCGCGCTCTTGATGAAGTACCATCACCGGCATCCACTCGCCAGCGACAATCAGGTCTAGCTTGCCGTCGCGGTCGTAATCGAGCCACGTCGCCGATGTCACCATGCCAAGAGCGCCGGTGTCAGGCAACATCTTTGAAGACACATCCGTGAAGTGCCCTCTACCGTCGTTCTGCAGCAGATAGCTCTTGGGTGCTACACCGTACTGTCGAGCAATCACGCGGGTACCGACGAAAAGATCGATCGCACCGTCCTTGTTGAAATCGCCCGGCACCACAACCGAACCGTTCTCAAACGCTGGTGGAAGCGCATCGGCCGCGTGCCGGAAATGCCCGGCGCCGTCATTGATGTAAAGCCGATCAGCAAGTTGTGGCGCGCCCGTTTGAAACTCATTACCCGCAGTGACAACGTACAGGTCAAGATGCGGGTCACCATTCGCATTGAAGAACACCGCGTCAACATCTTCGGTAATACTGTCCGCCGCGAAAACCAGTGAGTCCGTGCTCACATACGATCCATTTGATTGCTGCACGAGCAAACGCGCC
>JANNWU010000118.1:0-2293 GCA_031408755.1 Gemmatimonadaceae bacterium | reverse complement strand
GCACACCCAAAACCGTCGGTCCTGCCCTTGTCGATCTGATGGCCGCGAACGGATGGGGCGGTGCGTTTGCATGGGCTGACCGCGCGAATGGAATCGGCCCTACGCTTGTGGGTGGGTCCAAACTGCATGGTGGACCTGACCTCGGCCCCACTCGTGCGCGCGAATCGTGGAAGCAGCTCAGCGTGGATGGGCGCGGCGTTGCGAATGAAGCGCCGGGTCTCGATTTCGACGTTGACGGCATGCCGCGACTAACGGTGCGCATGGCGGCACGAGTGCAGGGTTTCCCTGATGAATGGCAGTTCGCAGGGAAGAAGACAGCGGCGTACAGACAGATCGGCAACGCATTTCCACCGCCGGTGGCTGAGGCGGTCGGTATCGCAATACGTGACGCGCTCGCCGGTCGTAACGTCGCGCGCAAAGGCGAACAGAGTTCGCTGGCGCTGATGTTCGCGTGACCGCGAAGAAATCGGTATCAGCGAAGCGCGGTGGCGCACGTGGAAAGTTGCGTTCGTTCTTCCTCGCGCACGTTGGTGAAACGCTCACGTCAGAAATGCTGCGGAAAGTTGGCGGCATTTCCGAATGGGCTCGGCGCGTGCGCGAGTTGCGCCAGCACGAAGGGATGAACATTGAAACCGACAAAGACAACAGCAGCTTGAAGCCGGGTGAGTATCGCTTGATTGATACCAAGCCGCTCCCGGTTTTTGCCAGTAGAATTTCGAAAGAGACGCGCGCGATTGTGCTCGATCGAAATGGTTTTACGTGTCAGATGTGCGGCGCGGTGGCGGGAGAACCGCATCCCGGTGATGCCGGTCGGAAGACGCGGTTGCATCTGGGCCACATTATCGATCTGAGTCACGGTGGGTCGGATGAAGCGACCAACCTGCGTGCGCTGTGTTCTTTGTGTAATGAAGGTGCGCAGAACATCACGTTGCCGCGACCAAAAGAGACTCAGTTGCTCGTGCAGGTCAGGCGCGCGGATGGGTTGGCGCAGATCGCGGTGTTGGAGTGGTTGGTGCGGAAGTATCCGGAGAGGGCTCGGGATCTGATAGTGCCCACCGCAAGCTGATGTACAAGATCAAATCTTTCCAAAAATCAGTAATGCAGTTTGCGCGCACCCAATCACTCAAAGATCGCTAGAACAAGCATTCGGCTAGTGCTGAAACGCACGCTTTGCAAGATGAAGCGGCTCAGTCGCTCAAGCTCAGTGACGTTAACAAGCTCTCAAAATTCTCATTCGTTTGCGCGGAGATCAGATTCATTATTCGAGTGCGCGACTTAGAATAAAACAACGCATGAAGTGTTCGCTCGAAAGACGAGCTCGTGTCGAGATCAAGTTCTCTACGAACCATCACGAGATCTTCGCCAATGAAAAGATCCTGCAAGATGGTTTTTGTTGCGGTCGAAGGTGATGGCAAGAGTCTGAGGTTTCTCTCCGCTACCACTTCACCGAATAGTTGAACTGCTTGCTCATGGCGTTTCCGCCCTTCTAGATCGTTGTCCCAAATTGCGCGGAAGTCAAGGCACCATGCGATCATCAATGAGATATAGAATTTTATCGACTCTGCGTTAACGCTGGGGAGAATTGCGATAGGCCGATCGCCCTTGAACAGATCGAGCGCCATATAGTCGTACATCCCCTCCGTTATCACCGTCAGCCGAGTCGACATTAAGTCGAGTGCGAAGGGCTTAATCTCAAGTGCGTCAAGCACTGGTTGTAGCGCAGACCGCCTTTCTGTCGTCGCACCCTTGTAGTTCGTGATTGGTACGAGCGTAACTGTGCCCTTTCCATCCTTGTCCGCGACTCTTATCGAAGACACGGGTATCGTTTCTGGGTCAAGCAGGTAGTGAGAATGCGTGCAATAGATCACACGATTCGATTCACTCAATCTCTGCAATTTACTGCACAACTTCTGTTGCGCACGAGCGTGAAGATATGATCCTGGCTCGTCGAGCAGGTAAATCGACGTTCCACCTCCTGCAATTAACTTCGGGTTAAACTCGAGTTTCATCACAAAGTTGAAGAACCAATAAAATCCTTTGCTCCTATCACTGATGTAAAAGAAGTGCCGCTCTCCATTCGTATCGACTTCGACGATATCCAGCTTGATGTACGGAACCTGTCAATGACAATGAGACGTTCCGTTTAAGAGTCTAAAGAGTCTTGAGCACGAGCTGTTGCGCCTCCGTCGGATTGATGTGGACCGCCTTGGGTAGGCTCGGCAGCCGCGGTGTCCCGCGCACGAAGCGTTCGGGATGGCGCTGATGTGCAGCCTGCATGGTGATGATGCGCTGC
>JANNWU010000117.1:0-5497 GCA_031408755.1 Gemmatimonadaceae bacterium | reverse complement strand
ACCGGGGTGGGGTTGTTTGGGGGGTGCGGGGTGGGTAACCACCACGCCTCTGCTCATCTGTACACGCTCATGTCCGGCGGCGTTGGCGTGTGCATCGCGATCAGGTACGCGCATCTCCTGTGCGAACGTCGAGCGACTGCCAGAAGGTAGCGCTGGGGCGTGACACTCATGGAGGCGAATATGTGGCGCTCGGCCCTGCTGTTGGTGGCGTTGGTTCCCGCGTGTAGTGAGGCGCCGTCTTCAGACAGCAGCCCCGCCGCAAACTCCGCCGTGGTCGACGTATCGGCTCCACCCTCGCCGTCGATGAGTGTTGAGAAGTCAGCGCCGTCCGCGGAGCAGTCAGTTTCGGTCCCGATGGCGGCGACGGGGCGCGTGCAAGGCGCGCCTGAACCCATGCAACGCCTGATCGTTCGGACGGCGAGCATGCGAGTACAGGTCACCAGTGTTCAGACCACCGTGAAAGAGGTGGCGGCGCTACTTCGCGAATCAAACGGATTTATTGGTGCATCGCGGATGTGGCGTGATGCTGAACGTGATCACGCCAGTCTGACGCTTCGCGTACCGGCTGAAAAGCTTGACGCGACACTGGTTCGCTTGCGTGATTTGTCGGTGCGAGTGGACGACGAATCGACGGCAGGTGAAGATGTCACGCGGCAGGCGGTGGATTTGAACGCGCAACTGACGAACCTGCGCGCGACCGAAATAGAACTGCGCGCCTTGTTGACGACGGTGCGACAGAATGCAAAGCGCGCCGCAGATGTGCTCGAAGTGCATCACGAGCTGTCGAATGTGCGCGGGCAGATTGAGCAACACACCGCGTCATTGCAATCGCTGACGCAGCTCGCGGCGCTATCAACGATTCAGTTGGAGCTGAGTCCGGACGTTGTGACGTCGCCGATCGCGACGGAGCAATGGCAACCGCAGGGAGTGCTTCGCGAGGCGACGCGGGCGCTAGTGAGTACGATGCGTGTTGGAGTGAATGCTGCGATTTGGGCGGTCGTGTATGGCTTGCCGATTCTGCTGCTACTTGGCGGTGCGTTTTTGGGAGTGCGCCACGTTCGGAAGCGCTTCCGCAATGTGACGCCTGCCACACTGTAAATCGCAGTGGAACGTGATGCGCTGTGTGCGATCTGTGAACACAAACTCACCGCGCATCACGCCGTCCCAGTTTGCGGCGCATCACACGTTCACGGTTTGCGGTGTATCACACGTTCACGGTTTGCGGCGCATCACACGTTCACGGTTTGCAGTGTATCACACATTCACAGCTTCGCGATCACGCTGGTGGCACGGGAAACAGTCCGTCAACAGAGAGATAGCGTTCGCCGGTGTCGTAACAGAAGGTGAGCACGCGCGATTCATCGGGCATTGTGGGCAACAGCTGCGCAACGGCAGCCAGTGACGCGCCGCTTGATGCACCGATAAAAATTCCTTCTTCGCGTGTCGCACGGCGCGCAAACTCAAAGGCGTCATCTTCGGTAATCTGCAACGTGCCGTCGAGTGTTGCCGTGTGCAAGTTGGTGGGAATGAAACCCGCCCCAATGCCTTGAATGCGATGCGGGCCCGGTGCGCCACCGCTAATCACCGGTGATTTGACCGGCTCAACGGCATACGTCTTGAGCGTCGGCATTGTTGCTTTCAACACTTCACTTACGCCGGTGATGTGGCCACCGGTGCCGACGCCTGTGATGTAGTAATCAAGCCCTTCCGGAAAGTCGCGCGCAATCTCCGCTGCGGTTGTTCGCTTATGTATTGCAATGTTGGCGGCGTTGTCAAACTGTTGGGGCATCCAACTCTGTGCTGTTTCCGCGACGAGCTCATTCGCGCGTGCAATCGCGCCTTTCATCCCAAGCTCGCGCGGGGTGAGCACGAACTCTGCGCCGTACGCAAGCATGATGCGTCGACGCTCGACAGACATGCTTTCGGGCATAACCAAGATCAGCCGATAACCCTTCACGGCCGCCACCATAGCCAATCCGATTCCCGTGTTGCCGCTGGTCGGTTCAATGATCGTGGTGCCCACCGTGAGCGCACCCGACGCTTCGGCATCCTCGATCATCGCAAGCGCAATTCGGTCCTTGATGCTTCCGCCGGGATTCGCGCGCTCCAGTTTCATCCACACGTCAACGCGCGTGCCGAAGAGTCGCGACAGTTTGACGTGCGGCGTGTTGCCGATGGTCTCCAGAATCGATGCGGCGCGGGTCATATCTCGAACTCCAATGGGTAGTCGTCACGACGCCGCTCATCCGGCACCGCATGAGTAACGATCGAACCTGGTGGGACGCTGCGCGTGAGCCAGACGTTGCCGCCGATCACACTGCCGCGCCCGATCACTGTACGACCGCCAAGAATGGTTGCGTTGGCGTACACCGTCACGTCGTCTTCGATTGTCGGGTGCCGCTGCACTGCCGCGAGTGCCTTCGTCACACGCAGCGCGCCGAGGGTCACGCCCTGATATAGTCGCACATCATTACCAATTCGCGCGGTCTCGCCAACCACGATTCCGGTACCGTGATCAATAGCAAACCGCTCGCCGATTGTGGCGCCGGGATGTAAGTCCACGCCGCTGCGTTCATGCGCCCACTCGGTGATCAACCGAGGCACGATTGGCACGCCGAGTTTCCAGAGTGGGTGCGCAACGCGATGGCAGATGATCGCCAGAAATCCGGTGTAGGCAAGAAAGATCTCGTCGACGCTGGTGGCGGCAGGGTCCATCCGGAAAGTTGCCTCGGCGTCCGAGTACAACTGGGTCCGAATCGCGGGCAGCGCGAGCATCAGCGCATCCGTGGATGCGCGCGCATCGGCCTCATGCGGCAGCATGGCGCGCAACAATGAGTGCAGCGTGGCCGCCACACTGTCGTATTCAGCCCGAAGGCTGACCTCTTCACAACTCGCTCCGGGTGGGGCGGCGTGAGGGAAAAGGAGCGACAGGACACTGCGCATCCAGTCACGAACAGACTCGTGCAGGCGCGAGGGAAGGCGGTACGCCGCACGGTCGCGGCAGAGCTGTGCCAGAAAGGCGCTGTGGTCAGGGTGCACGCAATTGATATTAGTACTATCCCAAATCGGTTTCCGTGTGGTAGTCTTGGCCCAACGATTGCTCTGGGTATTACGGCACCCTTTTGAATCCGGCTGGAATGTCGCACCTCGACGAGTCTGTAATTAGTGCCAAACTAGGCGAGTTCATTGCCGATGCCCGGTATGCCGAGGGCCTCGAGTTGCTTGACCGATGCCTCGTGCTCGGCCCCGGCGATGCGTGGCTGTATGGCATGCGCGCATTGCTGTTGCTGGAGATTGGCGATGCGACCGGCGCGCTCAGCGCGAGCGCCACCGCGGTGCAACACGCTCCGTCAGCCGCCTTCGCGCATTGGACCCGGGGTGTGGTGCTTTTGCGGGCGAACATTCTTCCAGGCGCGCTGCGATCTGCGGAGAGGGCGGTCGCGTTGGACCCGGAAGAGTCTGACACGCATGTGCTGCTCGCGCGCGTGTATTTGCAGAAGGGACGATGGGAACCTGCGCGCGCCGCCATCGCGGACGCACAGCTGCGCGGCGCTGATGAGGAAGAGTTGCTGCCGTTGCGCGCCGCCATTGCCGCTGGTCGCGGGATGGAAGCCAGCGCCAGTGATACATGGCGCACTTTTGCGATGCAGTATCCGGCGAATGCGTTGGCGCGGACAGGTCACGCGTGGACGCTGTTGGAAGCCGGCGATGTGAAATCGGCGCACGCGGAGTTTGAACAAGCGCGCATGCTTGATCCTACCAATTCGTGGGCGATGGAAGGGTTGAACGTCACGAACACGCGATTGCTCCCGGTGCATCGACGCTGGTGGTCGGTGGCGTGGGGCCGCGTGATGCAGCGCCGCGAAGAGACGATGATCATTGGCGGTGTGTGCCTCGCGTCCACCGGAGTGGTGCTGCTGGCCACCGGTGTTGCAGGTATTCTTGTACCGACGATGCTCACCATTGTAGGTGCATCATTGCCAATGCTCGATGCGTGGCGGAGCAAGCCCGCGTAACGCCACCTCACTTTTCGCGAGATACAGCGCATGCAGAAGTCACTCAACGTTGCGCTGGTGGGGTATGGGTTTGTCGGGCGCATTTTTCATGCACCGCTGATTGCGTCAGTCGACGGCCTTGTGCTGCATACTGTTGTGTCAAGCCAAGCACAGGCAGTGCACGAAGATTTTCCTGGTGTGACTGTGCAAGCTGACTTGACGTCGGCACTTCAAGATTCAGCGATTGACGTGGTGGTCATCGCTACACCAAATGCGTTGCATGCACCACAGGCACACGCCGCGTTAGATGCGGGAAAGCATGTTGTTGTCGATAAGCCGTTCACCGTCACGGTCAGCGAAGCCACCGCGCTCGTGGCGCATGCAGAACGAGTAGGTCGTGCGCTAACTGTGTTCCATAATCGCCGGTGGGATAGCGATTTTCTGACGCTTCGTGCGCTGATTGCGCGGGGATCACTGGGCGAGGTGACACAATTCGAAAGTCATTTTGATCGCTTTCGGCCGGAGGTGCGTGATCGTTGGCGCGAACGCGCGGAGCCGGGGGCTGGGCTGTGGTACGATCTGGGTCCACATCTGCTTGATCAAGCGCTGCAACTGTTTGGTGCTCCGATCGGAATCATGGCCGATATCGCGAAACAGCGTGATGGCGCACAGTCTGATGATTACTTCCACGTGACGCTTCGCTATCAGCGACTGCGCGTAGTGCTGCACGCATCAACGTTGGTCACGGCGAGCGATCTCCGTTTTGCAGTGCACGGTACGAGTGGAAGTTTTATGAAGAACGGATTGGATACGCAGGAAGATGCGTTGAAAGCTGGTCGCACGCCGGGTGATGCTGGCTGGGGATTTGATCCGCGCGCTGGTGTGCTGAGTGTGATGCATGGCGAGACGATCGAATCGCGTGTGACAGAAGGTGTTCCGGGCGATTATCGTCAGTTTTACTGCGGCGTTCGAGACGCGATTCGTGATGGTGCTGTGCTACCGGTCACGGCGGCGGAGGCGGTGCAGGTAATGCAGCTGATCGCATGTGGTATTCAGAGCGCTGCTGAGCGGCGCGAAATCACTGTGGGCGCGCAAACCTCGCAGTAAACACCCGCGCCGCATTGAATCCGCGACGCGGACATGCCCCTCATAGGATCGTATGCCCTCGCGAGTGTCTGCGGCACTGTAGCCGGTGAGGGTTCAGCCACGCTCGGTTTGTATCTGCTTGAGTAAACGAAGTGTCGCCGCGACTCCGTCGCGTTCAGAGAGCACCGTTCCTTCGTACTCAATTCCCACCCACGCATTGAATCGCGCGGCCAAAACGATCTGCATCATGCGACGATAGTCAGTGCGAGTCTCGTTGCCTGTGGCGTCAAAGTCGTGTGACTTCGCGCTTACGGCTTTGGCAAACGGCATCATGTCAGTCACGCCCTGATAGCGATCATACTCGTAGAAATTTCCGAAGTCGGGAAGCGTTCCGCACCGATCGTGATTCACGCGTC
>JANNWU010000116.1:0-7703 GCA_031408755.1 Gemmatimonadaceae bacterium | reverse complement strand
CGTCGTTTGGTACGGAAGCATTCACGCCGTTCAATGAGCTTCGTTACAACACGCTTCAGTTCCAGAACAATCTGAGCATCACATCCGAACGCCACGATGTGACGCTCGGTATTACCGCACAGCGCTACCGCTCCGAGAACTCGTTCTACTCCGGTTCACAGAGCGCGTACGTGTACAACTCGCTGAACGATTTTTATACTGACGTCAACGACTACGTCGCGAACCCGAACCGCACAGTGTCTCCGGTCACGTTGAACCGTTTCCAGCTTCGCTATGCAAACATTCCCGGTTTGAGCCGTCCGCCGCTCCAACTGTTGGACGTGCTGTACGCGGGTGCATTCATACAGGACGAAATTCGTGTTTCGCCGCGCCTCAAGATTTCGCTCGGCCTGCGCGTCGACATCCCGAAGTTCAAGCAGACTGGCGCATTCAACTCGGCCGTGCCCTCGCTCGTGTTGCGCGACGAAATTGGTCAGCAGCAGACCTACAGCACCTCGCAACTGCCGGGTGCGAAGCCGCTCTGGTCGCCGCGTTTCGGGTTTAACTGGGACGCGCGTGGTAACCGTTCCACGCAGGTTCGCGGCGGAAGCGGTGTGTTCACCGGACCACCACCGTATGTGTGGATCTCTAACCAGATCGGCTCGAACGGCATTCTCGCAGGATTTGAGCAGACGTTGAACACGATGACGCGGCCGTTCAACCCTGATCCGCTCAAGTACGCGCCAGCCAACGTGACTGGAGCGCCGGCAGCAACGTACGAACTGAATTTGACAGATCGCAATTACAAGTTCCCGCAGATCTGGCGCTCGAACCTCGCACTCGATCAGCGCTTGCCGTGGGGTATGGTCGGTACAGTTGAATACCTGTACAACCAAGATCTGAATGGTCCGTATTACGTCAATGCCAACTTGCCAGATCCGCAGTCCGCATTCGGTGGGCCTGACAAGCGTCCGCGTTGGACCAACAATCGCCTTAACTCAAACATCACTGCGGCATTTGTTCTGAAGAACCAGAACGTCGGCTCGTCGTACAACATTTCGGCGTCGCTGGAGAAGGCGTATCGCGGCGGTTTCTTCGCGAAGGCCGCATATGCGTACGGCTCAGCACGCAACACGATCGATCCGGGTAGCACGGCTGGCGGAACCTTCAACGCGAATCAGATCTCTGGGAATCCGAACAGCCCGAATGTCGGATTCGGCAGCGGCTGGTCGGGGCATCGCTCGTTCTTAGTGATGTCGTACAAGAAGCAGTACTTCGGCTTCGGATCGACTGGCATCTCCGTGTTCAACGAACTCCGATCAATTGGCAACGCGACGTACTCGCTGCCATTTGATATCAACGGCGATGGTGGTACCGGCAACGACTTGCTCTACGTTGCGCGCAACACCTCCGAAATGAACTTCCAGGAGTATTCGGTCACGTCGGCAGGTGCCGTTACCACCGTACCGGCCAACATCGCTCGCACGTTCACTGTTGCTGAACAGACGACCGCGTGGGAGCGTTACATCCAGCAGGACCCGCATCTTAAGGAACGTCGCGGACAGTACGCAGAGCGCGGCGCGGTATTCTTGCCAACGCTGTTCCGATCAGACCTTAGTTTCACGCAGGACGTGTTCGTGAAACTTGCCGGCGCAACGAACCGCTTCCAGTTCCGCGTCGATGTGCTAAACATCGGAAACCTGATCAATAAGGATTGGGGCGGCAGTCAGCGCCTTCGCTCAAACCAGCCGCTCGTGAGTGCGCTCAATCCAGGCGCTACGTCAAACTTCACGATCCCAGTCGGTGGTCAGCCGCTCTATCGCTTGCGCAACATCGGTACCTCGTTGATCCCAAGTTCCTTTGAGCGCACGGCAAACCTTGCTGACGCGTGGTCGATGCAGTTCCAGTTCCGCTACTTCTTTAACTAACCGAGAGTACCTCGCAGCACGCGGGTCCTCACCGTAAGAAAAACCGCCGTCTCCAGTACATTGGAGGCGGCGGTTTTGCGTTTGTCGGAACTCGCGTCGTGCAAAAAATTCTATTCTTCGTCCTGCATGAGCTGCTTGCCAACCGTGCGAAGACGCGGGTGGCGCATCAGAAAAAACACGGCCATCGCGATGGTCGCAACAACGTTACCAGCGGCAACTTGAAACGGTGTCAATGTGCCTGCCGAGTTAGCGTCCAGAGAGGCAACCAATCCCGTAAACGCCAACTCGAAAACGAAGAATAAAATTACAAAGAGCAGCAGGGCAATTGGTTGCCGGAGCGTAATCTGCACGATATGCGCCGTCACAATCCCAGCCAGAATGAACGCGACAAAATGAAACAGGGTGTACAGCGCTAACGGTGTAGCAATGTCTGTCGACGCGGCTGCGGCGCCTGATCCAAAAACACTCATCAGCATCATGCCAAGATGCTTTGGTGTACGGAACGCATCCCCGGCAAGGAGATCAATCACAAGAAACATTGCTGCGACGGCCGCAGCTGCGATGACGCCCGCAAGCACTCCTTCAGAGGCAATCGCACCCGCTGAGCGCGAGCCCGCCTTCTCGGCAGTACCAATCGTGATGCCGTTATTGTCTGACTGCGAAACTGATGCATTCATCCCGTCACCTCCGTCCAATGGTCGCAAGACGTTCTCCACTCGGAGATTGACCTTCGGCACATGAAAGTGGTGTCAGCGAAACCCTTACACGTCGAGGAAAATGCCCTCCGATTGCAGAGTAGCTCCGCACGCTATGGACACGTTGCCGGCCTCAGGTTGAGCATCGGAAAGTGCCAATTTCCGCCCTGATCGCGAGTGAAGACGCCGAAGTTGGTCACAAACGACGTTCCACGCGCGAGTGAAGCAAGCACCTGAACGTCGCGTTCGCGCACACCAGACGCTTCTCGTTCACGGACAAATTGCGAGACCACAGCGCGGCTGCCAGCAATTGCGCGTTGCTCCGCCGCGGCCATGCGTGGCGCAACGGTTTCCCGGACCGCAGAGCCGCTCCATCGATCGATGATTTCGTCGGTGCGCGGCGACGAAACCGTGCCACGTTGTAGGCTCGCAAGATCGGCAGGTGCAATTGTCAGGAGATAGGTCCAGATCTTCATCGATTGGCACGCATCGCGCAGCGTTTCAACGCGTTGGCGAGCCGCAATGCGAGCGGTCGCAACACCGCGACGTCCCACCCGTGCTGGTAGCGCGATTGTTACGCGTTCGCCAATGCCAAAAATCGGAGCCGCTCCAGTCGCGTCATCTTGAACAAGCAAAGGAATCGCCGCCGCGCCACGTCCGGCGAGCGTCAGCGTTGCGACCCGCGTTGGCATCGTTGTAGTCGCATCCGGCATCATCAGCGGTTCCGTGGCGGTGCCCACGTCTTCCGCTGCGATACTGTCGCCGGGTATTCCGAAGGTGGCGAATGTCGCGACATACAGCAGCGCCCGCGGCGAGTACGATGCAGCCGGTGAGACGTTGGCGGTAGTGCTCTGCGCTGCGTTGATCACCGCGCGCAGGCTACTGATCATCGCATCTGAGAGCAGATGCGTGCGCCCTTCAACAATCACACTCACTGTTGCGCGCGACATGCGCTGCAGCAACGGCGCAGGCAACGCCCAAACGGCGGCGGTGCGACGCACCACATGCGCATCGTCCACGCGGCGGTCAGCAATTCGTCCAGTCAGCACCGCAGCGCCGCACGGTGTTTCGTCGCATGCAACCCACACCGTGATCGAGCGATCCTTCGGCGGCGTCGGTCCACCTCGGCGAGGTTGCGACACGGTGTCCACAAGAATGAGCGTCGCATTGATCACGCCTGGTTGCGCGCGCCGACCTCGTTCTGCATCGATGGTCAGCGTATCAAGCACACAGTCTGTGCGGCAATCGCCAATCGCGAACCCCTGCGTAGCCGCGACGACACGGTTGTCACGCTGCGCGTGCAGCTGCGGCGCGAGGAGCATCGCGATGCTACACAGGCCAACTCGTGCGGGGATGTTCAAATTTTTGGTAAATAGCATTCGCTCACGGTGTCAGCCGTGCGCGCCGCTGACAAGGTCAGGCATGCGGCTGCGACCGCTACAAATCGCCAGCAACGTGCCAGTCGGGTAGTCCACCGTGCGCCGAGTGCGCCGCGTCGTGCGTTTGTTGCGTCTGCGCTGCGAGCCCAACCGTGCGTACCCACGCGGTGATTGACAAGCGCGTGAGCAGGGCCGTCGGGTCGGTTGTCGGACGGTGAACGGCCAAGGCGTTGACCAGGCGTCGCTTGCCTTCTGCGGTGTCACAGAATTGCTCTGCAAACGCGCCGATCGAACTGCAGCGACCCAAGCCGCAACCGTCTGGCGACGTGATCACATCGTACACTCTCGCGCTGAGATTGCCCCGCGATGCTCCCGCAGACATAAACGCGATCACGGTGCCAGAATCACGGACGGCGGCAGTTATGTCGGCGGTTGGCACGGATCCGGCACGTGGCGCTAAGTCGCTCATTGGCAGACTTGGCCCTTTTGGCGCCGGCATATTGGATGGCATCCGACGCATCACATCGGTGGTGACGATGAGTTGCGATTGCTGGTTGGCCGGTGGCCGACGGCGAAAGATCACGGGGCTCGGATCAGAGGGGCGCGCGACTCTCTCTTGTCGCGTTCTGCAGACGACGATCTGTCGCAGCGCTCCGTCACCCGCGCGATTCTGCTTGCTGGCCCGCTGGTGGAGTCCTAGCTTCCCCGTTTCGCTGTATGGTCACTGCGGATGCGCCGGTGCCCAACGCCTCGATCTCGTCACTCACGCACAATGTCACTCTCGGTTTCCGTTCGTCGCGCCGATGCGAGCACCGTCGACTGCGGCGTGTTGGCCGTTGTCTGCACCAAGTCCAGCGCCGTTCCAGAGGAGCTCAGCGGATTAGACACCTTGCTCGGCGGCGCGATCACGCGTTCGTATCAGCGTGGGTCGTTTGCCGGGAAGCGCGATGAAGTGCTGCATCTTGCTGGCGCCTCAACTGGTCCTGAGCGCGTACTGTTGGTGGGAATGGGCGAGCCCGGCGACCGCGCAACTGCGATCAAGCGTGGAGCGCAGCTTGCCGGAAGACGCGCGAATGCATTAAACGTTGCGTCAATGGCGCTGCTTGTTGCAAATGGCGTCGCAGGCGCGGAGCTGGAGCAAGCGGTTATTGGTGTATCGATGGGTGCGTGGGAGTATCGCGAGCTTAAGTCCGCGCCAACGGAACCCAAAACGGCGCTGGAGCGCGCAGTCGTGCTGGTGGCCGACGAAGCGTCAGCGTCGCAGGCGCTGTTCGCCGGTGAATCGATCGCTGCTGGTTACGCGCTCACCCGTCGTTTGCAGATGATGCCAAGCAATCTCTGCACGCCCGACACGCTCGCCGATTCGGCGCGTGATATTGCGGCCCGACATGGATTGGACTGCACGGTGTTGGGTCGACGCGAGATGGAAGCGCTGCGCATGGGAAGCTTCCTCTCCGTCGCACAAGGCACGCCGCAAGAGCCACGGCTGATCGCGCTCGAGTATCGCGGTGCGGGCACGGCCAAGCCGATTGTTTTAGCGGGCAAGGGCGTGTGTTTCGACACAGGCGGTATCTCGATCAAGCCGGCGCCGGGCATGGAATGGATGAAGTACGACATGAGCGGCGCGGCGGGCGTGTTGGGCGCAATGGAAGCCATCGCGCGACTCAAGCTTCTGATCAATGTGGTTGGACTCGTCGGCGCGGTTACGAACATGCCGAGTGGCACGGCGATCAATCCCGGTGATGTCGTGCAAGCATCAAATGGCACCTTCATCGAAATTGTGAACACCGACGCTGAAGGTCGATTGGTGCTGGCTGATGTGCTTCATTACGCGAAGAAATACGATCCTGTCGCGGTAGTTGACGCGGCGACGTTAACCGGCGCAGTCGTCATCGGATTGGGCAACTCGTTGATGGGCGTTCTTGGGACCGATGCGGTGTTGGTGGCAGATGTTCTCGCGGCTGGCGCGCGCGCATCCGAGCCGGGATGGGAGTTGCCATTGTGGCCGGACTACGAAGAGCAGATCAAGTCTGACACCGCCGATATCAAAAACACCGGCGGACGTGCCGCAGGAACAATTACGGCAGGATTGTTTCTCAAGGTTTTTATCGAGGGCTACCCATGGGTGCATCTCGACGTCGCAGGCACCGCGTACTCGGAGAATGATCTCGTGTCGTTGCCCAAAGGACCGACGGGCCGCCCGGTGGGAACGTTCGTCGAATTTGTGCGAGCGAGGGCACGCTGATCTCCTGGCGATGTCACGCGATGGCAGTTGCAGTATGTCTCGCTGCGATCCCGCTGGTCGCGCAGGTTCGCGCCGTGCCCGACTCAATTCTGAAAGCGCGTGCTGACTCGATCGCACGTGCTGATTCAGTTGTTGGCTTCTTGCCGCAGGCTGAAGTGCCGCTGCTGACAGAAGTTGGCATGACACATCGCTGGAATCGCGACAGTCTATTCTCGGCGGGCGCGCTGACGTTAGCCGATTTTTTGGACCGCGTTCCCGGTCTGACGTCGCTTCGCGCGAACTACTACATAGCGCCGCAGGTCGGTTCGTACAACGGCGACGTAAGTCGTGTGCGTCTCTTCCTTGACGGGATCGAGTTAGAGCCGCTCGACTCGCGCAGTGGTGGCGTGCCAGATCTCACGCTGTTTCCCGTGGCGGCGTTGGAAGAGTTGGTGGTGGAGCGCGGCGCGAACGAGTTGCGGTTGCACATGCGATCATGGCGCGGACCGTTGCGAGTCTCTGCGCAAACTCGAGCAGATGTGTACACCGGGGACAATCGCAGTAACACGTTTCGCGGATTTTATGCGAAGCGCGCACAGAATGGTTTCGCAGTGCAGGCGATGCTGCAGCAACGAAGCACCGATGATCGTCGAATTGGTGGTGACGGCGACGCAACCACTGCGCTGGTTCGCGTGGGACTTGTTCGGCCGCGCTGGAGCTTGGATGGCACGGTGGTGCGGGTTCGGTACGCACAGCAGTCGTTAAGCATTTTCCCGCTTCTCGCATTCGCCGATCTTGGCCGACCGATCCCGCGATTTGATCAGGTGCAGCGTGACGCGTATCTCCGTCTCGCATTTGGTGACGTCACGAAAGGCGCTTGGTTGCAAGTCATTGCCGCATCGCGTCAGAACAAGGAAAACTCTCCGCGACGTGAAGCCGATGCAACGCGCGGTTTTGCTGCTGACACGGGCTCACGTGCCGACACGACGCGCAGCAGAACTCAGTATGTCGCAACGGTCGGTTGGGCGTCACCACGCGCGACAATCTCAGTCACGGAGCGGTTGCGGCTCGGTGAAAATGAGACGTTGCATCAACCGTCGGCGCGCGCCGGATTCAACTTCGGCCGCCTGAGTATTGCGGCATACGCTGAGCGAAATCCGTTCGACGAGGTCACGCGCGGCGACATCTTTGTTCGCATGCAGCCAACCGCACGCATCGCGGTCACGGGCGCCGCGTCGTACGGATCAACCGGTGCGTTGCGCCTTCCGCGCGATACCACCGATTCTCTGGAGCTGACATTTCTGCCGGTTGCAAAAGCAGTCCGAGGTGAAATTGCTGTCAAAGTCGGCAAGCTTTGGCTGCAGGCTGGCGGCGTATTACGTGACAGCGCTGTCTTGCGCGGGCCACGATTGTTTAATCGCGCGCTGCCTGTCTTAATCGAAGGGCGGGCTGTCGGCGCTACATTCAGCGCGACAGGTGCCTTCTTCAAAGGTTTCTC
>JANNWU010000115.1:0-2721 GCA_031408755.1 Gemmatimonadaceae bacterium | reverse complement strand
CTGATCCGCGCACCGCCGATGAGATTCGCGAGCTGTTGGCGCGGGATCTGGAGAGCGCGGAAACCGGGACCGTCACGCAGATGTTCCGGGAGCTGCTGGCCTCGGAGACGCCAGATCTCGTTGGTCGAAAGATTGGCGACTGGACTTTGACGCGATCACTTGGTGTGGGTGGTATGGGCAGCGTTTGGCTCGCTGATCGATCAGACGGTCGCTTTGAGGGACAGGCGGCAGTCAAGTTCGTGAATGTGATGCACCGCGGCTCAACCGGTGTGGAGCGATTTAAAGACGAAGGCACCGCGCTCGCCCGACTGACCCATCCGAATATCTCGCGGCTACTCGACGCTGGCGTTGAACCGAGCGGTCAACCATATCTGATTCTGGAATACGTTGATGGTGTCCGTATTGATGTGTGGTGCGACGAGCAGCGTTTGACTGTAGTGCAGCGTCTTGCAGTGTTTGCGAAAGTTTGCGCGGCAGTCGAACACGCGCATTCGCATCGGATCATTCACAGAGACCTGAAGCCGTCAAACATTCTCGTGACGCAGGACGGTGTGGTGAAGCTGCTTGATTTTGGAGTCGCGCGGTTGGTGCAGCAAGATCGTGATCAGCGTGCGCAGGCGCCGCTTCCGTTTACACCCGCATATGCGGCACCTGAGCAACGCGCAGGACACGGCGAATCCACCGCCACCGACACGTTCTCACTCGGCGTGCTGTTGCATGTGCTGCTCACTGGATCAATTCCCGCGAGTCCAGCGCCGACGGCCA
Organism: Gemmatimonadaceae bacterium; assembly: GCA_031408755.1. Classification (GTDB taxonomy): domain Bacteria; phylum Gemmatimonadota; class Gemmatimonadetes; order Gemmatimonadales; family Gemmatimonadaceae; genus JACMLX01. The sequence continues at coordinate 1,956 of JANNWU010000115.1, read as the reverse complement.
GCGGCGTCGCATCGAAAATGTCGACAGCGCATGCGGCAACGCGTAACTCGTCACCGCACGCGATTGCATCGGCGTTGCGCGGCGATCTTGACGCGATTCTTGAAGCGGCGCTGGCAATCGATCCGGCTCGTCGATATCCGTCGGTTGCAGCACTGATTGGCGACTTGCAGAGTTTGTCCGCATCTCGCCCACTTGTTGTACGGCGTGGGCCGATGATCGAACGCGTAGCGAAGTTTGTGAGGCGCAACCGACTGCGTGTCGCGGCGGGAGGTGCGGTTCTAATGGCGCTCGCGCTTGGTAGTGTTGTGTCGGTTCGACAAGCGAAAGAGTCGGCGCTGCAGCGCGCTCGCGCGTTAAATGCGCAGGAACTATCGCGAGCCAGCAGCGATATGCAGACGCAGATGCTCGCCATGTACGGCCCAGGCGGTCGCGCACTATCGCAAACTGAGCGGTTGCTGAAAGCGCGCGCCGCAATTGAACTGCAGTATCGCAATCAACCGGCGATCCTCTCTTCGCTTCTCAGTACGCTATCGGATCAATACGCGGACGTAAACGATCTCGCGAACCAGCGGGAGTTAATGTTCGCGGCAGCTTTAGCGGCGCGCCGAGCACAGAACACGAGTATGGAGGCAAAGGCGCTCTGCCTGGGATCGTATATCCATCTGCAGGCCAACCAACCTGATTCCGCTGCGCTGTTATTGGCCGGTGGCATGACACTCTTGCCAAGCGCACGAGTGGATAGCAGCGGGGCGATTATCGCCTGCAATACGGCGCGCGCGTACACACACTCGATGCAGCAACGGTTTGATTCGGCGTCGATACTGACGACGCAATCAATACGCTTGCTCGAACAGTCTGGTGATACGCTTTCGACGAATTATTCCACCGCCATCAACAATCTTGGTGGCACACAGTTGCAGGCGGGCCGAGTTCGGGGCGCCGAAGCAAGCTTCAGTCGTCTCGCCTCAATCCTACCGCGGATCGGTCGTGAGAATACTGACAACATGGCTGTTGCGCGCGGAAATCAGGTTGCCGCGATCATGGCGATGGGCGAGTTGCGTCGCGCCCTCGACGTGCTGCGGCTTGAGCTCAGGCGCGTACAGGGTGTGGAGCAGGTCGTGAATTTTCCCGTCATATATCGCTATCGACATTACCAGATTCTCGCGAGAGCAGAGCAGTGGGATAGCGTTATCGCAGTGACGTTGCCGTTGGTGCGCGACTCGCTCGCGCAAATCCCGCCTGTGCAATACGAAGCGCATCTCGCGCTCACGGATGCATATCTCGCGAAACGACAATTGACTGACGCGCGTCGCGAGTGGAAGGCCGCGATGGCGTGGGCAAACAAGGCGCCGCCGCAACCGCGTTTGCTGATGTTGCGGGCGAACATCAGCGCGGCATTTCTCGCTCAGTCGGACGGAATTGCACCGGCACTCGACTCAATCGAAACGTTCATTAAGCGCGTTACCAAACGTGACGGTGGCGGAGACTTCTTTCTCTTCCCCGCACTCCTGCGCGCGAGCCAGTACGCCGCTGAATTGGGCGATGGCCCGCGCGCGCTGAGTTTCGCGCAGTTGGCACTGCGGTCGGCGTCGGTTGATTCAGTCGCGCTAACACAGAGTGCATTTGCCGGACGTGCGTACTTCGCAGAGGCACGCGCGCACGCGCTACTGCGTGATCCCAGCGGTGCTCGGCGCAGCGCCGAAGCTGCTCGCGCGCCGCTGCGGTTTGGTTACGGCGCCGATCATGCGCGCGTACGCGAACTCGAACGCTGGCTGGCCGATTCGCTGCCACGGTAATACTCGACGCGTGCCGCTTCTGTAAATTTGCGCGCGTCGAATTCTGGCGGAAGCAAATTCTCTGCGCATTATGACGATTATGGCACCAGCGCAATCGTCGTGACACTCATCGCCGGCATGGTGTACGTGAGCACGCCGCCGCTCACTGGCACGTCGGTTT
>JANNWU010000114.1:0-21404 GCA_031408755.1 Gemmatimonadaceae bacterium | reverse complement strand
TCAGCATCCTTGCTTCCCCAAACGCTATGAGTGAGTACTGCTGGGTGATGGCTCCGCCTCACCCACAATAGACTGCAATCGAACTATCGACCGAGGTTTATCAACGTCTCGGACATTTCATCAACAACATTGATCAAGCGTGCTGCTGCGGCGTACGACTGCTGAAACTTCATCAGGTTTATCATTTCTTCATCGATCGACACACCTTTTACACTTTCGCGTCGTGAGTCAGTTTGTGTTGCGAGTGTTCGCGTTGCGATCGCTGTGCCGTTGGCCGAGTTCACGCGAACTGCGAGATCTGACACAACGTTGCGATAGCCTTCGTTGATCGACATTTGCTGACCGTTGATCATCACTGCGGTATCGCGCATCTGCGACAGCCCCAGGGCCACGCGATTATCGCCTGGCTCATTGGCCAGGCCAGAGGCGGCGATGTTGTTCAGATTAGACGAGATGCTCGCGTCCAATCGCATGGTGCGAGCGGTGATATGCGTGCTGTCAAAGAAGTTTCCCGCCGGTGTTGCACCGATAAAACCGGCGCTGTGACGGCTGTTCGTTTCGGAAACAATGGTTGCTGCGATGGTATCGAGTCGCGCGAGTGCATCGGGGTACGATGAGTTGTATGCATCCAATGAACCGGCAATCTGACCGCCGACTTGGTACATCGTTTCTGTTTGTGCCGTCATCGTCGAGCCGGTTCCGAACGCAATGCCAAGCCGACTGGGATCATTGAGCGGGGCTTGCACGCGAATTGACTTTGCATTGGCACCATCAACGATCGTATCGCCGCCAACCAACACGCTGATCGAGCCATTTGGCTGCGTGATAGCGACGGCGCCAATGAGCTGCGACAGTTCATCGAGCTTCGTGTCACGCTGATCGCGCATATCCGGCGCCTGCGCACCAGCAGCTTCGGCGGCCGTGATCTGCGCATTGATGTTCGCGACTTGTTCGCTGAGCGCATTGACTCGCGCAGTCATGCCTTGCAGACGTGTGCGTGTCTGCGCCTGCTGATCGACAATCTGGTTGCCAAAACTGTTCAGCTGCGCGCTGACCTGTGCACCACGCTGTCGCACCACAGCACGCGCGGCGCTCGATGTGGGATTGGTGGAGAGATCGCTCCACGATGACCAGAACTGCTCGAGGCTTGACGCGAGACCGGTCTCGGAAGGTTCGGCGAGAATCCCCTCGACGCCTTGCAGTGCATCTCGACGCTCCTCGTGATACGCAGCCGCGCCAACATCACCGCGATAGGTGGAGTCGAGAATTTCGCTGCGCATCCGTTCAGTTCCAGACACGGTGACGCCGGTGCCGAAGTTGCCGAATGACATGCGCTGCGGCTCGCGCGCGGTCTGGATCACGCGTTGCCGCGAGTAGCCAGGCGTTTGCGCGTTCGTAATATTCTGGGACGTGGTAGTGATCTGCGCTTGACTGGCCATCAGTCCCGAACGCGCAATACTGAGAAGTCCGCCGAATGTACTCATGTTGGCCTCAGACCGAACGATCGAGGAAACGTGGCGTCGCAGGCACCATCGCCGGTGTCAATCGCAGCGCTGCATCGCGAGATGCCGTTGGTGCCGATGCAAACAGTGGCCCTTCATATGTTGCAGTTGGCGCCGTGCCAAAGAGTTTCATGACGTGATCGTTGCCGTGATCCATCGCCGACTTCAGCACCTGCTTATTGGTGCTCACTTCTTGGCTGAGCGCTTTCGCGGCAGCCTGCAACGCATTGCGCGCGTCGATTACGGCGGGAGTTGCGCGATCACCAAGCAGTGATTCCAGATCGTTCACATTCAGATCTTCCGCACCGCCTAGCAGTCGATTGACGCTTTTACGACGTCGTCGCGCTTCACCAAGCGTGGCCAGCACGCGGTACGTGGCGAAGACGCTATCGTCTAACGCTTGCAGATCATCCGCTGCCACGGCGGCACGCTGCTTCTGCATCACCAACACCAACTCGTCCAGCAATCGGCGTTCAGCTGCGAGCACGTCCGCCAGTACCTCGACCGTCGTTTCTCGGCGGGTGCTGAGTGGCGCATAGTGCGGAGCGTAAGTCGGAAGCATTGCGAGTCTCAGGGGAGCAGAACAGAGGGAACCGCTGGTGGTGCAGATGCTGGTTGTGCAGATGCTGGCTCTACAAATACTGGTTGCGGCTGAACGGGTGGTGCAGCAATCGACGAAACGATTGATGAAACGTTTGCTGACGCCGCATCAATCCCCGCTTTCCGCTGCAACGCCCGGTAGATCGCGTCACCCAGCCCGCGATGCCACCGTGTACCAGTATCGGCGGCTAGTGTCTCATCCATGAGTCCGGCGAAAATGTCTTCACCCTGCGAGCGTTCCACCAAGCCGCCGTCGGTTGGAACGGTCTCGCGCATGGCCTTGTAGAGCTGCTGCACAAATACACCTTGCAGATCGTGCGCCGATTTTTTGAGAGCCGCGTCGCGCGGATCGACGGGCGCACCGCCAGCGCCGTAAACATTTGTCGCAATCATCGGATAACCACCTCGGCTGCGATCGCACCAACTTCGCGCAGTGCGCTGAAGATCGCTGCAATCTCCGATGGTGATGAGCGAACGCCGTGCAGCGCGCTGGCGATTCGTTGTACCGAAATTCCAGGCTGCAGGCGAACCTCACCAGTGCTCACGGCTGACGTATCAGCGCCGCCGCCAATAGAGAGTGTGAGCTGTCCGTGTGTGACCACAGCTTCGCCGACAGTCACGTCACCGCCAGCGACGACAGTGCCATCGCGCCCATCGATAATGACCTTCGCGCCGCGTACAACACGAATCGGCAGGTCACGCAGTTTGGCGAGTGCGATACTACGCGCGTTGCCGGTTGAATCTTTGAATGTGAGCGACACGGAGCCTGGGTCGTCAACGCGTGCTGTGCCAGCGCCAAGCGCACTGTCAATCACGGCCGCGATACGCGTTGCAACAGCAAGATCCGGTTCGCGCAGCAGCAGTGCGTTGGTAACTGTCGCGTAGTTCGCGCGCGGCAGTTCTGTCTCAATGACACCACCGGATGGCACACGCGCGCTGGTTTCTACGCGTGCGCCTGCAAAGTTGCGCACGCCACCGCTGCGATCACTGCCTTCAGACAGTACCACGCCGCCTTGCGCGGTCGCGATTGGTGTACCGCCAACTTCCGCGACCAACGGTGTCATATACAACACTCCGCCACGCAATGACGGCGCGTCGCCGATACTCGCAATCTGCACATCAAAGCGGCCGCCGGGCCGTAGGTACGCGGACGCTTCAGCAGTCACGAGAACGGCAGCCACGTTACGCGTGCGCAGCATGTTGCCGGGCACGGTAATATCAAAACGGCGGAGCAGATTGACGATACTCTGTACGGTTTGCCCGCTTTGCGAACCGCCCATGCCGCGATCACCGGTGCCGTCCAGCCCTGCGACGAGACCGTAGCCGACCATGCGCACCGGTGCAGCGCCGTCAGCCAGCACCACATCGCGAATGCGCGACTGTGCAGCGAGTAATGACGCTGACAACATGAACGCGAGCGAGAAAGCTGCGCAGATGAATGCAACGCGACGAGTGCGAGCATCGGCTTGCCGCTGATCACACAGTTTTACAATCGCGTGTGCACGCGGATGAACATACCGCCCGGTGCGTGCGAGAGTTGTGCGTGGAGCACTCATGGCCAGAGCGCGCTGATGATTCGGCCGAACAACCCTTGCTTCGCCTTCCCAAGATTGCCTTTGTTCACAATGTCCAGGCGCGCATCGGCTACGCGTGACGATTCGATCGTATTTCGGCCGCCGAGGTCTTGCGGCCGAATTGCGCCGGCAAAGGTGATGAGCTGCTGTTCCTTGTCGACACCAATGGTTTTTGTGCCCTTGATTGTAAGCACTCCAGTAACCGGATCGACACTCATGATGCGTGCGGTAATCTCTCCGTCTAGGCGAAGCTGCCGTGCGCGATCACCACGTTGTGTGCTCTCGCCATTGTTCATCGTTTCGAAACTGGCACCGGGCGCAGTGGCTGCGGTGGCACCAGGCGTGATGAGTTGAAAGTCGGTGGAGCGTTTACGACGCTGCGTCGCGTTGTCGCTGTTCGACGCGGTAGACAGCGTGTACTCGTCGATTTGTACGATGATCAGGTCACCGATTACAAATCCGCGGCGATCCGAGGTCCAGTTCATCCGGTTTGGACGAGCATTGAGCGCTGATGCGGGGGCCGTCGGAGCGACAACAACGCTATCTCGACGCGCCTGAGACAACGCACTTTGCGCCAACAACATCGTGAGTGCGAGAAGCGCGGTAAAGCGAGCGAGATCACGCTGCGAGAGATTCACTAGTCCAACCTCACGGTGTTATGTCCGGTTGCGATACCAGCAAAGCGCCGGCCGCGATTAAGACGGATGAAGACGCGCGCACCGAGCGGCGCGTTGTGTAACGCCGTTCCGACGAGGGCTAAACGCACACCGTCGCGAACGATTTCTGCAGTCACGGTATCACCGGCCAACACCACGGGAGTCGCTGCGACATCGCTGAGTCGAATGGCTTCTCCATCACGCAACGCACGGCGCGATTCAGTACCGAGAAGTGTGCTGATATTCAAGGCAGACTCGCCGGTTGGCGCACCCCAGACGAGCGAGTGACGGACAAGCAGATCTGCGTCGGTGAGTACATCACCGCGACGAACCGCATGTGCGGTAACGGTTTCTGCACGCTCGTGCCCAATGCGCAACCGGCCGACGAGGGTGGGTGCAGCAAATGGTGACGGTCGGACAATGACAGTGTACACGCCAGCGCGATCGCTGCCAGTGATCTCAGCGGTCGATACGTGTAGCGCGGTGCTATCACCTCGCACGACGAGCCATTCGGCGCACCACCCACCTCTGGGCGGTGTGCCCCAGTGACGCGTGATGCGCGAAACCAATGAGTCCACGCGCGTGCGTGGTTGTGCAACGCCAGGCACCAGCGGTGCGCACGCCAGCAACGCAACACACCACGATCGAGCGATCACCGTACCAGACCGTTGGCGATCTGCAACATGTCGTCACTTGTCTTGATGGACTTTGACGTCAGTTCATAGGCGCGCATGGTCGTGATCATTTCCACCATTTCAGTCACCGTTTCAACGTTCGACATTTCGAGCGCGCCTTGCATCAGGCGTCCCATGCCGTCGTCTTGCGGATAGCCAATCATCGGCTCACCACTGGCGGGTGTCGCGATGTACATGTTCTGCCCCATCGACATCATGCCAGCGGGATTGGCGAAACGTGCGAGTTCAACGCGACCCAACTCTTCCGGCACCGAGCTGCCACCGCGCATCACGCTGATGATGCCGGTTGGACCAATGCTCAACGCCGATGAACCGGCAGGCACCTGAATGTTTGGTAAAATTGGATTGCCCTCGGGCGTCACGAGGACACCCTGATCACTGAGCTGCAGCTTGCCGTCACGCGAATACGCGAGCTGACCGCTCGGCAATTGAATCTGAAAGAAACCTTCGCCCTCGATCGCGACATCGAGCGGATTCTGTGTCGTTTCGATGGAGCCCTGCGCGTGATCCTTCTGCACCGCTGCAAGCCGAACGCCGCGGCCAATCTGCACGGCGGGCAAAGTGTTGGCGGCAGGACCACCAATCACCTGTGGGCCATGTACTGTTTGATACAACAGATCTTCAAAGTGTGCACGACTGCGCTTGAAACCAGTCGTGTTCACATTGGCGAGATTGTTGGCAATCACTTCTTGGCGCGTCTGTTGCGCGCGCATGCCCGAGGCTGCGGCGCGGAGTGCGGGATCCATCAGTGGCTCCTGTACGTCGTGATCAGACCGGTTTCCCGATCTGGTTGGCGGCGATGCCGCGGATGTCATCCAACACAGTGATCGACTTCTGCACATCGGCATACGCGCGCACCGTGTCGATCATTTCAGTGAGCGATTCAATCGAGTTGACGTTGCTCGCCTCAATGGCACCTTGCATGATTTGACGATCAGCGAGTGGCTGAGAGGCGCGTGATTTATCTGGCATGAACATGCCGCCGCCCATGTGCTGCAAAACGGCGTTAGCAGATACTGTCTCGAGTCGCAGCACGGCGGCGTTGATACGCGCCGGTGCGCGCGACCGTCCATCGCGTGCCTCACCAGTGACCGGTGGTTGCACATTGATCGTGCCATCGCGTGCGATACCGATGTCACCAAGCGGTAGCGCGATTGGTCCGTTGTTTCCAAGCACCAGGTGCCCAGACTGCGTCACCAAGCGTCGACTGTCATCCAGGCGCAATGATCCACCGCGCGTGAGCCGTTCGCCATCAGGTGTGAGTACAACCAGGAACGCGTCGCCCTGCACCGCGATGTCCAGCGGATTGCTAGTTGGTGTAATGTCGCCCTGCGATCGATCAGTGATCGAATCGGCAACAGCAATCGCATCGTCCACCATCCGGCCAAACACGCGCTCCTTCTTGAAACCAGTCGTGTTCACGTTTGCGAGATTATTCGCAATCGATTGTTGGCGGCGTTCGTAGAAATGCAGCGCGGCCGCAGCGCTAGTCAGACCGGTGTTTCGAAGAATTGGAGGCATTGCATTAGGACGAATGTGTGTCGATACACAGCGCAAGCCGAAGACCAAACAGGATGAGGTTGTAACTCGTTGCAAAGCAACGCTTTAGTACCACGCGTGCATTCCACCGATGCGTGTGCTGCGCGGCAGACCGTGCCGCGCTCGGCAGGCGTTGCCGGGTCTACGACAAGCGTGTGTCAAAACGAGAGCCGACCGTGCCGGGATCACCGCGACGCGACGGCTCTGCGCGTTGCGCTCCCGGTGCGCTCATTGCGCGTTCCGTATCTGCGCTGCGTGGCGCGGTGACGGCCTTCGATTCGCGCGGTGGTGTGCGGCGTTGCTCACGACGATGATCGGCACTCGCCATCATCAGTGTGACAGCATCACGCGAGAGACCAGTGCGCCGTGCAATATCGCGCGGATCAGATCCGCCGGCAGACTGCATTCGAATTGCAACACGCGCGCTTGTTGCCGCGACCTGCGGTGCTTGTAGTACTGGCTGCTTCCGTGAAGCCCAGCGCCTGATATGCTCGGCGAACTTCAGTGATGGAATCACCTTACTCGCAAACGGCGTCAACCAGCGCGTAAATCCACTCTCTAGTGACGGTTGAGCAACGGCGGCGCGCGGAGCACGGTCAATCCAGAAGGCGCCACCAATGATCGAGAGCACGATACCGAGCATTGAGAGACCAACCAATTGATCAACGGAGATGGCAGGCATTACGCAACTTCCTCACGGAGCGGGCTCAGATCAGTGCGCAATTTCTGCAACGCCTTACTACGAATTTGCGAGACTCGGCTTTCAGTCAGGTTCAGAATGTCCGCGATCTCATGCAGTTTCAGTTCTTCGAAATAGTACAGTGTGAGCACTGTGCGTTCCTGCTCCTTGAGGCGCAGAATCGCGTCGCGCAGATGATGCACTTCCTGCTCACGATTGATCATCTCATCAACTGCGTCGTGCGCTTCGTCGGCAAGAATTTCAATTGGCATTGGTGCGAGCGCTTCGGTATCGCTTGGGCTGCGATCAAGCGGAACGTGATGTGCGCCTTCCACATCTGAGCGCCATTTCCAGAGCGTTTGAAGATCGACGCCAAGATGCGCGGCAACTTCTTTATCGCTCGGCGAACGGCCCAGCACGCGACCAAGTGTTTCACGCGTTTGACTGATTTCGCGCGTCTTGCGGCGGATAGAGCGTGGGACGTGGTCCTGTCGTCGCAATTCGTCAAGGATGGCGCCACGAATGCGCGGCGCCGCGAACGTGCTGAAGGCCAATCCACGATTTACATCAAATGCTTCCAACGCGGACATCAATCCGATCGAACCAGAGCTGACCAGTTCATCGAAATCGGCTTTCACCGCGAGCGTTTTCGACATCTGGCGTGCGACGTGATGTACCAGTCCTAAATGGTCGCGCAGCAACTGATCACGTGCTGCGAGATCACCGGAGGACATGGCACGCCAGAGCGAAATCTGCGGGTCCATTGTTGGCTCCTTGCGCTTGGTAGAGGGCGTCACGCCGCTGCGTGTCGTTGTTGTGAGCGTGGTGCGCGGCGTGCGAACCGCAGCACGCGCAGCGATGAGTGGGAGCACGGCGTTTGCAGCGGCGGAAATGTTTGGCTGCGAGGCGGTGATCAGTGTGCGCGAGCGGGCGGAGGTCGTCATACGGGCACCTGTCCGGCCAAGAGGCCGAGTGAAGCGAGAATGCGCTGATGAGCGGGCTTGAGATCGGCTGAAACGTCCAGACCATCGGTGAGCCAGCGTGCGGGGAGTGCGAGCAGTGCAGCGAGATCGGCAACACCGGAATCGTCCGGCACATCGTCGAGCTTTGTGAGGAGGAGGTGCGTTGGGCGCGTGCCAGCGATGCTGCGAAGTGCAACGCCAGCAACGTCAGGGCGCACACCAGCGGGAATCACCAGATGGATTTCATCGGGTCGCAGCGCGGCGAGAATCGGCGCCCATTCGTCATCACGTGCACGGGCGCGTGGACTGCGCCCAGGTGTGTCAACGAGAATCACGTCAACATGCGCAAGTTGCTTCATGGCGCGCGCCAGATCGTCCACATCGTACGCAACTTCCAGCGGACACTGCGAGATTTCCGCGTATGTTGCCAGCTGCTCTACGCCGGAAATGCGAAAGGTGTCGAGCGTCAATATGCCAACTTTCCACTCACCAAACGCGAGTGCATTCTGGGTGAGTTTCGCAATCGTGGTTGTTTTCCCGGAACCCGTTGGACCAACCATCGCGACCACATACGGCCGAGATCCGCGACGCGAGTATCGATTGGGCAGAGGCGTTGCGGAGAGTGCAGCGCGAAATGCGTCGATGTCGCTCGCAGAGGCAGCCACAACTTCTACCGTTTGCGTCGCACCATCACGAATCACGCGCGTTTGAAGTAGCACCGCATCGTCACCAAAACTTTTTTCTGCGAGGCGCGCAACCGACGCAAGATCACGGGCACGCAATGTTTCAAGCCGCATGAGCAACTTCCCACGTAGCGACAGAGGTGAGATTTACGGAGGCGGGAAGTTCCGCGAGGCTGATGACCGGCACATTGGGCAGAACCGGTTCAATGAGTCTGCGCACGCCAATGCGCAGCGTCGGTGGTGTGATGAGTGGTAGCGGGCGTCCTTCCACAGCATGCATCATCGCGATGTTGTTCAATTCGCGGAGCAGCGTGGCAAGCGTATCAGGGTTCAGCAACGCCATGCTTTGCTGTGTGCCGCGCGGGCTGAAGAGTGCCATCAATGACGCTTCCAAACGCGGACCAATCGTGACACCGCGGACGGAACCTGTCATGTCGAGAAACAATCGACTGATTGAATTCGCGAGTGCGCGTCGCACAACTTCGGTCAGCTGCTCGGGATCCTTTGTAGTTTCTGCCGCATCGCCAAGTGCTTCAAGAATTGAGACGAGATCGCGAATAGGGACGCGCTCGCGCAGCAAGCGCTGCAACACGCGATGCAGCGTGCCCAGTGTCAGGCGTGCTGGAATGATCTCTTCGACCAGCGCCGGATGAGTCTTCTTCAGCGTGTCAACCATCTCTTGCACGTCTTGTCGACCGAGCAGATCGGCGGCGTGCGCCTTGAGTGTTTCCATGAGGTGTGTGGCGATCACGGTCGATGGTTCTACCACCACCCAACCTGCTGCTTCAGCTTGCACGCGTGACGCGGGAGAAATCCACTTTGCCGGCATGCTGAAGCTTGGATCGATGGTATCAATGCCATCGATGTCTTGCATCACGCCGCCGGTATTCAGCGCCATTAGAAAACGTGGTAAGACTTCAGCGCGTGCGATTTCGGCACCGCGAATTTTGACGACGTATTCGTTCGCTGGCAGTCGGATATCATCACGAATGCGGATTGCCGGCACCAGGATGCCAAGTTCTTGCGCGCCTTGTTTGCGAAGCAACGAGATGCGTTCCAGCAAATCGCCGCCCTGCTTATCGTCGATCAATGGAATGACAGCGTAGCCAACTTCCAGCTCGATCGGATCAATCTGCAGCAGATCCTGCATTGGATCAGTCACGGCAGGAAGCGCCGCCTTTGGTGCATCGGCAATCAGTGCGGCGGCTTCGGTACGATCTTCCAGTGCGCTTGAGTTGCGCGCGACCAACGCCATTGTTCCCGCGAGTGCGAGGAACGGAAATGCGGGCAGTCCCGGCATCAACGCGAAGCTCGCCAGCACGCCACTCGCAATCCAGATCGCGCGCGGTTTCGCATTCAACTGTCCGCCAATCACTTCGCCCATACCGCGACCGCCGGCCGAGTTGGTGACCATCAGACCGGCGGCGACAGAGATAATCAGTGCCGGCACTTGGCTGACTAAACCTTCTCCGACCGTCAGCATCACATACTTATTTGCAGCAGCGCCGATATCGAGCCCTTTCTGCATCACGCCGATCACAATGCCGCCGATGATGTTGATTGCCGTGATCAGCAGCGCGGCGACAGCATCGCCTTTCACAAACTTTGACGCGCCGTCCATTGCGCCGAAGAAGTCGGCTTGTTGCGCGACACGTTCACGTCGAGTGCGCGCGGTGTTCTCATCGATAAGGCCTGCGGCGAGATCGGCATCAATTGCCATCTGCTTGCCGGGCATTGCATCGAGCGTAAAGCGTGCAGCAACTTCCGCAACGCGTCCTGCACCTTTCGTGATGACGACAAAGTTGATCGCCAGCAGAATGAGAAAGACGACGATGCCGACGACATAGTTGCCGCGCAAAATGAATGTGCCGAACGCTTGGATGATTGCGCCGGCGTGACCTTCGCCAAGAATCAGGCGGGTCGAACTCACGTTCAATCCGAGTCGGAAGAGCGTGAGGATAAAGAGGACTGCGGGGAACGACGAGAACTCGAGCGGATCTTTCGTTGAGAGTGCGACGAGCAACACGACCAACGCACTCGCGATACTGGCAGCGAGCAACAGATCAAGAATGACACCTGGCAGCGGTACAACGAGCAGCGAAATGATCGCGACCACGCCAATAGCGAGTGCGACTTCCGCTGCTCGACCTGAATTACGTGTCGCTCCCATTGGAAGCGGCGCTGCTGCAGCGCTCACGCGCGGAACTCCACGGTGCTACGCGCGCCAGGTGCGCTGTATTTGGTGCCGGTGTTGTCTGTTGGCGCGCGGAATCGATCACTGCGCGCTGCGGGCGCGTCAATGCGCTGCTCACGTGCGGCCGGAGCGTTGAAGCGCGAGATGCGGCGTGCCGCAGGTGCGTGGTAGCGCGGTGTGTGATTGTCTGACGGCAGTGCGCCGTACGCCGCGCGCGGAGTGGAGGTGGCCATGAGTGCTGACCTCAGGCCGCGAAGCTAGGAATCCCACGCAGCAACTCTGTCGTGAACTTCACGAGCAGTTGCACCATCCACGGCAGCGCCACCAAAAAGATGGCCGAGACACCGACCAGCTTTGGCAGGAAGACGAGGGTCTGTTCCTGGATCTGCGTGACGCTTTGGAAGATCGAAACCGCCAATCCGACGCCGAGGGAGACGGCGAGCATCGGTGCTGACACGAGGAGTGAGAGCAGGATGGCGTTTCGAGCGAGGTCTATGATCTGCGCGTGTGACATGAGCCGTTGGGTGTGGGACGGTCTCATGTAGAAGCACACCAGATGCCAGTTGGGTCTGGTGAGTTACAGTTGAGCTAAGTTGTTGTGGAACAGGTGTTTATGGGGTTTGGTGTGGGTGTGATGAGCGGTTGAAAGTTGCCGGAGTAGGCAGGTTTTGCCGAGTGGGGGCGGCGGGTTTGGTTGTCGTCTCTTTGGCGGAAAGAAGGTTGCGGACGGGTTTGGGAAGTCGTTTTTGAAACCCTTGAGCCCTGATAGAATCCGCTCTGACAGAACTGATCTGTGACGCTCAATTCCAGTCGCCGATTTTTAGATACAAGGCGTCCGAACGGTAAAACGTTCGATTATCGGCGTATATCGAACATGTTTCATTGACATGTACACGGCGTACATATCTTGAAAACGTGTACGTTTTTCGCAGTCTAGTGTACATGTCACTTCTGGTCAGGCGCCAACACACCTATCGACCATACGAGGAAACCCCGCCGTGTTCGTACCAAGCTCGCCGTACAACGCCCTGCCGATGCTGCCACCGACTGTTGAACTGCAGACCACGGCAGTCTTGAAGTCTTGCATTTTAGCGCGAGTTGCGATGGCTGAGCTTCGTACCGCAGGCGAGCTGATTCCTAATCAGGCTGTGTTGATCAACACGATTCCACTGCTCGAGTCGCAGGCAAGCAGCGAGATCGAGAACATCGTGACCACGACTGATGATCTATTTCGCCTTGCACAGCTTAACGATCTCGGCGGAGATCCAGCAGCGAAGGAAGCGTTGCGATATCGTCAAGCACTGAACGAAGGATTCCGAGCCCTCGAGCATCGGCCGTTGAGTACTGAAACCGCAATTCAGGTGTGCTCGCGGATTAAGAACATTGAGATGCAGGTGCGGCGGATTCCTGGTACGACGCTGCGCAACTTTGCCGATGGTGAAATTGTCTACACGCCGCCGGTAGGCGAGACACTACTGCAGGAGAAGCTGTCGAATTGGGAACGATTCCTTCATGAATCGCCAGAGCTGGATCCGTTGATTCGCATGGCTGTCGCGCATTATCAGTTCGAGGCGATTCACCCGTTCACAGACGGAAACGGCAGAACCGGACGCATACTAAACCTACTCATGCTCGTGTCGGACGGACTCCTACGCGAACCCGTGCTCTATCTCTCGCGATACATCCTAGCGAATCGTGCAGAGTATTACCGTCTATTACAGCGCGTCACAGCAGAGTGTGATTGGGAAACGTGGATAATATTTGTCCTCACCGCGGTTGCCAGTACGGCGCAATGGACAACGCAGAAAATACACGCCATCAGCGCGCTGCAACGTGAAGCGGTCCGCTTCGTGCGCGACGAAACACCCCGACACTATAGTCGTAAATTAGTCGACGCATTGTTCGTCCAACCATACTGCAGGATTGAGACACTCGTGAGACACGGCATCGGGACGCGCCAAACATCGGCTCTTCATCTCAAGCGGCTCGTCGGCATTGGGATGCTCCGAGAAATTCGAATCGGACGCGAAAAGCTATTCTTACATCAGCGGTTTCTTGATCTATTGCTTCGCGACTCCAATGAAGTCCCGCCGTATGCACCCGCCGTTGTTTAGTGTGCGCGATCAGCTCACAGTAGAGGCGCAACATGACTCGGTCCGTCGAACCTAGTCCACATAAAGCTCGGCGCCGCAGCTAATCATCCACCGTCGCCGCATTCCCCATCCACCGACTCCCAAACTTCGCCTTCTGCCGCATCACGAATGCCAACACCTCCGCCACGGCCACATACAACTCAATCGGGATCTGCGTTCCTGGCTGCACTCGGCTGGCCAACAACGCGCGTGCCACCGGAATGTTTTCCACAACCGGCACACCATTTTCAAACGCGATCTGCTTGATTCGCTCTGCGATTTTGCGTTGACCAATTGCGACAATGATCGGCGCCGGCGCCACCAACGGATCGTACCGGATCGCGACGGCAATGTGAATTGGGTTCACGATCACCACATTGGCCGTTGTGACATCCGCAAGCATGCGCTTTCGCACTAACGCGCGCTGTGCACTGCGCATGCGCTGCTTAATCATCGGGTCGCCTTCTGACTGCTTCGACTCGTCTTTCAGCTCCTGCTTGCTCATCATCAACGACTTCTTCCAGCGCCACCACTGGAAACCGTAATCCGCGGCGCCAAGCGCGAGATACGCAATTCCAGCATGGAGCAACAAGCCAATCGCGTGATCCTTGAACAACAAGGCCACGCCCATTGGTCCGCGCTGCGCCAACGACAACACGTCACGCCACATGTCATCAATCGCGGCGTACACCACGCTGCCAACAATGGCAAGCTTGACGATACTCTTGACCAAGTCTGCCGCGCCTTGGGCTCCAAACACGCGCCCAAGATTTTTCAGAGGACTAATGCGACTGAGTTTCGGCGCCATTGTCTTCGTGGTCATGATTCCACGGGCTTGCAAACCGCTCACCGTGAGCGCGACCAATGCGAACGCACCAAGCAGTAGCGACAATTGCCCCAGCGTGCGCCAACCGAGACCGACTACGTCATACACGAGATCTTCGGGGCTTCGAATGTTGGCGCCAGCGTTGAGTAATCCGCTGCCCATCATCTTGACCAAGTACTGTCCCATCGCAGGCGCGACATTCGTCAACACCAGCGCGGCGCCGCACAACATTGCGGCGGACGTCAGCTCGGTGCTGCGCGGGATGTTGCCATCCAGTCTCGCGTCATCAAGCCGCTTACTGGATGGTTCTTCTGTTTTGTCGCCGTCGTTGGTTTCCGCCACGGTGCGCTTTTACGTGTGCTCTTACGTGTGCTCTTACGGCGCCGACAGCAGCATGGGCCCGAGAATGCGACCGAGCAATCCATCGTGAAACGTTGGCCAGCCGCCTAACCATACGGCAGTCAAACCCAGCGATGCGGCGAGCGTAAAGAGCCCCACTACAATCTGCAGCGGGAAGGCCACCGTAATGATCTGCAATTGCGGCGCGGCGCGTGTCAGAATTGCGAGTGACACATTGGTGAGCATTGTCGCGGCGATTACCGGTGCGGCAAACATCACACCAAGCGACACAAGCTGTCCGCCCATTTTCGCAATCGCCAACAGTCCAGCACTTACATCTGGCACGCTGCCAATTGGGAGCACATCCAGTGAGGCTCCAAGGCCGTCAAGCATCACCAGATGTCCGCCGCTTGCGAATAGCAGCAGTGTGACAAACGCTGTGAAGAATTGACCGAGTACGGGAACTTGAATGTTCGTCATCGGATCAAGAACGCTGGCACCGGCCAGGCCAATTTGCACAGACATTAAATCGCCTGCAGATGTCGCAGCGCCGATCAGGATTGCGGTACCAAGTCCTAACCCAAATCCGATCAACGATTCGCTGAACATTGTCGCTGGCGTGATTGTCGCCGGAACCAATGCGTGCGCACGAGCCACAGGGATCAACACCGCTGCAAACAGTAGCATGATCGCGGTGCGCAATTTGACCGGAATACCACGATTCGAAAAAATCGGCGCCACTAACACCAACCCACCAATCCGCGCGACAAGAAGCGCAAACGTTGCAGCGCCGCCGGGCGAGAGTAAATCGGGAATCGTTCCACTACCGGCCGCAACGATCACCGAAAACTCTGCACAAGCCCAGTAATCACCAAGCCCCACCCATCAACGAGCACAAACAACAAGAGCTTGAACGGCAGAGAGATCATCGCCGGTGGTAACATCACCATGCCCATACTCATGAGCACCGAGCTCACGACAACGTCGATCACGATGAAGGGAAGAAAAAGCGCGAAGCCAATCTGAAATGCGGTGCGCAACTCGCTGGTGACAAACGCACTCATCAGAATCACCAACGGTACCGCTTCGCGCGTGGCTGGCTCCGGTGCATCAGCCAGATCGACGAACGTCTGCAGATCTTGATCCCGCACCTGCTTCAACATAAATGTCTTGAACGGCACGACGGCGCGCTGCATCATCTCGACTTGCTCAATTTTGCCATCCATCCACGGTTCGAGCGCCGAGCTGTTCACTTCTCTCAACGTTGGTGCCATCACGAAGCCGCTCAACATCAGCGCCATTGCTGCAACCAACTGACCGGGCGGCGTTGTCTGCGTTCCAAGCGCCTGCTTCAGAAAGTGCAGCACAATCAAGATGCGAGTGAATCCTGTCATCATGAGCAACAACACCGGCAGCAACGACAGCAATCCCATCATGATCACAACGCCGACGGTACCGCTCAGGCGTAGTCCTTCTTCTTTGCCGGATCCGCCCATCTTGAGATCGAGCTGCGGTGCGAGGCGTGTCAGCATGCTGTCCGCGCGTTGCGCAATACGTCGCGACTCTGGCGTGGAGAGCGGTGCCGAGCCTTTCGTACTCGCGATACCACGCGCTTGCGGCGCAGGAATCAGCGGCGCAATGTTTGCCCCGCCGCCGTTGCGAGACGCGGTGCGTGCAGGTCGCGTGGGACGCGCTACAGGCACCTGCGCATCGGCGCCAGTTGGTTGATCACGCGGTCCGGCTTGCACACCAGGTGCGGGTAACGTTCGCAGTGATGGAAGTCCGCTAGTCGAAAGCGCTGCGGACGGCTCGCTCCGCACGGGTGCCTGTACGGACGGCTGCTGTACTGCTAGCGCTTGCACAACTGGTTGTTGAACCGTTGGCGGTGTTGGTGGTGGTGTTGGTGGAGGAGGTGGCGGTTGTTCTTGAGCGAGCGCCGCAGTCGAAAACACCACTGCACACACGAACAGCGCACTTAATGCTTTCGAGCTGCGCGTTGCCACACGTAATGCTTTGCGAAATGAAGGCGTTGCCGCAATACTCGGCAAAGCGGAAACCGCGAGCGCCGGCGTGTCATTCGCTGCACTGGTCGATGCGTCATGCGGCGCAGTAAAGAGCATGCGCACGCCACCGTCACCAACGCTCACCGCGACCAACATGTCGCCGCGTTGAATGATCGCAATTCCTTGGCGTTGGCCTAACGAAATGCGCTGGACTACGCTGAACGCATCCGATGCACCGCCTTGTGTGTTACCTGGCAAAAATCGTCGCGCAGCTTTCGCCACAACGAGGATTAGGCCAAGCACAAATGCCAGCGTGCCGATGATGCCCGCGTAGCCTGCAGCACTCATCCGAGCAACTCCGGACCGGTGGCGCGACTGAGAATACGCGTCACACGCACACCAAAGTTTTCGCCCAGTACGACGACTTCACCTTCGGCAAAACGTCGCTCGCCAACAAAGATGTCAATCGGCTCACCGGCCAATCGCTCGAGCTGCACAATTGAACCGCGCCCAAGTTGCAGAATTTCTTGTACGGACATCTTGGTGCGACCAAGCTCAATGGAGACGGGTAAGGTCAGATCCATCAGCATGCCAATTGGCACTTCGTTTGGCTGCCCAATAGGCCGATCGAGTTCAGAGTAATCAGCGTTCGTTGCAGCGCCATCATCAACCGTCGCCACAGCCGCGGAATCACTAGTCATATCTGACACGTTCGATGCGGCGGATTCAGTCTGCTTCATTGCGGCAACATGGCTATGGGAGAGATAGACGCGATGGCGCGAGATTCTGAGAGCCGACCATCGGCGATAACGGCGGCGAGACGTCCACTCGCGCGACCTGCGCTTGCAACAAGGCGTGGCTGCCCAGCAACTGTGACGGAAATCAACGCGTCGACTGCAATCCCCGTATCGATCACCGATCCAGCACGTAACTCGGCTAGCTGCTGCATCGTAATTCGGAAATCAGGAAGTCGCGCCGCAACGCTTACGCGCGTTTCGCGTAGCGACTGCTCAGCGTTCCGGCGTTGAGTTCGCAACTCTTCATCGCTACGTACGGTTGTCGACACACGGCGCACTTCAGAGTTTGCGAAATACTCCTCAAGCGCGGCAAACGGCAGGCAGATGAGAATGTTCGACGATACGTTGTTGACGTTGATTTCAATGTGCGCCACCAACACCGCGTCATCTTTCGCGCAGGCCTTAAGTATCTCAGGCGAGGCTTCAAAGCCAACAATGTTCAGACTCAGCGGCATAAACTCCTGCCACACATTGCGCACGATATCGGCAACACGATCCGCGACAATCCGAATCGCGCCTTGCTCCAACGCTGTCAATGCGCGACCAAGTACCGTTGCAGAACCACCACCGCCGAACAATCGATCAACGAGAACGTAGGCAAAGTCGAGACCAAAATCGATCACGCCCTGCAAGCCGCCTTCGCCGTTGATGTCCATCACATAACTGGTACACGGCGTTGGTAAAACCTTCGTAAACTCGCCGAAGCTAAGCTGTTCAACGCGCTGCAATCGTGCATCAAGCTGACCGCGTAGCCGCGACATGAGATAGCTCTCAATGTTCTTCACCATCCGTTCGTGCATCGCTTCGATCGTGCGAAGGCGTTCTTTGGAGATGCGGTGCGGTCGACGAAAATCGTAGTGCAATGGCTCAAGATCGACAGACGCGCGCCCACCGACACCCGTTTTCGGGCCGCCGAGGAGATGGTCGATGTCGGACTGGCTGAGTGATTCAGTTGTCATTGCAGACGCGCTATTGAATGACAAACTGTGGAAAGCTCACGCGCTTGATGTTCTTCGGCTTTTTCGTGATGCGACCGACCAGATCGCGAATCTCGACCTTCAGCGGTTCGCGCGCCGAAACTTCTGCCAACTGCTCCACCGTTTTCGCACCAACCAATGCGAGCACCGCATCTTTGATCTCTGCATCGCGCGTCTTGATCGCTTCCACCGCGGCGGAGTCTTTCATGTCGAATGCGACGGACAGCATCAAGAAGCGTGTGCCGCCTGATCCGGCAGGATTGAGCACCAGATCACTGATTGTGAACAGCGCCGGTGCAACGGGACCGTGTTCGCCGCCAGCATCAGCGTCGCCATCAGCGTGCTCCTCGCCACTGTCGGTCGAATCACCGTGCTCACCGCCGGCAGCGCCCTTTTTCTGACTGTGCGCGGCGAGATCGGCGGCCGTGATGTTGCCGCTGAAGCCAGCTGTGAGTTTGGGGCCCACCACCTTTGCGCCGACGAATCCACCGCCGCCGAATCCGGTCAGAAACAGCACCAGCGGGATCACGAAGCCAGGCAGGCCCTTCTTCTTTTTCTCAGCACCCTCAACTGGGGCGGTCGCTTCGTCGGACATGGGAGTGCGGGCACGGATGGAGGTTGAGTCTGAGTGTCTCTCCTCTCATCCAAAGCAGTGGTTGTGCCAGACTGGACCGACGCTCGGTAGAATGTATAAATCGTTGTATGGCAACGGGTTAGCGTGAAGAAATTGTCTTTAGCTGTCACGCTCAGATCGAACACTCGGCAAGAATTACCCAGGGCTGGAACGCATTTTTGCCGAGTTGACGTGAGAAGGCTGGCGCGGCAGCGGAGTGGGTGTCCGGTGGTCTGGCAGCGACCGGCGCTCGCTTCGACCGGCGAGGGCAGTCGCCGAGGGCAGTGCGGCTTGGGCAGCGCGGCGCGGTACACGAGAAGTCTGATTTCGTAGCGTCGTGATGACGTGCCACTCCGTCGCACTCTTGTGTGCTGCGCGTGAGAGTGCGCGACTCGCGGTAACGCGCATGCCATTCCGTCGCACTGTTGCGAGCGGCGCGTGAAAGTGCGCGACTTCGCGGTAACGCGCCGACTGTTCCGACGCGCTACCGCCGCACAAAGTCTATCGCTTGAGGTTCACCAATTCTTCCAGCATGCTGTCGCTGGTGGTAATCACACGACCGTTCGCCTGAAAGCCGCGCTGCGCAACGATCAAGCTGGTGAATTCCTGCGCCAGATCGACGTTGGACATTTCAAGTGCGCCGCTCGTCATAAAGCTCTGACTGCCTTCAAGTGCGTAGCCCAACACTGCGCCGCCGGAGTTACTGCTCAGCGCGTACATGTTGTCACCGCTGCGCATGAGGCCCGCGGGATTGTTGAAATCAGCCATCACTACTTGGCCCAACACTTGGTTGACACCATTCGTGAACGATCCGCTGATGACACCGAGACGATCGATGCTAAAGTCCTGCAGCTGACCACTCTGATATCCATCTTGATCGCGCAGCACGGCAGTACCAGTGCCGGCAAATTGCGTCAGTCCGGCCAACGAACCAGCAACTGCTGAACCGTCAACTTCAGCGCCGAGGTTGAGCGTGACGGAGATGAGCGCACCGCCGGGACCGTTGATCGAAATCGTTGGGCTTGCGACGCCGGTACCGGCATTCGGGCCGCCCGCAATTGCCGATTGTGAAAGCAACGCCGTCGTCGGATCAAAGGTGAACTGACCGCTCACGCCCGGTGCACCCGGTGTGCCTGCGCCCAACGTAAATCCTGATGGCAGCGACGCTTGATCGACCTGCCAATCCCACTGATTGCTCCCCGTTTTCCACATCCACATCTTGACGTCGACTTTGTTGCCAAGTGCGTCGAACATGCCAATCGTGCCGTTGGTAAACGTGCCAGCATTTGCTGCGACAGCGCGCGTGTCTGGACCAAAGCCGCCGCTTTGTGGACCAAGACCGTCGGGATCAGCGGGATTGAACACGCCTGCCGATGAGTTGAGGTTCCCCGATACGCTTGCGGTAGTAGTGGCTTTCGCGGCCACCTTTTGTCCGAATGGCAGTACAACGTCAGTAATCGTGTCGTTGATGATGCCGTCTTGCGCCATACGGCCTTGCACAATGAAGCCATTGGTTGGTGACACCAAGTGACCTTCCGCATCGAGCTGAAAATTGCCGGAGCGCGTGTAGTACGTCTCACCGCCCTTACGCACCACGAAGAACGCATCACCTTGGATTGCTAAGTCTGTAGCCACACCGGTGGTTTCGACATTGCCCTGCGTGAACAACTGATCGACCGATCCAATTTGCGAACCGAGTCCGATCTGCACTGGATTCACGCCACCCTGATCACCGGGCGGACGACTCGCACCCTGCAGCAATTGTGCGAATCCTTCTTTGAAGGTGACACGACCGCTTTTGAACGCGACCGTGTTGACGTTAGCGATGTTGTTGCCAATGACATCCATGCGAAACTGATGGTTCCGCAAACCAGTGACACCGGCGAAGAGAGAGCGAAGCATGTGCGAAGTAGGGAAATGAGGTGAACTGCGGCCATCGTGTCGTCAATCGTGCGAGGATCCCTGCTCTGCACGTGCGACGGTGAAGACTGCGAGACGATCGGTGATCAGCGCGTGCTGATTTCCGTGACAGCGGAGAGCGGTACGCGCAGTCTGCCCATCGCGTACTGCAATCCCTCTGATGTTGTCGCCAGACCAGTAACGACACCCTTCACGGCAGTGGACAATCGCATTGGATCGCCTTTGCTGTTTGGTGTTGTCACTGCAACGCGATAGACGCCAGGCTCGAGCTGGCTCAACGCGCGTCCGATGTTGATCTCACTTGTACCACTGCTCAGCGAGCCCAGTGAACGCGATGAGACTTCACGTCCGGTGCGTACATCAAAGACTGTCAACTGTGCCGGCCCTCCGTTGCCGGTCACCAGCATCGTCTCAGTACCACTACCACTCAGTTCGATCAGATCGCTGTTGGCCGTGATCGTGCGGCCGATGTTGCCGACGGCTGCTCCCGCCGCCACTTCGTTCAACAACGCGCTTTGCGACAGTCCTTGCGACTCGAGCGTCTTCGAGATGTTCGTGAGTTGTTCAACGCTGGAGAACTGTGCCAACTGCGCCGCCATTTGATCGGGGCTTGCCGGGCTCTGTGGATCTTGGTTCTTCAACTGCGCGACGAGCAGCTTGAGAAAATCGTCTTTGCCAAGTGCACCTTGTGCTTTTCGTGCAGGTGCTGCGCC
>JANNWU010000113.1:0-5200 GCA_031408755.1 Gemmatimonadaceae bacterium | reverse complement strand
CGCGCTGGCGCAGCCGCCACCGCCAGGAGTCGGTCTCGCTGCCATTGTGGAAGAGGCGCAGATAGACCGTGACAAAACCGACAATGAGGTTGACCATGACCACAATGACGAGGACCGCCATGGTATCGAGTGCTTCGTTTCGGAGTCCGAGAGCCGTCAGTGCATCGAGGTGTCCCTGTGTTACCCGCTCACCTTGGCGAAGAACGAGCTCGCCTGCCGCAATCCGGCGTTTCACGCTCAGAATGTCCTCAAGTCGAGCGCCCAAATCGCGCGCTGTCGTTACGCCTGCCATGAGCAACTGGCGCGCAGCGATTGGCATCACGACCGAGGCGTCACGCGTACCGTACAGATCATTCCATCGTTTGTAGTCACCGTGCCCAACCAGATGCAGATGCACGTGCATATCGATGAGACCGGGCATAACTGTATGCCCATTTGCATCAATGACTGGCGTTCCAGTTGGAACGACGAGATCAGACACGCGACCAACGGCGCTAATCCGGTCTCCGCTGATCAAGATCACGCCGTTCTCGATCACCGGTCCGCCGTAGCCATCAATAATGCGACCACCAACGACCGCCAGCGTGACGCGCGCGGGTGTCTGCGCCTGCTGCACAATCGCTGTCAGCGCACTGAGGGCGGCGAGCAGCGCGTGCCGGAACATCCGCGCGCATCTCATCTATCGATTTCCGCCCACGGCACGTCGCGCACTTCCCGTCGCAGCAGTCACCGGCGTCGCGCTAAGTGCATTCCAGTTAGCAATGGCATTGAACGCCATCGCCATTGCGCCCTGATTCTGCCAGCGGTACCACGGACGTGTGCCGGTGAGAATGACATGTCCCGAACCCATCGGCGCATCAATGACGGCAGCGCGACCGGCCATTTCACTTCCACCAGCGATTAAACCAGAGACCAACAGCGAATCGGCATTCTGCGCCCACTTCACAACGACGCGCGCTTTCACGCGCTCAGTGGCCGCAAGCGTTACTGAATCGACAGGCTTTCCGCCCATGCCCATTGCCGGACCAGCGGGCGTGATTAGTGCTGCACCGCCCGGCCCAAAGCCACCGCCGCCGACTTGCATCACCGGCGCCTGTGAGAAGAACAATGGGAAACTCTTTCGTTCGTATCCATACAACATTGGATGCGCGGGGGTGACAACTTCGCCGCGGAACACACCGCCTCGCGCGCGAAGCGTTGGTGTTTCTACAACACTCACCTGTGAGTGGAAGCCCATGTCGGCAACAAACCGCGATGTACCACCTTCAGTGAACAATAGCCCGCCGCGTTCAACAAATCGGCGTAGCGCGAGCATTCCATCAACGCCCATACCAACGCGCACATCATCCGTTTCGTCGACGCTGCCGAGGTGTGGCGTTTCCGCAGACTTCCTCCACGGCACCGGTGGTCCAGCCATTGAGCGACCATTCAGCAACGTGGCCGCGTTGCCACCCACGTGCGGATAGACGACCACATCAAACCGCTCGAGAAATCCTGGCGCGCGAATCTCCTGTTCGGAGATCCCGGTGTACGGCACGCCAAGCCGGTCAAACGCATACCGCACCCAGCCTTCGTCTTGCGTGGATGTCCACGAATGCATGATCGCGATGCGCGGCAGCGAAATCGTATGAGACGGAACCGAGAGATCACTGGTTGCAACTGCACTCATGCCGAGCGCGGTGATTGCCGTACGAACCGCTGGTGCGTCGGAAATGATGAACGTACCCGCCTCATACTTCTTGCCCGCAACATCGAACGTGGTGTCTGCAACGCGGACTCGTGCTCCTGCAACTTTCCACGGCAAGACAGATGACCGCCAGTCGCCGAGGTGCGGGACAAGCAGCGTGTTTCCGGCGCCTGCGACAACACCCGTCACGCTCGCGTCGGCAGTCAGCATGCGCATTGGTTTCCGCAACACTGTGGAGTCGCTGATTTTGAGCGTCGTGACGTGTCGCAGCAAATCCATCGTCCAACCCGTGTCGTCGTACGGTTGTGGATCGGTTGGCTTGAAACTTTGCAGCGCGAGTACGGTGCGCGGGAACTGCGTGTAAGGCTGATCAAGCCGCACAATCCAATCACCGCTTTCAACCTTCACGGAATCTTTGCCACCGGCGAGCATAAAACTCTCACTCGCCTCATGGATTTCTGTGCCTTGCGTGCGGAACAAATTCACCATCTCCGATGCTTCTGCTGCGCGACGCTGACCTCGCGGAATCACGAATGCATACGGCGCTTCTCGCGTACCGCGGGCAATGCTGCGCTCAGCCTTCGTCACAGCATTTTCCAGATAGCGCTGACGATTGTCCGCCACATGCCGCAGCGCGGTCAACACTCCCGACTGTTGATAGTTGACGTTGCTTCGGATGCACCACTTGATGCCGTTTACCGGTGGATTTGGACGATACCATTGCACCGATGTAGCGCTGGCCGGAAGCTGCACGCTGTTCTGACAATCAGCGCCGTTGGATGTGTACGTCTCGTAAAAGCGGCCAATCGAATTGTGCAAATTCGCGATGGATAAACCGTAGTTCGGTGCCCAGCCGTCGTAAAATTGATACGTAAACACGCCCGGCAATCCTCGGCGCGTTAAGTCGGTGATCTCTGCGTACGCAAGTTGAAACCATTCGTCAATTTGGATGGCGTCGTACTCGGTGTTGTACGGTCCTGTGCCCGTGCTCGTATACAAAAATGGCACCGACTCGTGCAAGTCATGTGTAACTGTCGGGCGCCAGTCGAGGAATGTTTTGAGAAATGCGCGTGTCAATTCCAACGTCAACGCCATCCCGTCGCGATTGTTGTCGTGGGCGACGTACTTGCCCCAGTACGGCAGGCCAACGCCAGCAGAGAGTGGCAAATTCAGCCGCCGATTCTGTTGATAGAAATCGACGTAATGATCGCGACCATCCACTTCCCACACTGGAATGATCATGGTGATGACATTCTCGCGAATCTTCTTGACATGCTCACCTTCATCAACCGCCAACCGGTAGAGCATCTCGATCATCGCTTCCGGACTACCCGTCTCGGTGGAGTGCAACGCGCCGCTGAGCAGATAGATCGGCTTGCCCATGCGAATCAATTCGGCACGGTCAGCGGCGGAGAGTCCACGCGGATCGGTGAGCTTGCGCAGCATCGCTTTGTACTCTGGCAAGCGCGCCATTGTCGCTTCATCGGCGATGATACCCATCACCATCTCGCGACCTTCTTCCGATTTACCCAGGCTCACCACCTGCACGCGATCGGAGGCTGCATCAACCGCGCGGAAGTATTTCGCGGCCTCCGCGCTGTACGCCAATCGTCCAATAGTGCCGGGCACATAGCCCAGCGACTGCAACGGCGTTGGCACGGTTGCCGATTTGGGGAGATAATCGACGAGATCCGTCAGGAAAGTGTACTTCGGATGCTTGGGCGTGAGCTCGAGAATTTGCGCGGTGTACGCAGAATCAATGAGCTGTGCACCGCGCTGAGCGGCCAGCGGTGCCGCGGCGGTGGCCACGAGTGCGAGAACGAGCAGTCGGCGCATGGGGAGTGGTATGGGAAGGTTGCGAAGACTACGGCGCAGCGAGCGAAGACGCTGCATTGCTTAGCGCACACGCCTCGGCATGTGGCGGTGAGCAGTGTTATCGGCGAGGTCCGATACGCAGCGATGCGAGTTGAATCGTGCTGGTGGCGCCCGGCATAGTCCACGCCAACACAACATCATCGCGACGACGAACCATGCGGGGAAAACCACTGGCGCGACTCTGTTTCGATGTCGCGATCGTAATCGCTGGTTCAGCGCGGCCGTCTGAGCGCACAATGCGCGCACGGATCTCGGCAGACTCCGCGCCGGTGCGCTCAATCCAAGTCACCAGCGCGTCGCCGCCATCGAGCATCTCCACGTCAACGCGACCCACTGGTGCACCAGCATCGATGCGCACCGGCGCACCAAAGGTCGCGCCGGCGTCGGAGGAAAACACCAACTGCACCTTCGCGGTATCGCGCGCCGCCGTGAACCACACGGCGGCGACCCGCATGCCGTCGGCAGAAATAGCAGGACCGTTGACCGGGCACGCATTGATGATCCAGTTATCCCGATGCAGCGGTATGGTTTGTGTCCACTTTCCTTGCACGCGACGCATCACACTGATGTCGCGCGTTTCGTTCTCCGATCGGTCGCGATAGAGCACGACAGGGCCGTTGCTCGTCTGCGCAATCGCGGTTTGACAGCAATCGCAAGTCCGCGCGTCCAACACCGTGTCGGGCAACACTGTGTCGGGCAACACTGTGTCGGGCAACATCGTATCGGGCAACACCGTGCTGGCAGCGCTGACGTGCGCGAAGCCCAGTCGCATTGGCGGGCCATCGGCTTCACTGTGCGACGCGTGCGCGGCGTTACTCGCAGTGCCACCAAGTGGTGCCGGAGCAACATCACCGTTGAGAAAGACAATATCCGCTGACGAGTCCGCGTTCGGCAGCAATGTCGCAAAGCCGTGCTCCGCCTGAATGCCAGCTTTGTGCGGTATCACGGCCTGCGACCACGTCGCGCCACTATCAGAAGACTGGGAGATCCGAATATCGTATGCATATGCGCCACTGCCGTTTTTCTGAAGCCAGTGCGCAAGCCACCGTCCATCGGCCAGCGCGACAGCGGATGGAAAGTCGGCCCAATTCACGAAGAGATCGCGCCGTCGAACGACCTCATTGTATGCATTCCAAACATTTGCGGTCGACAGCCGAGCGACGTGCATTGCCGTGGACGAATCGGTGTTCCGTTCAAGCCAGCTCAGCAATACGGTTCCATTCGAGCCGAGGGACACAAACGGTTCGGCGGCAGCAGCACGAGCGGGCGACGGGAGCGGAGTCAGAGTCAGCGTTCGCGGTGGCGCGGTTGGGCGTTCACTCCCGGTTGAGCAGCCAACGACGGCGGCGGCGGCCGCGAGCAGCAGGAAGTGAGAGCGATAGGGTGGCATCGGCGTCGTGGGACGGAGGTAGCAGCGGAAGGTGCCAGCGTGCGGCGGCCCGGTCAACGCGCCGCAGACGTAGCGCGTCCACCTTCGGTCATGCCGAAACCGCTACCGAGTGTTTTCTTTCCATCGTGTGCTCCGCTCGACACTGTACTTTCGCACCGATTGCCGATGACCGCATCTTCCGACGTTCCCACACCGCCGACGCTGGTGGCTCGCCGTTCTTTTCTTGCCCGATTTGGCGCTGGCCTCGC
>JANNWU010000112.1:0-4201 GCA_031408755.1 Gemmatimonadaceae bacterium | reverse complement strand
TATGCACTGCGAGACCGCGTGCGCGGCCTGCTGGTAGCGGTGTGCCCCATCCGGCCAAATCTGCGGCAATGTTGAGTACGTGCAGGCGACGTGGATCACTGGTGAGCAGTGCACGCCGGAATGCGAGCGGGTCGATACCGGCTGCGTGCGCGAGTTCATCCACGAACATCTCCACCGCGAATGCTGTGTGCGTGTGTCCAACAGAACGCCACCACTGCACGGGGATGCCGATTCTGGGAAAATGCGCGTCCAGGTGCATGTTCTCGACAGCGTACGGATGATCCGACGCTCCTTCGTACGACGCAGAGTCTTTGCCATCGGTTGGGGCGAAGACGGAGCCTTCCAACACCGATTGTCCAACGACGCGATGCTGCCACGCAACGAGTTTGCCGCTGGCGTCAATTCCACCGCTGATCCGATGCAGAAAGGCCGGTCGAAAGTAGCCCGCGCTCATGTCATCTTCGCGAGTCCACACGAGCTTCACGGGAGCCCGGCCAGCGATTGCTTTCGCTATCTCAGCGGCTTCCACCACGTAGTCTGACTTCGCGTTCGCGCGTCGCCCAAAACTTCCGCCAGCGAAGACGGTATGCATCGCAACTTGTGCTGGTGCAAAGCCAAATACTTTCGCAACAGCGGCTTGATCAACGGTGTGGAATTGATTGCCATTCCACACTTCGGCACTTGAGGTACCAAGTCGTACGACGCAATTCAGTGGCTCCATTGCCGCGTGCGCCAAGTATGGAAACTCGTACGTTGCATTCACCGTCTTCGCCGATGCGCTGAGTGCAGCGCTTACATCGCCATCGTTTCGAATTTCGATGCCCGGCGTTTCTGCCAGCGACCGAAACTGCGCCATCACCTCAGCGCTACCCATTGTATTCGCGCCCACCGTGTTCCACTGAATGGCGAGCGCGTCGCGACCTTGGCGCGCGGCCCAGAACGTCGTTGCGAGCACCGCGACGCCAGTTGGGATGCGGACGACGTCGGTCACGCCGGGAATCGCCTTCGCTTTCGTTGCATCGAACGATTCAACGCGGGCACCAAACAGCGGCGCGTGCGCCACCACCGCCGTGAGCATTCCGGGAAGCTTCACATCCTGCGTAAATGTTGCCTGACCGTTGCACTTTGCGACCGCATCAACGCGTGGGGTCACCGTCTCTTTGCCGATGTAGCGGAACTGCGTCGGGTTTTTTAACGAAACCGTTTCAGGCACGGCCAATTTCGATGCCGCGGCAACCAGAGTCCCATATGTCGCGCGGCGATTTGAGGCGGCGTGCACAACAACGCCCGGTTCCGTGTTTAGCTCCGAGACCGGAACGCGCCACTGCAATGCCGCTGCCGCAACCAGCATCGCACGAGCAGTAGCGCCGGCCTTCCGGTGTTGATCCCAAGAGTTGGCGATCCCACTTGATCCACCGGTACCTTGCTGCGGTCCGAATGCCAGATTCGCATACTTTCTCTCGTCCGCAGGCGCGCCTTCGACGCGCACTTTGCTCCAGTCGGCATCGAGTTCGTCAGCGATGATAGTTGCCAAGCCAGTGTACACGCCTTGGCCCATCTCCAGATGCTTCGAGAGTACAAGCACGTTGCCATCAGTGTCGATCTGCACAAACGCATTAGGATCGAAGCGCGACGATTGCGTACCGGGCGTGCCGCGGTGCGTGTCGCAACCATAGACGGCGATCAGCAGCCCGCCTCCGATCGCGGCGCTAACCTTGATGAAACTGCGCCGACTCACGCCGGTCTCAAAGTCAGTCATGCGGTGACCCGCCTCAGTTCCGCTGCGCGATGAATGGCGGTGCGAATGCGCTGGTACGTGCCGCACCGGCAGATGTTACCACTCATCGCGGTATCAATATCATCATCAGTAGGAGCTGCATTTTTATTGAGCAGCGCGACGGCTGACATGATCTGACCGCTTTGGCAGTAGCCGCACTGCGGTACCTGCGCTTCAACCCACGCTCGCTGCACCGGATCTGACGCGGTTCCGTTGAGCCCTTCAATCGTGGTGACCTGTTTTCCTCCGGCTGCTGACAGGGGCGTTGCGCAGGAGCGAATCGGAATGCCGTCGAGGTGCACCGTACACGCGCCGCACTGCGCGATACCGCAGCCGAATTTTGTGCCCGTCATCTGCAGCTCATCGCGAATGACCCACAGCAGCGGTGTCGTTGGATCGGCGACCACCTCTTTCTGCTGACCATTGATCAAAAGCGTTGGCATAGCATCGGCATTTTTAAGGGAAAGGCGAATATCGCTCCGCCTTCAGTGCTACACCGGACCAGAGGCTGATCCTGCGACATGCGTCGTGCGACGAACGGTTTCGCCGACTGCTTGGTGAGTGTGGGCGCTTACCGGAACCTCTGGTGCCAATTGCGCAGCGTCGGTGGTCATGCCGACATCTGGACGCCTGTCGCAGACGCACTGCGACCGGTGCAGTGGCGCCACAGTTCAGCGGCCTCGATCCCGTGAGCGAATTGGTAACATCGCGGACGGCTTGTGGGCCGGCCCCTCTGAGAGTCCGATAAATATTGCGAGCTCATCCATTGGGCATGTCCATTGCTCAGTCTGGTGGCATGGCGACCGACATTCGGTTTGGGCGCCTCAGGTCGCTCCACCTCGCCCGACTTCCGACTATGGCGCTCGCTCTCCGCTTCACACCGTCGTCAGACATCAGCGCCAATGGCCGCGCCGCTGGGCCGTGGCGCTTGCATTATTACCGCGACGACTTCGGCAACTTTGGCGACGATCTGAACCCGTGGCTCTGGAACCGGTTGCTGCCGGGGCAGGTGAGCGAAGCAGCGGCGGGCACGTTGGTTGGCGTCGGGACGATTCTGAACGGAAACCTTCCCGCCGGTCCCAAGTTGATCGCGGGCTCAGGAGTTGGGTACGGTGTGGCACCCAAGGTCGATGACTCGTGGGACATTCGCTTTGTGCGTGGGCCGCGCACCGCGCGTGCGCTGGGATTGCACTCCTCCATGGCGATCACCGATCCGGCGTACCTGCTGCGCAATTTTGTCGAGCCAGTCGTGACTCGTGGCGACACCGTCTTCATCCCACATCACGTGAGCGCGATGCTCGCAGATTGGCGCGCTGTCTCGACCGCCGCGGGCATGACATACGTAGATCCGTGCGGAGGATTCATGCGCGTGATCGAAGCGATTCGGCGTGCGCGACTAGTGGTCACGTGCGCCATGCACGGTGCGATTCTCGCGGATGCGCTTCGCACGCCATGGGTGCGCGTGAACGCGTACCCGCACATCAATGATTTCAAGTGGCAGGACTGGGGTGAGTCGGTGGGTGTTGACGTCACAGCGACGAGATTGCCCGCGTTGCACGACAAGTCGGCGCATTCGC
Organism: Gemmatimonadaceae bacterium; assembly: GCA_031408755.1. Taxonomy (GTDB): domain Bacteria; phylum Gemmatimonadota; class Gemmatimonadetes; order Gemmatimonadales; family Gemmatimonadaceae; genus JACMLX01. Next base: position 847 of record JANNWU010000112.1, on the reverse strand, counting down.
TGCGTCGCCGCGCCCAACTCACCATGCGCGCGTGGATGCGCGCTGGCCGTCCTCGTCGTGTCACGATCGGTCATCCACCGGCGCTGCTCACGACTGACGCCGATGTGCGACGAACTGTCGAAATACTTGCCGCAGTGAACAATCCATCCTTGGGTACGCTGTCCGCGGATTCCGTCGTCAACGATCGCTTGTTGCAATTGAATGATGCGGTGTCGTTGATGCGAGTGCGTGAACGTCGCGCTGTGCCGCGCCGTGCTGCCCTTATGCCAAGGCGCGGCGTCTTCGCAGGGCAACCAGTGGCAGCACTGGCGTAAGATCAGTCGGCGTCTTTCGTGGAGGCAGCTCGCGAGGCGGTCGAGAGCCTCTGGTTAACGCGCCCGTGCTGCGGTGGCTGGAGGATGCGTGTTGAGCAGTTCGCGAATTCCATCAAGCGGCATTGGCTCCGCGAGCAAATTCCCTTGAACTGCAAAGCATCCCGCGGCCTGCAGCATCATAAGTTGCTCCGCTTCCTCAACACATTCGGCAACCGTCTCCATACCGAGTGTCGCGGAGAGTTCGATGATCATACGCACGATCGCTTGCGCGTCACCACGATGCGTCAACTCGCGAACGAACGCGCGATCAATTTTAAGCGTGTCGAACGGAAAGCGGCGCAGATACGCCAGCGATGAGTAGCCGGTGCCAAAGTCATCCAGTGCGATGCTGACGCCAAGCTCGCGCAATTCGTGTAAATGTCGCAATGCTGTTGGCACATCATCCATGAAGAGCGACTCGGTAATCTCAATTTCAAGTCTCGTGGCCGGTAATCCGCCCAACGCGAGCGCCTCCTTTACCTCAATCACGAACG
>JANNWU010000111.1:0-11229 GCA_031408755.1 Gemmatimonadaceae bacterium | reverse complement strand
CGATTGGGTCTTCGATGGTGATGATGTGATCGCAGCGTGTACGATTGACCAAGTCAATCATGCCGCAGAGCGTGGTACTCTTGCCGCTACCGGTTGGACCAGTGACCAGCACGAGTCCCTTATTCAGATTGCACAGCGCCTTTTCTTCGGCCGACAATCCAAGCTGCTCAGCGGTGATAATCGTTGATGGAATAAGGCGAAACACCGCCGCCGCACCACAGCGATCACGCAGCGCGTTACCGCGAAATCGTGCCAGACCTGGAATGTCGATGGCGAAGTCGGTGTCGTTGCGCTCGCGGAATTCCTGACGATTGGTCTCCGGCATTGAGGCCATCAGCATCTGTTCAAGCTGCTCACCGCCAAGTGGCGCGGCACCCGGAATGCGAACCAGTTCGCCGTCGCGACGAAGGATTGGCGGTTCGCCAACACGCAGGTGCAAATCGCTGGCCTTCTCGGCCGCAAGCGTGCGCAACAACGCATCCAGTGAGTGACGCGGACCGCTATCAAGTACAGGCGTGGCTTTGGCCATTGCGGCTTCTTCGCGCAACGCTGGGTCTGCAGAGCTGGCCGGCTTGATCTGGACCACAATGCGACCATCGGCATCACGCTGAATACTGCACTCAACCGGAATACCGTTCCCGTCGTATGGAAAGCGCGCAGGGCCGCCTTGCATGATGACGGCCTGCATTGTCGCAGGCGCGATCTCTCGCATCAATCCAACAATTTGCTCCGCGCTCAGCGGTTGCTTGGTGATTTGACGCGATCCGCCTTCAAAGCGCAACTCCGCGACTTGCCCTTCGTTCATGACGAGGGTCGTTGGAGGCGCGGTTCCGAGCGCAACGAGAAACTTGTCGAGTGACGCCATGGGCAGCCTGCAACAGAACTGGGACAGGCTGCGAACCGGGGTGGGTCGGCCGCCAATCCGTGGTGGACGGATGGGAACGAATTCTGTCGAGATGACGCCCGGCTATGGCACGCGGTCACGCCGCGCGGCCGAGACTAACTCAGTCGGCGTGTGTCGCGAGCCGCGCGCAAAGCTGCACAGCATGGCGGAAGCTGGTGGGATCAGCGATGCCCAATCCAGCGATATCAAGCGCCGTTCCGTGATCGGGCGAGGTGCGCGGAAACGGCAATCCGAGGGTGACGTTCACGGCGCTGCCAAACGACGCGACCTTAATCGCCGTCATTCCGACATCGTGATATGGTGCAATCACCGCATCAAATTCGCCACGCAGCGCGCGCACGAACACGGTATCAGCAGGGAACGGCCCTAACGCGCCCATTTCCGCCGCGATTGGCGCAAGAAGGTCGGTATCCTCGCTACCGAAACGGCCGCCATCGCCGGCGTGCGGATTCACCGCGCAAAGTGCAATCCGCGGCTCCGGAATGTTGTACCAGTGTTGCAATCCTTCACGCGTTAATCGAATCGCGTCTCGTAACGCGTTTGCCGTGAGTGCGGTCATCACGTCGCGCAGCGGAAGATGCGTTGTGGCGAGCACCACACGCAGCGACTCGCTCGCGAGCATCATCGCGGTCTTTCGATCGGTAAGGTCGGCGAGCAGTTCGGTGTGACCCGGCGCGTCAAAGCCGCCGAGGAGCAGCGCGTGCTTGTCGATCGGCGCGGTGACTATGCCACGCACCGCGCCCGCTTGGGCAAGTTCAACAGCGCGCACGATGGCGTCGCCAGAAAGTTTTCCCGCCAATGCGGCGGTTCCCCCTGGGGTCCAAACACCAATCGCTTCGTGTACATCCACTTCGGTGCCGCGCGGACCAACAACCAGCAAATCACAGAGATCACCAATCGCATCGTCATCAAGCATCGCTTGCACCAACTCCGGCCCGATCCCGCGCGGGTCGCCAAGCGTGACTGCGAGACGCGGTCGGCGGCGCATCACCGGGTGAGACCCGTCATCACGGCTCCGGCGGCGCGGCTGGTGGTGCGGCAGGCAACTCTGTCACCGGATGCCGCATCACGAACGCCCCAGCGCGAAGACCATCGATGAAGCGACGCATGGAGCGCTCCTGCACAAGCTGATCACGAATGCGCTCGCGCACCTCACCCACGGTGAAGAGACCTTCCTCCTGCGACGTGATCAACTGCATCACCACAAACTTATTTCTGCCGGAACGCTTGTTCTCAATCGCAAACGGCGCGCTGATGTCGCCGACTTTGACGCTCGCGAGCGCCTGCACATATGGCGCGGGCAACTCGGCTTTCGGGAAAGGATCATTGAATCCCTTCACTTCGTCAGGATCGTGGAAGCGCGCATTGAGTGAGTCGTATCGCGCACCAGCGCGCCACGCCGTTGCAACGCTGTCCGCGAGTTTCCGCGCGCGCTGCTCATCGGCAGAATCGAGCGTCGGCGTAATGAGGATGTGCCGAGCCTTCACCTCGGCCGGCTGCACCTTATCGACGCGAATAATGTGAAACCCGAAGTTCGTTTCAACGACGGGGCTGAGCACTCCCGGCGGCAAAGCAAACATCATGCGATCAAACTCAGGCACCATGATTCCGCGGCGGTTCCAGCCTAAATCGCCGCCGGTTTCTTTGTTTGACGGATCCATGCTCTCGCGCTTCGCGATCAGCTCAAAATTACCGCCTGCGCGCAATTCCACGAGCAACGAATCGACCTTGGCGCGCGCTCGCGCTTTTGCAACAGCACTTGGTGCTGGGCTAATCACAAGCTGACGGAATGTGACCTGCGCTGGCCGCTTGGGCAGCGTGGTGCGGCGGCGTTCGTACTGATCGATCACGTCCGCTTCTGGCACAACGACTTTCACCATCTTACCATCGGCGCGCATCTTCTCGATCAATTTACGCTGCACCTGCGCCTTCTTCGCTTGATCCATCAGCGTGCGCTTGTACTCGTCGGGCGTGCCGAAACCAGCTCCGGCAAGCGCTTCACGATACTCCTGATCACTCTTGAATTGATCACGGACACGCTTGAGCTGCTGCTCGACATCGGGCAATACGTCGCCGTCCATGACTTCTACCTTCTCTACGACCGCTTTCTGAATCAACAATTCGGCGTCGATCAATTCGTCGATCAGCGATTCCACCAGTTTGCGATGCTCGACCGAATCGGTCGGAATCTGCATTTGCCCCTGCGCGCGCCGGGTGTTGTACTCCTCGAGCACCTCACTCCAGAGAATCGGATGGTCGCCAGCGACGGCAATTACGCGATCGACAGGAATTGCAGCGGGACCAGCCATCGCACCCGCCGGGCGCACATTTGGCGGCGCAGTTGGTGGCACAGGAGTCTGAGCGTGCAATGCGACCGCAGAGAGTGCGGCGCTGAGCAGAACGATCGATCGAGTCATGCGATGGAGTACCCGGCAGGCGCGACGTCGGTTCATCGACCCGAGCGGTCGAGAAGTACGTGACGCTTTTAATGTAGAACGGGGGAGCGCGGTGAACGCGCTCCCCCGAGATCAACACAACAACGGTCAGGTTACGGCTTGGGCGCCGCTGGAGCAGGAGCGGCTGGCGCCGACGGCACGGTCTGCACACCAGGAACATCCGCACCCGGCATTGGGACCGCCGATGCCGGACGATTGGCGGCACGCGTTGAATCGGAAGTCCCGCGCAGCTTCATTGCGGCTTCCAACGCGCGATCCACGCCCGCATCCACAATCTTTGCGCCTGGGAAACGCATCCGCAGCATGAGATCCATTGAGCGGGCAACGGGTACGAATGCGCCGTCTTTGGTCAACATCTGCTCAAGGAAGTTGTTGACGCGGGTGCTGGCGATCACTTCGCGAGCCGCGGGCGTCTTGGCACTATCGGCGAGCTGATTCGGCGCGACACCGAGCTGCGTCCACGCATTCATCACCAACGTGCGGAATTCAGCGCGGATCTGGCTCTTCTCTTCTGGCGTCAAGTCAACCTTTGCACTGTCAGCCTGCGCCAGGAACAGTTCATTGCGCATAAAGTTCTTGACGAGCGTCGGGATGATCGTGTCCGGCGCATTCTGAATCTGCGGAATGAGGCCCTGCTCTGGTGGATAGGCATCGATCCACCGCACGAGTTGACGCGCAGTGAAGTCACCACGCTTCGACGTGCCAACCACCATGCCGCTGTTGCGATACGCATCAAGATCGCCAACAATGTCACGAGCCATTTTCGGTGCATCGGCTTTCACCGTGACCGAGTTCGCGCGCTCAAGACCTGCCCAATACGTGGACTCTGCCATCGCCGCACCGCTCTGCTGCAACAGCGACGCAACGTTCGCGGTAACTGCGGCATACATGGGGCGATAAATGATGTGGAAGCCAAATCGTGTCTGAATAACCGGCGAAACTTCGCCCGGCTTGATCGCACGAAGCGCCGTCTCAAACTCCGGCGCCATCATCCCCTTTGGAAATGCGCCGAGTGCTCCGCCTTGCGCCGCTGAGCCTGGGTCCATGCTGAAGCGCGTCGCGAGCTGACTGAAATTTGCCGTCGTGACGACTTTCCGAAGTGAATCTGCGCGATTGCGAAGCTGCTGCGCGAGTTCAGGCGTCGCTCCCTTCTCCGGTACACGGAAAAGGATATGGCTGGCGGCGAGCACTTCGCCGCTGTTGTAGCGCGTTTCGCCATCGGCAGTTGGTGCGGCGGCGAATCCCTTCGATACGACTTCGAAGAACTTGCGCGCGCGGGCATTCGCAATCGGTGCCCAGAGAGCCGAATCGAGCGCCTTGGAATCGTTGAGCGAATCTCCAGTTGCGCCGGCCTTCGCCAGCAACTGGTAGTTGACCCAGAGGTCGGCGACGACGCGGACAACATCCTTGCGGAGCGGCACCTTTGAGGCACCGAGGAGATCCGCAAGCTTTTTGACGGTCAGCTCTTGTGAGCCGGCCTTGGCGACAGTGTCAGCGTGTGCACTAAGCGCACCGCTATTGCAGCCAACGAATTGGGACATGGCGCCAACTGCGACCACGACGAGGGCAAGTCTCTTCATGCGACAAAACGGGGTACGGGTGAAGACTGCGACAGCCTGACACGACGTGTCATGCGTCAAACTTTGTCAGCGACTCAGACTGCGCAGCGCTCGGACGAGTCCATCAAGCAACGCGGCACCGCCAAGACGTGTGAGTTTCAGCGTCAACGGTTGTGCGCGGCGGACCTCGGCTTGGAACTGAACATCGTAAAACGCGGCGCTCAGCCCCTTCATCCGGGGCACGGCATCGGCGCGAAACGTAATACGGCCCTCATTTCCTCGCACCAGCATTGCCTCAATTCCGAGACTACCCCCCAAGAGGCGGAGTTGTGCCTGATCGAAGTAGGCGGCTGCGGCGGGTGGAAGCGGACCGAATCGGTCCCTGACTTCCGCCGCGAGGGCCTCAATCGCCGCCGCATCGGCAGCTTTCGTGAGCCGTCGATAGACGTCGAGCTTGAGGTCTTGCATCGGCACGTAGTCGTCCGGCAGGAACGCCGGGACATCCAACGACACGTCCGCCGGCTGTGGTGGAGGCGCGCTCCCGCCGCGCTGGATGCGCGTGACAGTCTCCTCCAGCAGTCGCAGATACAGATCAAATCCCACGGCGTGCACAAAGCCACTCTGCTCCGGCCCGAGCAAGTTGCCCGCGCCCCGGAGTTCCATGTCTTTGAGGGCGATACGATAGCCGCTGCCCAACTCCGTGTGATGCTCCAACACGCGCAGTCGGCGTTCCGCATCCTCGTCGACGATATCGGGTACTAACAGATAGCAGTATGCGCGACGATGCGACCGACCCACGCGGCCGCGAAGTTGATAGAGCTGCGCGAGTCCAAAGTGATCGGCGCGATCAACGAACATGGTATTTGCGTTCGACACATCGAGTCCGCTTTCCACAATCATTGTGCTCACGAGCACATCGGCCTCACCGCGCACGAACTGGCGCATCACCTCTTCCAGTTCGCGTTCCTTCATTTGCCCGTGACCAACCACAACACGCGCACGCGGTACCAATCGTCGCAGATGATCGCTGACGGCCGTGATGGTCTCAATGCGATTGTGCACAAAGAAACACTGGCCGCCACGATCCAATTCACGATTGATCGCTTCTTCAATCAACGCATCGTCATTGGGTTCTACATACGTGAGCACTGGGCTACGGTCGCGCGGCGCCGTCTGCATCAGCGTCATGTCGCGCAATCCCGCCAGCGACTGATGCAACGTGCGAGGAATTGGCGTCGCGGTGAGCGTCAGCACATCCGTTTCCATCTTGAGCTGCTTCAGTCGCTCTTTGTGCTTCACGCCGAACCGATGCTCTTCGTCTACAATGATCAAACCAAGATCACCAAAGATGACGTCATCACCGAGCAATCGATGCGTGCCAATGACGATGTCAACTTCTTTCGACTTGAGGCGCGCAAGCGTTTCACTTTGTTCTTTCGCGGTACGGAAGCGGCTCAGTTCTTCGACACGCACGGGAAAATCTGCTAAGCGATCGCCGAAGGTCCGTACATGCTGGTCGGCAAGAATCGTCGTGGGTACGAGCACTGCCACCTGACGACCACTTTGCACCGCTTTGAATGCGGCGCGAACGGCGATTTCCGTTTTCCCGTAGCCGACATCGCCCACGAGCAATCGATCCATCGGTCGGCCGCTTTCCATATCCTTCTTCACTTCCTCAGTTGCACGCCGTTGATCGGGTGTGTCTTCAAAGAGGAAACCACTTTCGAGCTGCATCTGCCACGTCGTATCGGGCACATGACTTGGTCGGCTGGCGATTCGGCGTCGTGCGTACAAGTCCAACAGTTCGTGTGTCATCTCGAGAATCGCTGCACGCGTTTTATCGCGCTGCTGACTCCATTTACGACCGCCGAGCTTGTGCAACCGTGGTGGCGGCGCATCGGCGCTTACATCACCGGCGGCCCGATATCGCTCGACTTGATCAATACGATACAGTGGCACATTCAAACGATCGCCGCCTTCGTATTCGATGACGGCAACTTCCACGGTGCTTTCGCCAACAAAGATGCTCGACATACCGCGGTAGATGCCAATTCCATGTTCAAGATGCACGACGAAATCGCCGCTCTTGAGCGCGGTCGCCACATCGAGGACTGCACCACCGCCGTACTTTCTACTGCGACGAATACGACGTTCGCGACGGAAGATTTCATGATCCGTCATCACACGCAAACCGTCGCGCGCATCAACCGGTGGCAATACGAAACCAGCGCCGAGCACACCCAACGCAAGCGTCGCGATGCTGCGACGACCGCGATCTTCGAGCAACTCCTCAAGACGATCGAGTTGACCGCTGTTGTCGCACAGAATGAGTGTTGGAACGCCCGCGCTCACGAGCTTCCGCAACGCCGCCATGTCGCGACCAACAACTTCAGGCGCGCGCATCGGAAACCCGACATCAATACTCTCAGCGCTACTGTCAACGACGCGGATAGTACCGAAGCCACGAAGCCGCTTCAGAGTATCGTTGGGCTGCTCGAAAAGGCGATCGCGCGCAGGAGCATCTTCGCCACGGCGGCGCGCCAGCTCAACATGGTGATGCGCCTCATCCCACGTGCGACGCAACTCAGGCTCAATGCTGGTGCCCAGCGGTTGCAGCAGCAGCGTGTCAGGCGGTAGCAGATCGGCGAGTGTCACGCGTTCGTAGGCCGATTCGCCGTCGTCAGTCGCGGGAATGTCAACAGGTAAGACCAATGCGATCAATGCATCACGCGTACTCCGCTGTGTGAGCAGATCGAAGTGCCGCAGCTCGGTGATCTCGTCGCCCCAGAACTCCAGGCGAACGGGATCAGTCATGCCGAAACTATAGATATCAAAGATACCGCCGCGCACGCTGTACTGACCCACATCGTCCACCATCGGCACGCGGTCAAATCCATGCGCATCAAGGTGATTCGAGAGATCTTCCAGTCGCCAACCGTCACCCTTACGCAACTCCAACCTCGCACGCGACACAGCGCGCGCAAGTTGCGTTCGCTCCATCATTGCACGAGACGTCGTCAACAACAGGCTGATCGCACCGCGCGAGAGTTTTTCGAGAGTCTCGACGCGTTCACCTGCCACTTCTGCGTGCGGTTCGACCTCGCCAAATCCCTCGCGCGGCGGATAGAGCGCAATGCCCTCTACATCAGCCAAGGCTGTGAGATCCGCCAGCCACCGTTCGGCATCGGGTAACGCATCAGAAACAACAACGATGACGCGACCTGTCAGTCGCCGAGCGAGCGCTGCAACCACAACGGCGTCACTTGATCCATGCAAGCCCGCGACGGTTAGCGTGCGTCCGGGCGACGGCAATGTGTTGTACACGCGCGAGAACTGCGGCAAACGCTCGATCGCATCGAGCAGTGTTGGAAGCCCCATCAGGAAGTACGTGCGAAAGGTTCAGCTGGTGCGGCGCCGCGACCGGTAAATCGGCCAGACAGCCACGCTTCGGCAAAGAGTGCAAGTAATGCGAGAACTAGTAATGGCACCGCGATTGGTTGTGCGGCACCAGACTGACGCACACTCGTCAAAAATTCGTTCGCGTCGGATGCAATCGCCGCTTTTTCAGCGCCGCCAAAACGCGCTTGCAATTCGGTGGACGTCGCGCGTGCAAGGCGCGGTTCGGCTGCATCGAGTCGCACGCCAACGGCGCCGAGCCGCTCGCTTCCGCGCATCCAGTAGTACACGCCTACCGCCGCCGGTGCAACGTTTCCGGTCGCACTATTCGCACGCCGCGAGCGTCCATCCGCACTGCGCAATTCTGTCGCGCCTGTGGGTGGCAAAAGCGGATCGCCAGCGCGCACCAGCGTCGCCGAAGTAGTACCAGACGACAGATTGCTGACGGCGTCGGCAAGCCACGGCACAAAGCTCGCGCGCACCGGAAAGGTAGTGCTTGAGGGATCAAGCGATGAGCCAAGTACAATCCACTGTGGACCACGCACAATCCACGGCGCCGATCCTAACGCCGCGATGGTGTCACCTACGACACTGGACTGCGGAATCAACGGAAACCAACGTGTGACGCGGATGGATGTATCGCCGCGCAAATCGCTGCGTCCAGCGCGCACCAATTGCGAGCCGCGTTGCTCGGCACCGTATCGCCACGGAACGTTTAAGCGCGCGAGTGCGGCGTTCGCAGCTGCAAGCCCACCCGCATCATTCGGCGGGAGAATCAACGCCGGAAGCGCATTGATACTTGCAGCAGGTGCAATGGAAACTGTCGTGCCACCCGTGGCGCGCACGCGGCCATTTTCGCGCAACGCGGCAACTGCGGCGGCGACAAACTCACCGGCGTTATCACGAACTGTTGGCGCGCCACCGACCACAATCGGAATCGAAACACGGTCGTCCGCGCTGATTCCAGATGGCTCGAGCGTCACATCCAGCGATTGCCAGCCGGACCCAGATCCCACGAGAGGCACGCGCAACGTCGCGATGGAATCGCCGACGTTTCGAATGATGACGCCGCGTGCCAACGTGTTATCGCCGATGGCAACCCGGTAGGCGGTGGTATCACGCGCCGGTTGCACTGTCAGCTCAAGCGCGCCGCGAGGCGTCCACCACTGCGGTTGGGCGACGGCTGAGAGAATCGCACCGTTTGGCGGTGGAGTTAGCGCTGGGACAAAAGCGCGAATCCGCGACGTTGTCGTGGGTAAATCGCGCGTCCACGTCGAGCGCTGCCCATCGGTCAGAATCGCAATGGCACCTGAGTTCCCGCTGGCCGATTGTGTCAGCGACACCGCAGTGCGCACCGCTGCATCGAGAGTTCCGGCGTTTGGTAACACGGCAACATTCGCCAGCGCACCATCAATCGCGTCTGCACCTGTGTGGACGGTGCCGTCCGCGGTGACCAACCACAGTTGCTCCGCAGATCCGGATGCCGAGCGTAGTTGGCGTGCCGTCGCAACCAAGCGCTCTAGAACAGGCGTACCGTCGACAATCGCAGCGGTACTGAGCGAGTTATCCAGCACAATTGCGAGCGCCTGTGGTGTGCCTTCACCGCGTGTCCACACCGGTTTTGCCGCCGCCAATGCAAGCAAGATCACGATGAGAATTCGCAGCAACAACAACAACAAATTGCGCGTGCGCACGTCCTTGCTGGCATCTCGCTCCGCGCTTTGCAGATACCGAACAGCGGGAAATTCTACGCGCGCGCCAATTCGCCGCCGGAGCAGATGCAACAGCACCGGAACGGCAGCCAAAGCGGCGAGTGCGAGCCATAGCGGTGCAAGAAACGCCACGAGTGTTCGGTTAGCCCCGCACGAAGTCGCGCGCAGCAAAAGCGCGGTGCAACGGCAATCCAAATGGTTCGCTGGTGTCGCAGAGTGCGTACCGAGCTCCCTGTTCAACGAACATGCTTCGCCAACTTTCGATCGCCTTTTCTACCGTCGCGTTGTAGGCACCACGGATTTCGCGTGCACTGGCGACGACTTCTACTCCGGTCTCTGGATCGATGAAGCGCGCATCAGTTTTTGCGTTGAGCGTGCGCTCGCCCGGATCCATCACATGCAGCGTGAGAATGTCATGCCCCGCCGCACGCAGCGCGCGCACGCCTGGTGTCACGCTGTCGGCGTCGATCAACAAATCGGAGATCACAATCACCAACCCAGGCCTACGTACCAATTGTGAGGCCGCTTGGAGCGCCAGATCGAGGCGTGAATCGCGCCCCGCGCTGGCCTCAAGCATGGCGCCAACAAGGCGCTGAAAATGCGCCGGACGCGCGCGCGGTGGCACGATTGTCCGCACCGCATCATCGAATCGAATCAGGCCAACCGCGTCGCGCTGCTTCAGCAACAGCAAGGCCAAAGCGGCTGCAAGCTGCTCGGCATACGCCTGCTTTGTGATCGCCGCGGTCTCGCTCTTCCACTGCATGGATCGGCTGACGTCCAGCAGGACCATTGCGCGGAGATTTGTCTCCTCCTCAAACTGCTTGACCACCCAGCGATCAGTGCGCGCGGCGATGCGCCAATCCAAATATCGGAGATCGTCGCCCGGCTGATACGGGCGATGCTCGGCAAACTCAACGCTGAAGCCTTTGCGAGGTGAACGGTGCAATCCGGTCAGGAATCCGTCCACCAGCCAGCGCGCACGCACTTCCAGCCCGCCGAGTGCGGTGAGCACGGCGGGATCGATCAGATCGGGGCGAGTTTGGGAAGTGAGTGCCATTCAACAGATGCGGTAGTGCTGACCGATGCAGCGTCGGCCGTGCAAGCAACTTACCCCGAAGGCGTTCCAGAAGAACGGCGGGGTACTCGACTGTGCTAGATTCCTCCTGTCGCGGCGTCGCCGCCCTCCGCTCCAGCCCCTGCCT
>JANNWU010000110.1:0-7638 GCA_031408755.1 Gemmatimonadaceae bacterium | reverse complement strand
AACTCTGGCGTCAACGCGTCAAATACGTTGAGACCGACGGCACCGAGCATTTCATGCGAGTATGCAATAACTCGTGGTGAAGCAACCGCAGTCGGTTCCGCGTGACTCCAGCACGCGCCAAGTACTTGGCGACGCCGCGATGAATTTTCGGGGTCACCGGGTAACTCGCGAATGAAACGATTGTCGAACTTGAGCGAAAGCGTCATACAGAGAATCTAGCATCCCCAGTGCACGCTCGAGAATCGCAGCCGTCTTGGAAAAATCCTTATCATCATGCCCGCGCTCCCAGGTCTTGCGAGGCTCACAAACGCCGATGCTGTAGCGCGGGGAGTTGTGCACGCACCGCGTTGATGCGCGCGCGATCAAACTGCGCGAGCGCAAAGCCTTCACCCTCATCAACAGTGGACAGGACGTCACCCCACGGATCGACGATCATACTGTGGCCCCACGTCCGCGCGCCGTTCTCATGTGTTCCGCCCTGCGCTGACGCAAGCACATAGCACTGATTTTCCACAGCGCGCGCGCGCAACAGTAATTCCCAATGCGACCGTCCGGTGGTGTACGTGAACGCGGATGGCACAGTGATCAGATCAAGCGGCGCAGCGTCAGGAATCAACGACAACGCGCGATACAGTTCAGGGAATCGCAGATCGTAACACACGCTTAGTCCCGTGCGCAGGCCGGCAGCGCGCACAACCACAGGTGTATCGCCGGCTTCCAGCACAGTCGCTTCGTCATACGATTCGCGTGCGCCAGTAAAAGCAAAGAGATGCATTTTGTCGTATCGCGCGACGCGGCTGCCCGCAGGATCAAACACGCAGCAGGCATTTCGCGCTCGCGTCGCATTCGCGCTCTGGAGTGGCAGCGTACCGCCGATGATCCAGATGCCGTGGCGCCGAGCGGCATCAGAAAGCATCGATTGGATAGGGCCTGCGCCGTCAACTTCCGCGATCCGCAGACGTTCCGAATCATCGCGCGCCATGAGGCAAAAATACTCAGGTAGCGATACCAATTCTGCGCCCGCCCGCGCCGCGTCAGCGAGCAGCCGGCAGGCCGTGGCAAGGTTTTCGCCCACATTTGGCGTGGACACCATCTGAATCGCCGCGAGCGTGGTCATAGTTCAAGCCTACGTCACACCTACCCGATTCGGCTACTGCCGGTCGCGAGCGCTTGACGCTGAGGCGCGAGTACGCGTTCATACTTAGATGAATCGACTGACGATGTGCGCCATTGGCGCGTTGATGACGGCCCTCCCTGCGTGCGGTGGCGGCGAACCAACCAGCGGCGGCACTACGCCGCCAACGCCAGAGCCGCAGCCACCTGTACTCGGCCAAGCCTATCGGCCCACCGGGCGCACTGCGGCGGGCGACGTCGCGGTGCATCTGTTCGAATGGAAATGGGTGGACATCGCGCGTGAATGCGAAGTCTGGCTTGGTCCAAAGGGTTTTAAGGCGGTGCAGATCTCGCCGCCGTCGGAGCACGCAATTGTACGAAATGCGGGAGCATTCTTCCCGTGGTGGCAGCGTTATCAGCCGGTGAGTTACCGGCTTGATTCGCGCTCCGGCAGTGCAGCCGAACTGGCAGACATGGTCTCGCGCTGCAAAGCGGTTGGTGTTGATATCTACGCTGACGCGGTGATCAATCATATGACGGCCGGCAGCGGAACTGGAAGCGCGGGAAGCGTCTACACAAAATACAACTATCCCACAGTTCCCTACACCGCGTTGGATTTCAATCCTGCGTGCAGCATCGACAATTACAACGATGCGTTCAAGGTCCAAAACTGTGAACTCGTCGGACTGTCAGATTTACAAACATCATCTGACTTGGTTCGCGCAAAGATTGCACGATATCTGATCTCAATGAATGAGATTGGCATTGCCGGTTTTCGAATTGATGCGGCGAAGCACATCCCCGCTCGAGATTTGGATGCGATCATGGCAATCGTGAATAACGCTGCGACCGCCGCGAATCGCGCAAAGCCATATGTGTTCCTCGAGGTGATTAATAATCCGGGCGAAGCAGTGACCGCCGACCAGTATTACGGTGTGGGCTTTGCTTCTGGCGGCGCGACAGACGTTTCGGATTTCGGCTATGGCTATCGAGTGACGGATGCTTTTCTCGCGCGCGGTGGCGCATCGCTGTCGTCGGTGCTGGAATCGATCACCGGCGGACGACTCCCGTCAGACAAGAGCGTCGTATTTGTTGACAACCACGACAACCAGCGTGGAGAGAATTTGTACTACGGCAGTTCGCTCTACGAACTTGGCGTGATTTTTATGCTTGCACATCCACATGGCTATCCAAATGTGATGTCGAGTTTTGGCTTTGAACGCCTCAATCAAAACGGCCGTGACGCAAGTCCTCCAACCGACGCCGATGGCGTAACGCGCTCAACTTTCGACGCAGGGGGAGTGTCACGATGCACTGCAACGATTGGTGCGATTCAGATTGGCCTCTGGATCTGCGAGCACCGCAGGCCCGCCATTGCCAACATGGTCGCGTTTCGCAAAGCAGCAATCGCTGCACCAATTTCATCGTGCGGCAAGGCCGACTGGCGCATTGGCAGCGACGCGAATCGCATCGCATTTTGCCGAGATGGCGTAGGATTTGTCGCGATCAGCACGAGCGCAACATCATCTACCGATCAACTCGCGACGCGATTGCCTGCTGGTAGTTACTGCAATATTGCCGCATTCGATTTCACGCGCGCAGTTGGCGGCACTCCGGCCACATGCAGCGGTGCGCCAGTTATCGTTGCGGCCGACGGGAGCGCGAACATCACGCTTCCGTCACGCACCGCGATTGCATTACACACCGGAGCGCGTCTGAATTAGCGCATAGTGCGGACGATTGATTCGCGTCCAAATGTGCACCCAAATGTGCGCGCCCAAACGTGCGCCAGAACTAATTTCGCCAGAGCGACGTCCGCTTGCGCCTGTGCGAGTAATCGCACAGAAGGCTCCGTAACCTCTATGGGTTGCGGAGCTTTTTAGCTTTCGGCATGCCCCTTTGCACACGATTTTCGCACGCGAGAACTACACGTTGTACGCTCGGCACGGCATTAACGCTGACGCTCGCACTGACCGCGCACGCGCAAACGTTCGACAGAATCCCGCGGCCAACTGCATCCGCGGTTTACGTCAGCGTCGCGCCAGTGATTGACGGGAAGCTTGATGAAGCGATTTGGCTCAGCGCTCCCGTCGCCGGCTCATTCTCGCAGCGAACGCCACTTGCCGGTGCCCCATCGGCACAGAGAACCGAAGTTCGCATCGCGTACGACAAATTTGCGATCTATGTTGGCGTCCGTAATTTTGACACGGCACCAGACTCTATCGCGCAGCAACTGGGCCGACGCGATGCTGAAGACATCTATGCAGATTGGTTTGACGTAGCATTCGACAGCTACGGCGATCGCCGGACTGCATTCAGATTTGGCGTCAATCCACGAGGTGTGCTCCGAGACGCGTATCTCTTCAACGATGAAGATGACGATGAGCTTTGGGATGCAGTCTGGAATGTGTCGGCACGCATCGATAGCGCTGGGTGGACGGCCGAGTTTCGCATTCCACTGTCGCAACTGCGATACAACGTGAGTGGTGGCGCGGGTGCCGAGAGACCTTGGGGTATCAATTTTAGCCGCGAGATTGCACGCAGCGGTGAGACGTCGTATTGGGCGCCGACTCCGGCGAATGCGCCGGGCATTGTCTCACGGTTTGGCGATCTTGCGGGCCTCGACTCACTGCGCCCAGCGTCACGCATCGAACTGCTGCCGTACATCCGTACCCAACTCGAAACGCAGCCCGAATCGGAGCGCAACCGATTTGTGCGTGCGCGATCGGTGGGGTTCGCCGCAGGCGGTGATCTGCGTGTGAAGTTGCCGCAATCGCTGACACTCACTGCATCTATCAATCCTGACTTCGGACAGGTTGAGGCAGACCCCGCAGTCGTGAACTTGTCGGCATTCGAAGTTTTCTTTCCAGAACGTCGGCCGTTTTTTCTGGAGAATGCCGACGGTTTCGCGTTTGGGCAAACACGCACGTTCAACGACAACGACCCGCCTCGTTTTTTCTACACACGGCGCATTGGTAGACCACCGCAGCGACGCCCATCTGGCGGCGATATTCGCGACGTTGGCCTTGCGCAACAGACGCCAATACTCGGCGCACTCAAGCTTTCCGGCACAACACCCTCTGGCTGGCAAATCGGCTCGCTGAATGCCGTCACCGCGCGCGAAACAGCGGAGATACTTGATACGCTGGGTAATCTTCGCGGTGAGGCGGCCGAGCCATTCACGAATTATCACGTCACGCGTGTGCGAAAATTGCTCCGCGGTGGCAATACTGGTATCGGTGCATTCGTCTCCGATGTCAGGCGAGACTTGAATGATCTCGCGCTTTCGTCGCGGCTCTCTTCATCCGCTAATATCGCCGGCTTTGATTGGGAAAACGCGTGGCAGCGTCGTCGCTGGACAGTGAGCGGGTCGCTGGCGCGAAGCGACGTGCGCGGTGAGACGTCTGCGATCTCAAGGCTGCAACGCGCAAACTATCGGAGTTTTCAGCGTCCCGACGCAGCGCATCTGAGCTTTGATTCGGCTCGAACAAACCTCAGCGGCCATTACGGCTCATTCTCGATCGCGAAGACTGCTGGCCAACGTTTTCTCGGTTCCGTCACGTACGAAGAAACCAGCCCGGGCTTTGAAACCAACGACATTGGATTTCAGACGCGTTCTGACTTTCGCACCGTGTCATCTGGGTTGATCCTCCGCAATCCAACGCAGTCTGCTTACGCGCGTGAGTGGGAGGCGTCAACCTTTCTTACCGCGAGTGCCAACTTTGATGGTGTGCAATTAGAACGGCGTATGAGTTGGAATATTGAAGGGACGTTCTTGAATTTCTGGAGCGCGAACATCTTTGGCTCGGTTACGCCAACTACGCAGAACGATCGTTTACTGCGTGGAGGGCCTATCGCTGCACGCCCAGCGTCGCTTGTAAATCGCATTGAGGTTACGAGCGACACTCGCAAACCGGTCATCATCAACGTCGAGCTGGAACGATTCGCCGATGTCTCTGGCTCTCGATCGTTTGATGCTGGCGTAGAAATGGATTGGCGTCCAGCGCCGCAAGCCAGAGTGCGGCTCGCTCCATCGTATGCGCGGGCACGCTCGACCGATCAATACGTAAGCGCTATCGACGACGCTCTGGCAACGAACACCTTCGGTCGTCGCTACGTGTTCGCGAATGTCGATCAGCGCGAAGTGCGATTTGACGCGCGTGTCGATTGGACGTTCTCTCCATGGCTGTCCTTTCAACTCTTCTTGCAGCCGTTTGCATCCACAGGACGCTTTTCACGCTTCAAAGAATTCACAACCCCACGTACCTTTGATTTCGCAGAGTACGGCGCAGCGCGCGGCACAGTCTCTGAGACCAGCGATGCCATCCGAATTGATCCAGATGGTGGCGGGCCGTCAGCACCGTTCACGCTACAGCGCCAGGATTTTACCGTTCGCGCGTTGCGAGGGAATGCGGTACTCCGATGGGAGTATCGCCCCGGATCAGCACTCTTTCTGGTGTGGTCGCAACAACGCGAACAAGATTTTGACGATGTGCGCATCAATGTTGCCGGTCAGGCCGCGCGCACCTTCGGCGATCCTGGGCGCCACGTTTTGCTCGTGAAATTCAGCCGATGGATTGGCCACTGAGCTTCCACGCTTTGTATTCATCCGGCATGCAGTGCGCGCACGGCCGGTACCCCGCCGTAACCGCGGTCGCTTCGTCAGCAAAAAACACGCGCTTCCGCTCGTATCCTCTACCGCGCCGCAGCGATGACAGTGCAGTCTTACAGTTCAGCCGGCCGTACACTCGCGTCGGCCGATAGCCACCCAGCGTACCGGGGACCTCGCTGTTCACCGTCGTCCCGTCTGGACCGAGGAGGAAATAGCGCGGCACGCCCGCTGGGAAAGCGTCGCGGTGCGGGTCGTTCTTCGTTGAAGCCATGCTGATAAATACGCCCTCAGTCCACCTGCCGATAGCGGCGGCGCCAGAACGCCGTTGATTCTGCATGCGCTGACGACATCTTTTCGGTTCGTCCATCCACACATTTGGAGCCAAGAATGCTCTCATTCGCTCGCGGAACCTGCAGCGCGATCGTCGCCGTCGCAGCGTGCCTTATCAGCGTGCCTCACCTCGACGCCCAGCGCGCACAGCCGCTTCACGCAGCGATTGATGCCGGCGCGGATCGCGTCGAGAATCAGGTAATTTCGTGGCGTCGCGATATCCATCAGCATCCGGAACTGAGCTTTCAGGAAACGCGCACCGCCAAACTCGTTGCCGATCATCTCACCGCGCTCGGCTTGGAAGTGCAGACCGGCGTGGGCGGCAATGGCGTTGTTGGCATTCTTCGAGGCGGCAAGCCTGGGCCGGTAGTGGCGCTCCGCGCGGACATGGACGCGCTCCCGGTAACGGAGGTGAATGACCTGCCCTTCCGAAGCGCCGTCAAATCGACGTACCGTGGGCAAGCTGTTGGTGTGATGCACGCGTGCGGTCACGACACGCATGTAGCAATGCTGATGGGCGCCGCGACAGTGCTCACAGGAATGAAGGCCGACGTACCTGGCGTCGTGAAGTTCATCTTTCAGCCGGCCGAAGAAGGCCCGCCAATTGGCGGCGCTGGCCCAATGATCGAGGCGGGCGTGCTCGAAAATCCGCGCGTTGATGCGATCTTCGGCATTCACGTTGGCCCCGGACCGCTGCATTCCATCGCGTACCGCGCTGGCCCCATTCAAGCCTCGGCCGACAATCTCGAGATTCTGATCAAGGGACGGCAGACGCATGGCGCAATGCCATGGGGCGGCGTCGATCCTATCGTCGTCGCATCGCAAGTCGTACTGGGGCTGCAATCGATTGTCTCTCGCCAGACCGACATCGCCGTTTCACCCACCGTGATTACGATCGGCTCAATCCACGGAGGTGTGCGCGGCAACATCGTACCCGATAGCGTGACGATGGTCGGTACGATCCGCACGTTCAGTGAAACGGAGCGTGCTGCAATTCACGCGCGCATCAAACGTACTGCCGAGAATATTGCTGAAGCGGCTGGGGCAACTGCGACAGTGTCTATCGAACGCGGCTATCCAGTTTCTGCGAACCCGGCGCAGCTCGTGTCACGCATGTTGCCGACGCTAGTGCGCGTAACCGGAAGCGAACGTGTGGTGGAAGCGCCGCTAATCATGGCAAGCGAAGACTTCTCGCGCTTTCAAGAGAAAGTGCCTGGCTTCTTCATCAGCCTCGGCGTCACTTCTCCAGACGCGGATTTCAGGACGGTCGCTGGCAATCATTCGCCGCTGTTCATGGTATACGAACGCGCGCTGAAAACCGGTGTACGAGCGTTCGCGTCACTCACAATCGATTACATGCTCGGTGTTGCCGCAAATGTCACGCGGCCAACAGGCCGCGAATAGTCGCTACGGAATAGGGCGCGACGACATCGGCTTGATCCCGTCACCGAACGTGACTGCCAGCAGCAGCACGAGCTTCGTCGCCGGCAGTGCGCTCGGACCATCGGCCCATTCAGTAAGCGTGTGCTGATTGCCGCCATATGATCTGCCAATTGCGATAGTTGGCACGCCGCGTACGACGC
>JANNWU010000109.1:0-2360 GCA_031408755.1 Gemmatimonadaceae bacterium | reverse complement strand
TGCGCACGGCGGAGCTGCGGGCCGAGCGACAGCGGGACGGTGCATGGCAGTTTTTCAGCCGGGCGTTCGACTTCGGTGCTGTAGAAGCCGACAGCACGGTGGCCGCCGCATGGCCACGCGACTCGCTCCTCGTCGACATCGTCTCCGTCGTCCGCGCGTTCCGGCCACACGCGATCATCGTGCTGACGTCTACCGTCGCTGAACGAGATGCCACCCGGCGCTATACGAGGCAACTGGTAGTCGACGCCGTTGCAGCCGCGAGCGACACGGTGACGATGCCAGCGTCGGTCACGGCGCAGCTTGGCGCTTGGCGCGCATCACGCCTCTTCGCGGTGGGGGATACCATCGCGAACATTGCCCGTACCGTGCGGCTCGATGTCGGTGCGTTCGCTGCTGACGAACTGCGCAGCTATGCCGAGCTCGGCGCCGAGATCCGTAGTCTGCAGCGCACGCAACCGGCACGCAGTGCACCTACGTCGGGCCGGCTCGTGCGGATGTTGGAGCGCCTCGATCATGCGGATGACGACACGACGGCGTTGTTCGCACCTGGCGATACTTCGTTCGCACGGTTCGACGCCATCGTCCCCGCATCGTCGCGCGCGCAGTTCGACACGATGCGGGTACTCCTGGGCGTGGTGACGTCGGCCACGCGATCCGAGCGTGCGGATACGAGCGCTGCACGGCTCGCCCGCCTTGTGGCAAGCGCGCAAACGCTTGCCCGGTCGCTCGGTTGTGTCGCGACTGCTACCGTTCCGCGCTGTCGGGGCGAGTCAGGGGACTTTGCAATGCTACTACGACGCGTGCGCGAACGTGGCACGCGCGCCATGCTCGATGCGGCGGGCATTGTCATTGACGTTGTAGCTGCGCGCGAACTGGTTGCCCGAGATGATACGGTCGCATTGACGATCTCCGTGCGCAACGGTGGCACGGCACCAGTGACCTTACGCAGTGTGTTGGCGTTTCATCCCGACGGCAGCGCCAGTGGGGATGTGCCACGACCCATGGTGTTGGCGCCCGACAGCCTCGTGCAGTTCCCAAGTGCTTTGGTAATTACTGCCGAGTCGCAACACTGGTGGCAGTTATTTGGCATTCAGAGCCGAACGCAGCTGCACGTTGCGGATCCATCGCGATCACAACTCATTCGCGGGGAGGACCGCATCGCCGTCTCTGGCGTCACCGCGCAACTGATCGTCGGCGGCGTTGAAGTGCCCATCAGCGTTGGACCGATTGTAGCTCGCACGCCAACGGCTCTCCGCGGCGACGTGCGGCATCCCGTCATTGGCGTGTCTGAGGTGTCGCTGCTCTTCGAGCGTGGCGCGGAGTACGAACGTGCGGGACTTCCGATCAACCGCTTGTTCCGCGTTCTCGTGACGTCATATCGCTCCGCCGGGGACACGCTTCGAGTAGTGCTCGCGCTGCCGAAAGGGGTCACCACCGATTCCGCCGCGCGCACGGTCGTGTTGCCGCCATTCAGCTCACGCAGTGTCTTCTTCCAGATTCGTGGTGCGCTACCGCCGGGGCCAGCTGTCGTGACCGCCAGCGCGAGGAGCCTGCGGGTGCTGCCCGCGCAGGCCATAGGCGCAACGCAGGCTGGTGCCCTCCGAGAGTTCGCTCAAGGCACCGTTATCACCGACTTTCCGCACATTCCGTCGCAACACTTCACGCGCCGCGCCCGCGACCGGATTGAGTCGGTAGACGTTCGAGTACCACCGATACTCCGCATCGGGTATATCCGTGGGTCGGAGGATCTCCGGAGCGCGCTCGGGCAGTTGCGCCTCAGCGTGGTGCCCATCGACATCGCGTTGTTGCCTGCGTATGACCCGACGGGGATCACCACGCTGCTGCTGGGTGCTGGCGCGATGCGCAGCGAGTCGGCAGCTTCGGCCGTCCCGGCGTTGCAGGCGTTTGCTGCACGCGGTGGGACAATTGTGGTGCTCAATGGCGGCGGCGAGGTGGCGCGCAGCGGGCTGTTTCCGCATCCGTTTGTCGTGGAACACGCAGGCGGTCGAGTAGCGAACGGCAGTCTCGACGTGCGTGTTCTTGACCCACGCTCTTCGCTGCTCACGTGGCCCAACTTGATTTCAGAGAGCGACTATGCCGCTTGGCGCGGCGACCGCACCTGCAGTCGGATCAGGCTCGCGGATTCGCGCTACCGCACTCCCTTGGGCGTGCTGGGCGCTGACGGCAAAGCTGTGCTCCCGGCCATTCTTTCCACGACGGTAGGCAGGGGGACGCTCGTCCTGACGACGCTCTGTCTGGGAAGTGAACTCGAGGCGGCGCAGACAGGTGCGGCGCGGATCATGGTCAACCTGCTCAGCGCAGGTTTGCAGCGTCCCTGACCCGGCGCATCGGTGACAGTG
>JANNWU010000108.1:0-1732 GCA_031408755.1 Gemmatimonadaceae bacterium | reverse complement strand
CATCCAGATTCATCCGCGAAAAGATGGTTTCTGTCAGCGGACCACCGGCGCCGTTTCCAGCATCGAGCACGACTTTGAGACGACGCGGTAGCGGGCCTGTTTTCGCAATGATGTCATCCGCGTACGCCGCGTTCAGATCTTCCGTGCGCACGCTACCCACGCGCACGGTTGCGGGTGCGTAGAGCAACTCGCGCAAGCGTTGAATACCAGAACCATGCAATGAACCTGTGCCAACACTGATTTTGAAACCGTTGAACTCGGGCGGATTGTGCGATCCGGTGATCTGAATGCCGCCGGCGACTGGGAGATGATGCAACGACCAGTACAGCAGCGGAGTTGGACCTACGCCAATGTCGATCACATCGCGGCCGCGCGTGGTCAAGCCGCAAATCAACGCCTCGCTGAGCGCAACACCGCTTGGTCGATTATCGCGCCCAACGGCAACGGGACCAGCCAATCCGCGTTCGTCGAGCAGCGCAGCATACGCGCGACCAATACCCTCGGCCGCTTCAACGGTTAAATCGTCACCGACAACACCGCGAATGTCATTCTGGCGAAAAATAACGTTGGAAATAGTCATGGAAGTACGGACTGTGAAACGGAAGGCGCTAACTGCTG
Source organism: Gemmatimonadaceae bacterium (assembly GCA_031408755.1). Taxonomy (GTDB): domain Bacteria; phylum Gemmatimonadota; class Gemmatimonadetes; order Gemmatimonadales; family Gemmatimonadaceae; genus JACMLX01. The sequence continues at coordinate 1,114 of JANNWU010000108.1, read as the reverse complement.
CGCCGATGATGGGCTCGCGCTGGATCGCGAGGTGGTGATAGGCATGGTGCTCGACTGCGCCCAGCGTACAGCAGGCGTGGGATACACGCCGAGTAACAACAGAAGCAGCGCGGCGACGGCGATGATGCCACCAGTGAGGCGCGGTGCGACAGCGCCCGCACGGGTAGCGTCGTCTATTGGTGGCTTCATGAACATTGTTGCGACAACGCCTAGGTAATACCCAGCCGATACCAAACTCGCGAGCACGAGAATGATCGCGAGTTTGGTCTGCGGAGATGGCGCGTAGAGCGCTGCACGCAGAACATACCATTTCGCGAAGAAGCCCATTCCGCCGGCGATCGGAAAGCCCATCAGCGAGAGCATGAACACGGCCATAGCGGTCGCGAGCGCGGGCCGAGTGCGTCCCAACCCTGCTAAATCAATCAGGCGCGTACGCTTCTCTATTCCGCCTGAGACGATGCTCAAGACCGCGTACGATCCAACGGTCGCCAACGTGTACGCGAGCGCATAAAAGACGACTGCCGCAACGCCATCGGTTGTTGCGCTGGTGATGGCGACGAGCAGATATCCAGCATGCGCAACGCTTGAGTACGCGAGCATGCGTTTCACGTTTTGTTGCGCGAGCGCGAGGATGTTGCCCACCACCATCGTTATGGCAGCAAGCAGCCAAGCAGCGTAGTGCCACGACGGATAGGCAGGGCCAAGACCGTCGAGCAGGATCCGAGCGAATGCAGCGAAAGCGGCAGTCTTTACGCCGCACGCCATAAACGCCGTGTACGGCGTTGGAGCGCCTTCGTACACATCGGGCGTCCACATATGGAATGGAACGGCTGCGATCTTGAATGAGAAACCAACGAAGAGCAGCGCCAGGCCACCGATCAACAACGGATCTCGGGCGAGCGAGTTCGTCGCAATGATTGATGCCATCTGCGTCAGATTCGTCGTACCGGTTGCTCCGAAAATCAGCGCCATACCGTACAGCAAAAATCCAGTCGAGAAAGCGCCAAGCAAGAAGTACTTCAGCGCAGCCTCTGCGGATCCGGCGCGGCTGCGATCCAGGCCCGTGAGCACGTAGATCGACAACGACATCAGCTCGATGCCAAGGAAGATCAGC
>JANNWU010000107.1:0-15927 GCA_031408755.1 Gemmatimonadaceae bacterium | reverse complement strand
GATCGCACCAACGCCGCGCTGGATCACTTCAACCTGTACTTCGGCATTGGAGAGCTGCTGCAACGCGTCCGCAAGTGCTTCTGCCGGACCGCCTTGGTCAGCCTTGATCAACATCTTGAGCGTGCGCTTCTCACCTGAGTTCGCGGCCGCCATGAAGTCTGCCAGCGAAACCGACGACTTGGTGGTACGACGGCTGCGCGCCTCGCGCTCAAGACGCTCACGACGCTGCGCAATTTCACGCGCTTCCGACGCATCCTCGACCACAACAAACTGATCGCCAGCCATCGGCACACCAGACATACCGAGGATTTGCACCGGAATCGCAGGACCGGCCGACTTCACCACCTTCCCACGCTCGTCCAGCAACGCGCGAACGCGCCCGGAGAAGACGCCACAGATGAAGTCATCGCCAACACGTACGGTACCGTTCTGAATCAACACCGTTGCAACTGGACCCTTGCCCGGATCGAGCTGCGCTTCAACCACCGCACCCTGCGCACGACGCGCTGGATTGGCTTTCAGATCGAGAATTTCCGACTGCAACAGAATCTGGTCGAGCAACTGCTCGACGTTTGTACCCTTTTTTGCCGAGATATCGCTCGCGAGGACGGTGCCACCGAAGTCTTCCAACACCACGTTCTGCTGCAATAGATCCTGACGTACTTTGGCCGGATCAGCGCCGGCGGCATCGATCTTATTGATCGCGACCACGAGCGGTACACCGGCGTTCTTTGCGTGCGAGATCGCTTCGATTGTCTGCGGCATCACTTTGTCATCGGCCGCTACGACCAGCACCACGATATCGGTAACCTGTGCTCCGCGCGCGCGCATTGCCGTGAACGCTTCGTGGCCAGGTGTGTCGAGGAACGTGATCGTCTTTCCACCGGCAAGCGTGACGTGATACGCGCCGATGTGCTGAGTGATTCCACCAGCTTCGCCAGCAACAACGTTGGCCTTGCGGATGTAATCCAACAGCGACGTTTTTCCATGGTCAACGTGACCCATGATCGTGACAACCGGCGGACGCGAGATCAGATCTTCTGGAGCATCAACGATTTTCGTTGCCTCTTCTTCAACCTGATACTCCTCTTCCTTCACTGCTTGGAATCCAAACTCTCCAGCGATCAATTCGATCTGATCGAAATCGAGGCGCTGGTTAATTGTGACCATCAATCCGAGATGCTTGAATGCAAATCCAACGATTTCAGTCGCAGCGACTTTCAGAATTTGCGCCAGCTCTGACACCGTGATGAACTCATTCACGCGAACAGTTGTGCGCTCGCGTTCAGCGGCCGCAGCGCGGAACGCTTCAAGCTCCTCGCGCGACGCGGAATCGTCGAAACGACGACCGCGGCGCGCAGGACCGCGCAACGCCGACATCGTCTTCGAGATGTTCGCATCAACCGCTGCCTGATCCACGGCACCGCGCTTTCCCTTCTTCCCACCACCACGACGCGGATCACCACCAGCGCGCGGCGGACCGCCAGCGCCCGGTGCTCCTCCACCGGGACGTGGAGCTCCACCACCAGCGTTAGGAGGACGAACGGCAGGCCCGCCAAACGAAGGCGTTGCCGACGCAACGGGGCGCGGACCACTGCTGAAACCGCCCCCTTGACCAGGACGACCGCGAGGCGGCAAGCCGGCACCAGCCGCACGAGGACGGTCGGGTAGACCAGCCGAGGCGGGACGGAGCGGAGGACGCGATGGGCCAGTGCCACCCGAGCTGTGCGAGCTTGGAGACGCGCTCGCGTACGGCGTTGGTAGCTGCATTGGCGGTTGCGTCGGTGACGCACTCGCAATGGGTACTGGCCGGGCAGGCGCCGGCGGTACTTCGGACGCTGCGGCAGTTGGCGCCGGGGCGTCACCCTCGTCGCTGGCGGAGGAAGCAACAACGGCAGGCGCTGTTTGCACCTGTACGATCGGCGCGACTTCGACAACTGGAGGGGCTGCCGCGGCGAGCGCGGCGTTATAGCGAGCCTCGGCTTCTGCGATGACCTCCGCTTGCGCCGCCACAGCTGCATCGTGAATCGCGTGCTGCGCAGCGACATCTGCGGCCTTGCGGCGGCGGACTGTCGGAGCGGCTGCGTCCCCATCTACTGACGCGTCGCCAGCAGCAGGCGTGGGCTCAACCGGCGGTGCTGGGTCGGCGACGGGAGCGGCACCTTTTCGGCGACGCGCAGCCGCAGGAGCAGGTGCAGCGGCCTTCGCCAAACGGGCACGCTTCTCGCGCTCCCATCGTGCTCGGATCCGTGACACCTGATCATCGGTCAACCCGCTCTGCGGGCTCAGCACCGGCACATCCATCGAGCGCAGCATCGGAATCAAATCATCCACGCTGATCTCGAACTCACCGGCCATATCCACGACGCGCAACTTGCTCAAACCCAGCCTCCGAAAGTCACTCCGAGCGCGTGATCGCGAGCCCGATGGCTCGTACCCCTCGCGCCAACCCTGCATCAGTGATTCCCACTGCCGCAGTTCGCTCACGCCCAACCGCTGCGCCCAACTCGTCCGCCGACAACACTTCAATCACATCCACATTCTTCGCTTTTAGCAACGGGAGCACTTTGTCGCGGCTGTGTCGCGACGTGTCATGCGCGACGATCGCCAGACTCAGTGTGCCTTTCTTCGCCTCAGCTCGCACCTGCTCGACACCTACGACGAGCAGCCGACCACGAAATCCCAAGCCAATTAGCGCCGCGAGCTTTCGTCGTGATTCCTGTTCGTTCAGGCGTCGCCCCTCGGAGCAGCGGCGCCATCGTCATTCCCGTCGTCGGTGGTCAACTCATCAAGGATGCCCATGATGCGATCAGCCTCCTCTGGAGCGATGCCAGGCAGCTTAAGGAAGTCGGCACGCTCAAGATCAATAATATCGTTGAGTGTGCGATATCCGCCCGCTTCCAGTACCGCGACAGTCGCCATTGACAACCCTTCGAGGGCTGAGAGTGGAACGTCAGCAACTGGTTCCTGTGGCAGTGGCGCGAAGCCCGGGCCACCCTCTGTCTTCTCGACCCACTCGCGACTTGAGTACAGATCGATCTTCCAGCCGGTGAGTTCAGACGCAAGCCGCACGTTCTGACCGTTGCGGCCGATAGCGAGGGACAACTGATCTTCGTCCACGATTGCCTGAATGGTCTTCGTCGCGGGATCGCTTAAAACGCGAGCCACCTTCGCAGGCGCCAAGGCCAGTTTCGCAAAGCGCTCAGGATCGGCCGACCACGGCACGATATCGATCCGCTCACCGCCAAGCTCGTTCACAACAGCTTGCACGCGGGCGCCCTTAAGTCCGACGCAGGCGCCAACGGGATCAATCGCATCATCACGTGAGAACACAGCAATCTTCGTACGGCTTCCGACTTCGCGCGCTGCGGCGCGGATCTCAACCACAGCTTGCTGAATCTCCGGAACTTCCAACTTGAAAAGCGCCTGAACAAACAGCGGATCGGATCGGCTGAACACCAAGCGCGGACCCTTCGGCGTGTCCTCAACTTTCTTGAGCACGGCCCGAATGGTTTCACCCTGATGGTAATGCTCGCGATGATTCTGTTCACGATACGGAATAATTGCTTCCGCTTCGCGATGACGATTGAGCATCAGCACCAACTTGCCGCGCTCGATCTGCTGCACTTCGCCCGAAAAGAGATCGCCGACACGGCCGGAGAATTCATCCTTGATTTTGGTCCGCTCACCTTCGCGCACACGCTGCAGGATCCGCTGTTTCGCCGCCTGCACTGCAGTGCGGCCAAACTCAGAGAACTCGATCGGCGTCTCCATGACGTCGCCGACTTCGAAGCTCTCGTCAAGGAATCTCGCTTCCTCAAGTGTCACTTCGCGCACAGGATCGACGACTTCGGCCGAGACGGTGCGAAGTCGCACAATGCGAATTTCGCCCTTGGTCTCGTCGATTTCGACTTCCGCGTCAACGGTCGGCCCGTACTTTCGGCCGAGTGCAGCGAGAATGCCGTCTTGAAGTAACGCACGCAACTCCTCGCGATCCATCTGCTTGGCGTTGGTGAGTTCCTTGATTGCGTTCAGAATATCCATCGCGTTCGCCTCGTCCTTCTATCGATTCCAGGTGACAACCAGCCGCGCGCTTTTCACGTCAGCGAGTGCCACCCGATGTTCCAATCCTTGATCGTCTTGCACGACGCCGGTCTCAACATCGGCCGCATCGTCAACCCCTAACAAAAGCCCTTCAACTCTGCTGCCAACAAGCGATCCACTTGTGACCGCAACACGGCGTCCCGCAAAGCGCCGCCAATCTGCTGCGTGACGCAGCGGCCGATCCATGCCCGGCGACGACACTTCTAAGCGGTACGTTTCTGCAACCAATGCACTGCCATCCAACACCGCTTCGATGGCACGAGAGACAATGGCGCAATCGTCGATCGTCACTTTTGTACCATCGGGCCTATCGATCCGAACTTCTAACAACGGCCGGTTTTTTGTACCACCACCTGTGAGCGAAAAGAGCTCAAAACCCGCTCCGCTCACAGCGGCGTCCACCACCTGCTGAACGACTGCCGCAATGGGTGCTGCCACGATCCTGACCTCTCGCACGCGAGCTTACAGAAACAAAAAAGTGCGGGGAGGCCCCCACACTTCACAGTGTAGTACCGAATTGCAATTGTGATCATAACCATCTGAACGAGTGCGTTCAAGCACCGGTCCGGCATGGACTTGCGTCACTCAGGCGAGATCAGCACCCCAAGCTGGCGGCCGGCGTCTCCGGCGCGATGCGAAAAAAGTTGATCGTTCGAGCAGCGGGTGCACCACTCGCTGATCGCGATGTCCCGAACACCGAGGGCGCGCGCTCGGTTGGCAATCGTACTCCGGAGATCCACCGGCGTCGGCAGGTCGACGTGAACCGATGTGATTGCCGAGTACACGTCTGGACTCACCTCATAGCACCCACCGCAGATCGACGGGCCGAGATGCAGGCGTAACGACGCAGCGCCGAAGCCTACCGAGCCGAACCATTGAATCGCCCGTTCGGTGATCCCCTGCGCGGTACCACGCCAGCCAGAATGCAAGAGCGCGGCGGCGCCGGATGGGTGCGCGACAAACACGGGGACACAATCGGCGATCGTTACCGCAGCACCAGTACCACGGGTCGACCAACAATGACCATCGACGCCAGTCATGCGCAGCCACCCGCTCCACCCCTCTCGGTGCTCGGCGACCTCTGCGTCGTGAATCTGCACCGCACTGGCGAAGCGCTGCGCTCCCACCTGTTCGACCGCTGCAACGAGACCGTGCCAACGTGAAAACACGTCAACAGCGGGTTCAGTGGCGTGTGCACCAAACGTTCCCGCCGCGCGCGACGTGGTGAACGCGCGCAACCCCCACTCGTCGAAATCGGGGATACTGAGATGTGCTGGCAGCGTCACTCTTCGATGCGCGTGATCCGCGCGCCGAGCGCATTCAGCCGTTCGTCGATTCGCTCATAACCGCGTTCAATCTGGCCCACGTTCATGATCGTACTTGTTCCGGTCGCGCAGAGCGCCGCGAGAAGCATCGCCATTCCTGCGCGAATATCTGGGCTTTCCACATTACCAGCGCGAAGCTGCGACGGACCCGATACCAGCGCGCGGTGCGGATCGCAGAGAACGATACGCGCACCCATCGAGATCAGTTTGTCGACAAAAAACATTCGCGACTCGAACATCTTTTCGTGCATCAGGATCAAACCTTCGCATTGCGTGGCGGTGACAATGGCGATGGACATCACATCGGCGGGAAATGCTGGCCACGGCTGATCCTCAAGCTTCGCGACGTGCCCGCCGAGGTCATCACGAATTTTCCGCGACTGCTCCGCCGGCACGACCAAATCTTTGCCGTCAATCTTGCACGAGATACCGAGGCGTTCGAAGCCCATCAAGATTGAGCGAAGATGCTCCACACCTGCGTCGGCGATGCGCAACTCCGAACGGGTGACGGCCGCGAGACCAATAAAACTTCCGACTTCGATATGATCCGGGCCGATGCGATGGGTGCATCCGTGCAAACGATCGACGCCATGGACGATGAGCGTGTTGGTGCCGATTCCTTCGATCTTGGCACCCATGCCAACGAGGAAATGTGCGAGATCCTGCACATGCGGCTCACTGGCGGCGTTGCGAAAAATCGTTGTTCCCTTTGCCAGCGATGCGGCACACATCGCGTTCTCCGTGCCGGTCACACTTGGCTCATCAAGAAAGATGTCTCGCCCACGCAGTTCTTTCGCGGAGAGCGTGAACACTTCACCCGCCTCGAACGTTGCGCCGAGCTGCTCAAACGCGAAGAAATGCGTATCCAGACGTCGACGACCGATCACGTCACCACCCGGCGGCGGCAGCTTCACATGGCCGCAGCGCGCAAGCAACGGACCGGCGAGCAAAATTGATGCGCGGATCTTCTCGCACAGTATCGGATCGAGTGTGGCCGGGTGAATGTCTTTCGCGTGAATTCGCAGCGTGTTTGACGCCGTCCACTCAGCTTCAGCGCCGACCGAGCGGAGCAAGAGAACAAGTGTCTCGATATCCCGAATTCTCGGCACATTCTCGAGCGTGACTTCGTCTTCCGTCAACAATGCCGCCGCGACAATTGGCAGCGCGGCGTTCTTGTTACCGGCTGGCCGGATTGTTCCGGCGAGCTGACGTCCACCTTCCACCACATACCGCAGTGCGGCCATGCACACGCTCCCGATCAGAGTCAGTTAAGCGCGTGAAGGTGCCGGACTCAGGGCATCAGGTCAAGCGCGGGGGTGCGCCGTTCCGCCGCTGCGGGGTACTTTCCATCATGATTCCCTCCCCTTTTATGACGCTCGCCGCCGACACGCTTTTGGTCCGCCCGGTTGCGATGCCAACACCGTGGTATAGCGTCGCGACGGGCGTGCTGAGCATCGTCGTGACGCTCCTCCTGCTCGGAATTGCGATCGCTCTGCTGGGCATGGTGCGGGCGATGAAGAACGCAGAGAATCGTCTTGGATCGCGCGTACAGGGACTGGCAGATGAACTGATTCCGCTCGCGCGCAATCTCAATGGTGCGGCAACGCAGCTCTCCGGGATTGCCGAAACTGTTCGTGGCGATCTGGCTCGATTGTCTGGCACGGTCAGCGCAGTTGACGACGCGGTGCGCGACACACTTGATGCCGGTGAAAAGCGATTGCGCGAATTCGGTGCGCTGATAGACGTCGTGCAAGGTGAGGCGGAAGCAACCGTCGCCTCGGCCTCGAGTTTAATGCGTGGCGTGCGGACAGGCGTCAGCAGCTTTGTAACTGACGCGCTCGGGACGAGTGATCGAAACGACCGAGCGAGTCGTACGCGATCGCGACACACATCGTACAACGACCGACCGTCTGATGATCGTGATGTGCGGGCACGATTGGCGGCGCTCGAATCGGCATTTGACGACATCGAAGCTGATGATGACGACTACGATGACGAGCACTCCGAGAACGATACGCACGGCGATGATGTCGCGGCGACGACTCGTCGCGGACCGAAAATCCGTCACCGTCGCGACACGTGATTCGTCGGCAGGGTCTGCACGCCGGTGCGATCGCGATACTGACGGTGCTATGGATTGCGCTCAGCCCTTCTGATCTATGGGCGTGGACACCCGGAACGCACATACACATTGGCGAGGCAGTGCTTCGATCGCTCGCGCTTCTTCCCGCTGGAACCGCTGCACTGCTGCGAACATTCCCGCAGGATTTTCTGTACGGAAGCATTGCAGCTGACACATCAATGGCGAAGAAGTATGCGCCAACAGGACGTCACTGCCACTCGTGGGCGGTGGGTTTCGAGATTTACGATCGCGCACGTGACGATGCATTGCGCGCGTTCGCTCTGGGTTACCTCTCACATCTCGCAGCCGATGTTGTTGCACACAATTTTTTTGTGCCTCGGCAATTAACGGTAACGAGCAGTACGTCGGCGCTTGGGCATAGCTATTGGGAGAGCCGATTCGAGACGCATCTTGGCGATGCCGCCGCTCGACGTGCACGTGATGTCATTCTGCTTGACCATTCTCGTGCCGATGCGCATCTGGACGATATTCTCAGCCCGACAATATTCAGCACGAGCACCAACCGTCGACTGTTTCGCGGTATGGTACATGTCACGGACAGCGAGAGTTGGCAGCGGATCTATCGAATCATGGCAGAAAACAGTCGCTGGGGTTTGTCGAGACCGGAAGTCGAGGTGCACCTCAATCGATCTTTCGACTACGTGATCGACCTGCTCGAGAAGTTGGACCGCTCGGAACCTTTTCAGTTTGACCCGAGCGGTGATGACGCTTTGCGCCTCGCGAAGAAACTCCGGCGCACGGCTTTGCGTCGCGGTGGCGATCCCATGGTACGCGAAGAGGCCGAAAAAAACTTCGGCCTCCCCGTGACACAGCTACGACATGCCGCGTTGTCCGTGCTACCGCTCTATCCGCCTACGCGTGACGAGAGCATTTGATTCACGAGTTTTGGGTCAGCACGGCCTTGCGATTTCTTCATCACGAGGCCGACGAGAAGCCCCACCAGTTTCTTTTCACCGGCAGCAAATCGAGCTGCTTCGTGCGGATGTTCGGCGAGCACCTCATCCACCCAGCCAGCGAGCGCGTTGTCATCGCGAACTTGAATCAGGCCACTGCGTTCGGCAATATCGCGCGGAGAATCTGACGACGTCAGCAAATCTGCATAGACCTTTTTCGCGGCGCTGCTGCTCACAAGACCGTCGCGCACAAGATCTAATAGCGATGACAGCCGCTGCGGCGCAAGAGGCGCGTGCTGCCATGTAACGCCTCGATCATTCAGTGTTGCGCGAACTTCACCATTCACCCAGTTCGCGGCCGCCTTCGCGTCACCGTGAAGCGCGACCACTGACTCAAAGTACGGACCAGCGTCAACGTCGGCCGTCAGTTCCTGCACATCGTACTCCGACAACGACATCGCAGCGTAGCGCGCACGTCGCGCTGCCGGCATTTCTGGAAGTGAGTTGCGCGCAGCCTCCAGTTCCGTCGCTGTGACCACGAGCGGCGGTAGATCAGGCTCCGGGAAATAGCGATAGTCGCTGGATCCTTCTTTGCTTCGCGCGGGCCGCGTCTCGGCCTTCGCGCCATCCCAGAGTAGCGTTTGCTGTTGCACCGTACCGCCAGCGGAGAGTACGCCGCACTGGCGACGAAACTCGCTTGCAAGTGCGCGCTCAACGCCAGAAAAAGAATTCATGTTTTTCACTTCGCACTTCGTGCCTAGCGTCGTTTGGCCGAACGGACGCGCACTTACGTTCGCATCGACGCGCAGACTACCCTCTTCCATGTTGCAATCGCTGACGTCGAGGTACAACAAGATCTGTTTTAATGTGCGAAGATATGCGCCAGCTTCTTCAGCGGAACGCATATCAGGCTCACTTACAATTTCAACAAGCGGTACGCCGCTACGATTCAGGTCGACGGCCGTTGCGTTTTCGTAGCGATCATGGATGGACTTTCCTGCATCTTCTTCCATGTGCGCACGTGTAATACCAATGACGCGCGGAACTCCGTTCACCATCAAACCGATATCGAGGTGTCCGTGCTCGGCAATCGGCTTGTCGTGCTGGGAGATCTGATATCCTTTTGGTAGATCTGGATAAAAATAATTCTTGCGTGCAAAAATCGAGCGTTCGCGCACCGAGCAGCCTAGCCCAAGCGCAATGCGAAGTGCAAACTGCACCGCTTGCGCGTTCAGCACCGGCAGCGCACCGGGTAACGCGAGGCACACGGGGCAGGTGTTCTGATTGGGCGGCGCGCCAAAATCAGTTGAACAGCCGCAGAACGCTTTACTGACAGTCTTCAGCTGCACATGCACTTCCAAACCAACAACCATTTCAAAGCCGGCAGTCACGTCAGCGACCGAAGCGGAACTCATGACAGTGCCTCCGAACCAAGCGCTCGCTCTAATGCGTACGCCGCACGGAACATGTCTAACTCACGGAAATGCGCCGCGAGAAATTGGCCACCGATCGGCATGCCGTCAACCAATCCAATTGGCTGCGACATCGCGGGCACGCCAGCAAGGTTTGCGGTGGCGGTGAATATGTCGCTCAAGTACATGTCTAACGGATTTGTTTTCGCGCCAAATGCAAACGCAGGCGATGGTGTGGTGGGTGTGAACAGTACATGCACACCCGACGCGAAGACGGTCGCGAAATCCTCGGCAATTTTCTCGCGAACCATCATCGCCTTCAGGTAGTACGCATCGTAGTGTCCTTGAGACAGCACGTACGTTCCAAGGATGATTCGACGCGTTACTTCAGGACCAAAACCTTCGGTACGAGTTCGTTCGTACATCCCGCGCAACTCGTCTGACTGCGCACGCGGACCGTAGCGCACTCCATCAAAGCGCGCGAGGTTTGACGACGCTTCTGCAGGTGCGAGGATGTAGTAGACAGGTATCGCGAGATCAGTATGCGGCAGCGATACTGTGCGAATTTCTGCGCCAAGCTCACGCAGAATTGCGATGGCACGGTCGCATTTGGCGCGGATCTGCGGATCGAGCGACGCGGGAAAATACTCCGTCGGAATACCCACAACTAACCCGTGCAGCGGCCGATCAGCTTCGTCGCGATACGCGTCGACAGCTATTTGAACGGTCGTGGCATCTCGCTCATCGTGGCCGGCAATCACGTGCAATCCAAGTGCCGCGTCGTCAACCGAACGGCCGAACACGCCGATGTGATCGAGCGACGACGCGAACGCAACGAGACCGAAACGGCTCACGCGGCCGTACGTGGGCTTGACGCCGACAATGCCGCAGAACGCTGCCGGCTGACGCACCGAGCCACCAGTCTCCGATCCGAACGCAATGCGGCAGATACCGGCGGCGACAGCGGCAGCGGAACCGCCGCTCGACCCACCCGGTACGCGAGTGGGGTCGCGCGGGTTGAGCGTCGGACCGAATGCTGAATTTTCAGTCGACGAACCCATCGCGAATTCATCCATGTTCGTCTTGCCAATGATCACCGCACCCGCCGCACGCAGTTTTGTCACAGCAGTGGCTTCGTACGGACTCACCCATCCTTGCAGAATCTTTGAGCCACAACTGGTGGACATCGTCGTGGTGGCAATGTTGTCCTTCACGGCGATAGGAACGCCGTGAAGCGGCCCGTCTGGCGCGCTGGACGCGACCGCGGCGAGCGCGCCCGCATCGGCAAGCGTGACAAATGCATTCAGTGTCACGTTTGCCGTCGCAGTTACACGTGCCGCTTCTACGACGGCCGTGCCAAGGGTCACACCACGGGCAATTGCTGCGGCAGACTCTGACGCCGACATGTTGCGCACAAGTTCTACGCTCATTCGTCGCCCTCCGATGCGCCGAGCTGACTGTGTGTGCTAAGTCGCGGAACGAGCAAAAATCCATCGCGCGGCGCCGGCGCAAAATCGGAAAGCGGGCGCACAAGAGTGATGGGCGCAACGATGTCAACGCGTCGTGGCATCGCAGCACGATCATCGTCGGCAACAGACGCCACATCAACCGTCTCGAGCACGGCGATGTGAGCAAGTATTCCATTCAACTCGCCCACCAAGGCCGAGACGCCAGCAGCGGGCAGCGCGAGCCGCGCCAAGGCCGCCACGTGGAGAACGTCTGCTTCAGAGACAGCCATTTACTCGTGCTCCGGTTCGAGATTCGCTTGTGCAACCACCAGTGTCTTCCGACCAATCTCTTCGTCGTCAAAATCAATTCGCACTTTCATGTCACGACCAGCGCCGGTGATCTCAGCGACGGTACCAGCGCCAAACTTTCGGTGCCGTACGCGCGCACCCGGCAGCACTTGAATCGCCTCGGCAGACGCATCATCGAATGTCGAAGGTCGGGCAGAGTATCGCGCCGACACGCCACTAAAGCCCGCCTCGCTGATTTGCTCGACACGCTGTTCACGCGGCGTCCAGCGTCCTTGCTGTGTTGCACCGCTCCTGCCCCACGCTGCACCATCGTCTTGACCACCACTGAAGCCGCCGTACGCGCTGCGGCCTTGACTGCGCGCTCGCGGAGTGCTCTCAATAGTGATCAGATCGGGAGGAAGCGTTTCAAGAAAACTCGACGGGCGCGACATCATGGTCTCGCCGTTCCGTCGACGCATTTCGGCATGCGAGAGCAGCAACACCGACTCAGCACGCGTGATTCCAACGTAGAACAGCCGTCGCTCCTCTTCCAACATCGCTGGATCTTCGTACGCGCGTGCGAGCGGGAACAAGCCATCTTCCAGCCCCGTCAAGTACACCACCGGATACTCGAGCCCTTTCGCGTTGTGCAATGTCATCATCGTCACTGCATCCGCCGTTGGATCAAGTGCATCGGCACCGGCAACCAACATCGCCTTTTGTAAGAATCGATCGAGTGGCGAGAGGCCCACTTCGCCATCTTCGTCGGCCAAGAGCTCAGCGCCGCTACTTACCAACTCACGCACATTCTCGATTCGATCCAAACCCTCAGGTCCTTCGGCGCGCAATAGTTCGATGTAGCTAATGCGCGCGATTAACGCCTCGAGGAGCTGGTTGACTGCGGATTCGGTAGCAAGTTCGCGAAGTGCACCGAGCATCGCAGCGAAGTCTACCAACGCGGTACGAGCAGCGGGGCGCAAATCGGCAATCAGTGACGCAGTTCCAGCTGCTTGGAGTAGCGATATGCGCGCGCCAGCAGCAGCAGCGGCGAGCAATTCGATTGTTGCATCGCCAAGCCCTCGACGCGGCACGCTGATTGCGCGACGAAAGGCCTCGTCGTCAGCGGGATTTGCAACCAGTTTTAGGTAGGACATCAAGTCGCGAATTTCACGGCGGTCATAAAATCGCACAGCACCGATGAGTCGATACGGCCATCCACGCTTTCGCATCGCATCTTCGAAGGCTCGACTTTGCGCGTTGGTGCGATACAAAATCGCAATCTCGCGCAGTGTGACGGTTCCGCGTCCGCGACGATCCGCGATGTCATCGGCGATGAACTCTGCTTCGTCGCGTTCGTCGAGACACTTCACGCGCCTCGGCAGTACGCCAGCTGCTCGTGTGGCGCGCAACGTTTTGCCACGACGCTCACGATTCACCGCAATCGCGGCGTTCGCGAGCGCAAGAATTTCCGGCGTCGAACGGTAGTTTTCCTCAAGCCGCACAACAGTCGCGGTTGGGAACTCGCGTTCGAAATCCAGAATGTTGCGAATATCTGCGCCGCGCCAGCCGTAGATCGATTGGTCATCATCACCAACCACCATCACATTGCCGGCACTGCCGGCGAGCAGTGAAACCAGTTGATATTGCGCCTTGTTGGTATCCTGATACTCATCGACGAGAATAAACGAAAACCGCTCGCGGTAGCTGGCAAGGATCGACGGATTTTCTTGTAACAATTGCACTGGAAGCGTGAGCAGATCGTCGAACCCGGCAGCGTTCTGTGCACGCATCGTGCTGTCGTACAGCGGATAGATCTTGGCCACAACCTGCATGAGCGGATCCTTGGCCAGTCGCGCGTATTCCGCGTGCGTCACGAGTGCGTTTTTCGCATCCGAGATCTGGCTCAACACGACTTTGGGCGCCCACTCCTTTGTCGAAATGCGCTGCCCTTCCATGATCCGCTTCACGACGGCAAGTGCATCATCTTCATCATAGATCGTAAATTGCGCGGTGCGGCCAACGCGTTCGGCGTCGCGACGCAACAGACGCGCGCCAATTGCGTGAAACGTTCCAACCCACATTCCTTGGGTTGTCCCACCGATCAGCCGTCCAATGCGGTCACGCATTTCGCCGGCGGCTTTGTTCGTAAACGTGACCGCGAGAATGCGGTGCGGTGGAACACGATCGGCTTCGATCAACCGCGCGATCCGAGTTGTGAGTACGCGCGTCTTTCCAGAGCCCGCACCCGCCAGAACCAGCAGCGGACCGTGCGTGTGCATCACTGCGTCGTATTGCGCGCGGTTCAGCCCGGCGAGCGGAGAAACATCAATATCCGTCATCGCTCCAACATAATCTCGAATGCCGCACCGCGGTCGGTTGGCAACAGCGTGATGCGGCCGCCGTGATTGTCGGTGATGATGCGCCGTGCGAGTGCTAAGCCGATTCCCCATCCCCGAGGTTTCGTTGTGAATCCGGCTTTGAAAATCTCGTTGCG
Source organism: Gemmatimonadaceae bacterium (assembly GCA_031408755.1). Taxonomy (GTDB): domain Bacteria; phylum Gemmatimonadota; class Gemmatimonadetes; order Gemmatimonadales; family Gemmatimonadaceae; genus JACMLX01. The sequence continues at coordinate 1,820 of JANNWU010000107.1, read as the reverse complement.
CAGCTCTCGCGGGACGCCCGGACCATCGTCGGCAACGATAACGCGCGCTCCGCCCTCTGGCAGCGGTTCAACACGCAGGTCCACCTTGCCGCCGCGGCCCGCCAGCGCGTCAATGCCATTTCGAACCAGCGACTCGAGGGCCCACTCCAGCAGCACCGCGTCACCCTCAACACTCAACGGTTCTTCAGGTAGCGTGCTGGTGATCGCGATGGTGTGTGCCAACGTTGGCACGCGTGCGCGAAAATAGTTCGCCACGCGCTCCACAATTTCACGCACATCTACCGCGTCGCGTTGTGCAGGTCGACCGATGCGTTCAAAGCGATGCGCAACGCGCTCTAACCGTTCAAGATCGCCGCGCATGTGACCAACGGCCGTATGCGTTGTCGGATCTGCATCGCGCTCGGCCAGCAACTCAACCCAGCCCGCGAGTGCCGTCAGCGGCGTACCAAGTTGATGCGCGGCTTCGCGCGCCATCCCCGCCCACACGCGCTCACGTTCCGCACGTCCGCGAGTGATCAGCGCGTAAACACCGGCCAGCAGAAACAGGCCAAGTGTGACAACCGTGAGAATTGGGACAACGCGCAACCCTTCCACCAATGGTGTGTCGCCGTAATGCACATTACCAACACCGGGTTGGGTGATCGGCACATTCGCTTGGTCTAAGACATTCACATACTCGCGCACGCGCGCGGATTCCATTGGCGCTTCAAACGGCAGATTCGCCATTGCCGTCGGCGCACCCGTCGCGTCGGTCACGATGATGGGCACTCCCGCTTGCCGGATGAATCGCGACAGGTCCAGCAGCGCCGCTGTGCCGTCGTCGTCCTCTTGGCTGAGCGCCTGATAGACACGTGCGTACATCTGACTGGACCGCGCCGCTTCGCGCCGTAAGTCGGTGACAACGCGTTGCGTGTACACCAGCCACCACACCAGCAGCGCAACAACGCCAATAGCGAGAAAAACCACAGGCGCGATGCGCCGGAAGCGCATCAGCCCAGCCGGTCTGTGCCCAGATACGGCTGCAATGCCGCCGGGATCGCGACGCTGCCGTCGGCTTGCTGCCCATGCTCAAGCAACGCCGCAATGATGCGCGGCAACGCCAAGCCCGACCCGTTCAGCGTGTGCACAAAGCGTGGCTTTTCACCGGCCGCGGGCCGATACCGAATGTTCATACGACGTGCCTGAAAGTCACCGAAATTCGAACAGCTAGAAACTTCGAGCCACTTCCCTACACCGGGCGCGTACACCTCAAGATCGTATGTCATGCTACTCGCAAAACCAGTGTCACCGGCTGCCAGTAACAACACGCGATACGGCAAACCAAGTTTTTGCAGAATCTTTTCGGCATGACCGGTGAGCAACTCCAACTCGGCATCCGACGATTCAGGCAACGAGTATCGCACCAGTTCAACTTTGTCGAACTCGTGCACGCGCAGTAATCCTCGCGTGTCTTTACCCGCGGCGCCGGCTTCCTTGCGGAAGCACGCGCTAAATGCGGTGAGCGCCATGGGTAATTGCGCGCCGTCAAGAATCTCATCGCGATACAAATTCGTGATCGGCACCTCCGCGGTCGGAATGAGAAATGCATCTTCACCCTGAATCGCGTACATGTCGTCTTCGAATTTCGGGAGCTGCCCGGTACCCGTCATCGACGCGCGATTGACCACCAACGGCACCCACGTCTCTTCGTAGCCATGCTCTGTGGTGTGCGTATCGAGCATCATGTTTAGCAGCGCGCGCACCAGCTTTGCGAGTTCAGCGCGGAGGCCGGGCAGGTCCCAGATGTGGACTTCACCTCTGCGCGCGGCGGCGAGGATGCT
>JANNWU010000106.1:0-3436 GCA_031408755.1 Gemmatimonadaceae bacterium | reverse complement strand
GGGCTACAGCTATCTGCGGCTGCGCGGCATGGATCAGTCGCGCATCAATTTGTCGATTGATGGTATTCCGCTCAACGATCCAGAAGATCAGGTCTTCTACTTTGCGAATTTCGCCGATCTTGCATCAAGCGTGCAGTCGGTGCAAGTCCAACGCGGCGTCGGTACAAGCGGTGCGGGAACCGCATCGTTCGCTGGCTCGATCAACTTTGAGACGAAGCCAGTGTTTGGCCGCACTCGAACTGCCGCTGCAGAAATACAGGCTGGATCGTATGGCGCACGTCGCGTCATGCTCGAAGGAGCCACTGGCGTGACGTCGCACAACATTGCGGCACAGGTCAGACTGTCAGCACTACGCTCTAACAGTTTTCGCGAGAATGCCGGTGTGCAAGGACTGTCTGGTCTTGCACAAATTGGCTGGCTGGGCACGCGAGATGCGGTGAAAGCCACGCTGTTGAGTGGGCAACTTCGCGACACGCTGTCGTATCTCGCAGTACCAATCGGCGAACTGCGGCAAAACAGGCGCAGCAACCCGCTCACACCGGAAGAGCAGGATCGGTTCACTCAGACGCTGCTGTCGTTGGCGCACACGAGGCAATTCGCACCCAGCGTGCAGTACGCAACCACGCTGTATCGCATCGCCGCACGCGGCAACTACGACGTGCGGTTCGACTCGGTGACAATCGGTAACTACAATCTCGACTTTCGCTGGTACGGTGTCACCAGCGCCGTCAACGTTGATCGCGGCAATCTGCGCCTCAACATCGGTGTAAATGCAAACACGTACGCTCGCGACCATTTCGCATTTGTGAAACCAACCCGTTCGCCGCTGCTGTACTTCAACACCGGCAACAAGCAGGACGTGAGCGCGTTCACGAAAGTGGCGTTTGTGAGCGGGAGAGTAACATACTTTAGTGATCTCCAGGTACGACGCGCACGCTTTCGCTATGCGCCAGACGACGCCGCTGGATTTGGTGGCACCGAGCCGTCAGTCGCTTGGACATTTTTGAACCCGAAACTGGGCATCACGTTTGCGGCGCGGCAAGGCACTGAATTGTTTGCCTCTGTCGGTCGCACCACGCGCGAACCTGCGCGCAGTGACATGTTCGGCGGCAATGACGACATCTCGCGCGCGACGCTCAGCGATCTGGGTGGCCTCAGTCGAGTGCAGCCAGAGCGCGTCACGAATTCTGAGCTCGGCATTCGGGTGCGCGGCGCAACTGCGAGCCTTGAAGTGAACGCATTTCGCATGGACTTCCGCAACGAGATCATTCGCATCGGTGCGCTTTCGGCGCTGGGCGCAGAGCTCCGCAGCAACGTGGACGGAAGCGTACGACAAGGAGTAGAGTTTGACGCGCGATGGACGCCGCATAGCGCAGTGACACTCAGTACACTTGGCGCGCTGAGTCGCAATCGAATTCGGAAGTACACCGATGCGACGGTGACGCCCGCTGTGATACGCGAGAATGTTCCACCGCTACTGTCGCCGAGTGTGACCGCGACACAGCGTGTGGATTGGCGCGCACATCGGTTTTTCGATGCAGGCATCGAAGCGCGCTACCAAGGTCTCAGTTATCTGCGCAACGATGGCGATAACGCCCTTACGCTACCGTCGTTCACGCAGCTTGATGCAATTGTTCGTGTGCCGCTTGGGAACAACGAAGTCTCAATTCGTGGAACAAATCTTGGCAATTCGCAGCGATTTGGGAGCGGCTATGCGGTAGGTGGGGTTCCGAACTATTTCATACTTCCTCCACGGGCGGTCTTTGTGACCGTCAGACTCGCCACTCGCTAGCCTCGCGAGACACTCTGCGCGCAAACGGAGTGGCTACGTTGCGCGTATTGATGGAATTGCTGCGAAACAGGCATCACAGACGCTAAATTTGCTCTACGCGTCTGTGTTTTCGTCGCCACCTGCACCTTAAGCCCATTTCCGCAGTGGCTGCTCAGCATCACGGAATGTTTTCGCACCCCCGGCAGGATATCGTCGCCGGCATCGTCGTTTTCCTGGTGGCCGTTCCCCTCTGTCTTGGCATTGCGATCGCGTGCGGCGTTCCGCCAATCTCGGGACTGATTGCTGGTATTCCAGGCGGAATTGTGACGCAATTCCGCTGGGCACGCCGGGTAGACTGTTTGCGGTGCTGCCGCATCCTAATGTTGCTGCATTTGCGAAGTCGGCGACGTGGGTGGCCGCTGCGACAATTGCGGTCGTGGCAAGCATTGAAACACTGTTGTCGCTTCAAGCGATCGATCGACTTGATCCGCTCAAGCTTCACAGTCCACCAGATCGCGGGCTGTTTGCGCAGGGCGTAGCCAATACGGTGTCTGGTTTTTTTCGGTGGACTACCGGTAACTGCGGTGATTGTGCGTCGCGGCGCAAACGTGTCTGTAGGCGCACGCGAGCGGCTCTCAGCGCTGACACACGGCACCTTGTTGCTTGGCGCAGTGCTGTTCGCAGGTGCGTTACTGAACCGGATTGCACTGGCAGCGTTGGCTGTAGCGTTGATTCATGTGGGACTTAAGCTCTGCGCACCAGAGCTGTATGCGGCGGCCGTCGCGCGCGTGCACACTGATGCGAAAGGCGCATTGGCGCATGCGACGTTGGCACAAGTTGGCCTCATGCTGGCCGAAATTTCACTGGGACTCACGCGGCTTGCGATTGCGCACTTGGTGTGTCACGCGCTACAACGCGCGTATCAGTATTTGCGCGCGCCGAACATGATTCACGACGTACATCAGCATGGTCATTTTGACCACGGCGCATCGCTGCTCGCGCGAATCACTCCTCGACTAGCGACGGCGCATGATCACGTTAGAAAGAGCTGCAATCACAAACGCGAGCCATGCAGTTCCTGCGGCACTGAACAATCTTGTGCTCACACTTGCTTGGCTTCGCTCATACGCCGCCTGCTCCACCGTTGGATCGGGGTACGGAACCGAGATTCCTGTCATTCCGGCGTGTAGCACGAACGCCACCGAGAGTAGCACGGCGAGGCCAAAGAGTACGCGCATCACGAGTCGCACTTGCAACTGGACTCCGTGCCGAGCACTCGACACCCACGAAGACAAGGTCATTGTTGCACCGGCGTACACAATTCCACCAACGTTCCATCTGGGCAGCGAACATACGACACCACCTGCCCCCACGATTTCGTATCCGGAGCGTTGAGCTCCGTTGCACCTGCTGCCATCGCGTTTGCATGTGCTGCCGCCACATCCGGCGTCACGAGTGCAATCTCCACGCCGAGTGGCTTTGCCGATGCTGACGCTGACACGAAACCGTTCGGGAGGTTCATGGCGCCCAATTCGTTCGATGCGAATGCGAGCGTCGTCGCACCGGTTTCAAGTTCGCCGTAGTCGCCCGACTCGTGTAGAAAACGTCGCGACAGACCGAACGCACGCTCGAAAAAGAGAAGCGAATCGGCAACATTTGGTACGT
>JANNWU010000105.1:0-1674 GCA_031408755.1 Gemmatimonadaceae bacterium | reverse complement strand
GTCAAAGCTCGGTTGTGGTCCACCGGGCGCGTAGCCAGCAGCAGGCCAAAAACGCGAAGAATCAGGCGTCAACACTTCATCGCACAGAATGACACGATCGTTGAACTGGCCAAACTCGAACTTCGTGTCTGCGATAATAATTCCGCGCGCCGCGGCCAACTTGCTGCCGCGCTCGTACACCAATCGCGTCAGCGATTCCAGCTCTCTCGCGTGCACATCGCCAATCACGCGCCGCATCTGCGTCACAGAAATATTCTCGTCGTGCCCCGTTGCCGCTTTCGTTGCCGGCGAGAAAACAGGCGGTGAGAATTGTTCGCTCTCTCGCAGCCCAACAGCGAGCTGTTCACCAGCAAGTGTGCCGTGCGCGGAATACTCTTTCCACGCTGAGCCACTTAAGTATCCTCGAATCACGCACTCGATCTGGAAAATCTGTGCGCGTCTCACGAGCATCGACCTACCAGCCAGTGTCGGCAGGTGCGGCGCAAGCTCCGGCACCTCGCGCACGATTTCATGTGCGTCAGCCGTAATCATGTGGTGCGGAACCTCACTCTCAAGCTGGCGCAACCACCACGCAGTCATCTGCGTCAACACAATCCCTTTATACGGCACTGCCTGCCGCATCACGACGTCGAATGCACTCACGCGATCGGTTGCAACCAACAGCAACCGTGCATCGTCCACTTCGTACACATCGCGCACCTTTCCGCGGGCTGCATGAAACAGGGGCAGGCGTGTGGTCGGAACGCTCAGCGGAGTTTGTCTGGCTTCAAACACGAACCGCTCCCGCTGCTGTTTCGTCCGTCGCCAAGCCAGCCAGCGCTGGCTCCAATTCTTCACTCAGGAATTCGTCGACTTGTTCGGCACTGCGTCCGACAAATCGAGATGGTGCCATCACGTTGCGTAGCGTGTCAAGATTGACCGGGTATGCCGGGTCTGCCGTCAAACGTTCGAGTAAATCATTTCGCGATCCATTGTCTTTCACCGATCGCGCAGCTTCGATAGCGTGACGGCGAATCACCTCATGGATGGCTTGTCTATCACCTCCGGCACGCACCGCATTCAAAATCAACTCCTCCGTCGCCATGAACGGCAATTCATCATTCACACGTCGTCGAATTCTCTCCGGGTGGACTTCCAATCCTTTCGAGATATTGACAACCAGAATAAGGATCGCATCGCACGCCAAAAACGCTTCAGGAATCACGAGTCTGCGATTTGCCGAATCGTCGAGCGTCCGTTCAAAATACTGCACAGCGTGCGTCTGATTCGCGTTCGGTTCCAACGACAATACAAATCGTGCGAGCGACGCAATCCGCTCGGCGCGCATTGGATTGCGCTTATAGGCCATCGCCGAACTTCCGATCTGTTCCTTCTCGAACGGTTCCTCAATTTCTCCAAATGCTTGCAGCATCCGGATATCACCGCTGAACTTCGATGCACTCGACGCAATTCCGCTCACCACTCCGAGCACTTGCGCGTCAAGCTTCCGGCTGTACGTCTGTCCGGTCACCGGAAGTGGACGCGGAAAGCCCATCGTCCGCGTAACCATCAAGTCCAACTCACGCACCTTGGCGTGATCACCATCGAACAGTGTCAGAAAACTCGCTTGCGTACCTGTCGTACCTTTCACGCCACGAAAGGGCAGCGTTGCGATCCGATGCTCAAGATCCGCCA
>JANNWU010000104.1:0-2154 GCA_031408755.1 Gemmatimonadaceae bacterium | reverse complement strand
TCGCGCTGTACCTGGCGCTGTCGCTGGTGTCGTACGCTGCACAACCGGTCGACCTCAATCACGTGATCCGGATGCTGCTTGTTCATGATATCGGCGAGATTGAAACGGGCGATACGATCGTCTATAACGATTCGGGATTGGCAGAACGTAAGGCCGGTGAGTTGCGCGCCGTCACGCGTATCTTTGGATTGCTTCCGGCGACGCAGTCAGAGGAATTGATGTCGCTGTGGCTCGAGTTCGAAGCGAACGAGACGGCGGAAGCACGCTTTGCGCACGCGGCAGATCGTGCGATGCCGGTGATCCTCAATTTGGCAAATGAGGGACAGAGCTGGCGCGAACACGGCATCACCCATGCGCGGGTGTTAGAGCGTGTCGGCCCGCCGATTCAGACTGGGTGCCCCGCCCTTTGGACGCATCTGGAAGGGCAATTACACGCCGCAAACATTAAGGGGTGGTTCGGAACGCTATGAGCGTAACGCGACGTGCGTAACGCGACGTGCCGAAGCCGTCATATTTGCACATGGCGTTCAACGTTGTTTGTCGCACTGCCGATTGTGATGTGCTCCAGACTGCTTCACAGTGGACGCCAGTCATTCTTGAGGTAGCTTGAGCGGGACCGATTGACGGTGATGAGGCGCCGTCGCGGAGCGCCGCGATGCCGTGGTACCGCCCCGATTGCGCATGTACAGGACGCGTCTTCGCTTCGCCGGTTTTCAGGAGTAACGTCTGCCAATTCGGTCCAACCGCACCAGCGTATTCAGCGAGCTGAGGTCCGCCTGGACTGCGGACTTTCAGGTGTTTTCCGCTGGAGATGCGGCATCAGCCACGGTGCGCGCGCGCCAACTCCGCGCCATCGTGCGGCTCGCACCCTTTACGCTCAGCGCCAATTTGCTCAACGGCGTGGTGGCGTTTGCGGTGCTCGCCCCTGTCGCGTCAGGGGTGGCGTTGTACGCGTGGGCGGCCGCGCTGCTCTTCGTTGTCGCGTTTGGGCTCTTCGGTTGGTGGCAGCAACGCAGCGCAACGCGCAACACCACGTCGCCGCGCGGTATCCGGAAAGCTGTCGTTCACGCGGCGATCCTGGCAGTAATCTGGGCGATGCTGCCCTTGCTCTGGTTCCCGTCTGGGACGCCTGCGCAGCGCCTAATCATCGCAATGATCACAACGGGCATGCTCGGCGGAGGTGCCATCGCGCTCGCACCAATTCCGTTGGCGAGCGTGGTCTACGTATCAGTGCTCGGCATAGGATCTTGCATATCGCTGTTGATCAGCCGTGAAGCGCTTACACCATACGCCGTTGCGCTAGTTGTGATTTACGCCGTGACAATGGTCGCATCCGCTATCTCGGCTGCACGAAATTCTATCGCACGTTTGCTGTCGGAGCGCGAAACGGAGCATCAAAGCAATGTGATCGGGTTGCTGCTCAGAGATTTTGAGGAGCACGCCGCCGACGTCCTGTGGGAAACAGATCACGAGGGCGTGTTCTCGCATGTCTCCACGAAACTCGCCTCACTGCTCGGTCATGAGCCACTGCATTTGCAACGAACGGAACTTCTGCAGCTCGTCGAGGACCGGCTTCCGCGCGACTTCCCACCCACGATTCTCGATTCGTTGCGCGCGGCATTGGAGATGCGCGCACCGTTCCGCGATGTCGTAGTACCCATTGAGACGTCCGGCACCACACACTGGTGGTCGTTGACCGCCAAGCCGCTTCGCAACGAGCACGATGTGCACATAGGCTGGCGTGGTATCATCGCGGATGTGTCGGAGCGACAGGCGGCTCAGGAACGCTTGGAGTACCTGGCGCACTATGACGCGCTGACCGGCCTTGCAAATCGCCGCCAGTTACGCGCTCGACTGCAACGCGTGCTGGACGGAAAGTCAGATGCTGTCCATCGGCCGAGTAGCGAAGGACCCTCCGCACTGCTGTACCTCGACATCGATCACTTCAAAACGTTCAACGACACACTCGGCCACGCCGTCGGCGATGCAGTGCTGCAGTTAGTTGCAACACGTTTGCGTGCCTGTTCGCGCATGGATGACTTCATCGTGCGACTCAGCGGCGACGAATTCGCAATGGTTGTCGATAGTACAGCGGGCGAGCGCGATGTAACGTCGATGGCCGAACGATTGCTGCAGTCATTGCGTGAACCGAGT
>JANNWU010000103.1:0-46832 GCA_031408755.1 Gemmatimonadaceae bacterium | reverse complement strand
CGTCACCGTGCAGCGTAACAGCGCGTCGGGCGACACGCAGATCTTTGGTCCGCGGTTGAGCATCAGCAGCGGCTACTGTCCGCTGGCGCTGATTATCGACGGCACGCTGATCAACAACGCACAGGGCAGCATTGATGCGTTGATCCCGGTAACGATGGTTGCTGCGATTGAAGTGTACAACAGCGGTACGTCGGTGCCCGGTGAATTTCAGCGGCTTGGTACGGATTGCGGCGCGATCATTGTGTGGACGAAGTAGCGTCGTACTGACGGACGTTCTGCACCGCATTATCGCTCGATGTGACGCGGCTACATACACGCTACGGCTTCCGCGCCTCACGCTCGGCTTGCGGATCTCTGAGCCAAATCACAATCACTGCGCAATCACCAAAGCGTTGATGCTCGGCTGGCGTTGAAAGGCGGCTGGTGTATACCTCCATTGCACGCACATCTTCAGCGCGGATCATTGCCTCAGGGCCTAGTGCACCACCGGCGGCGAATCGCACACCGTTAACCACGAACGCCGGATAGCAGCCTGCTCCGCGACCAGCAATCAGCCGTTGCGAGCCCTCGCTCGATCGACCGCGAATGCCTGGAACACCTCGCAGTGCGGTGCTCAGATCGGCAATGCCGCGCATGGCATCTTTCGTAAAGAAATAGCCACCGCCTAAGGCGCGGCGTCGAACAAAGCCGAGCGAATCCCAAGTCGCCGATCGATCTGCGCGCACTACCACTTCACCCAGCACGGCAGCAGTGCGATCGAGTGTGATGTCTCGCACAATACGTTGACCGGAGCGCAAGTTCAGGCCAACGCGACTCGGTTTAAATCCGAGTGCACGAATTTCGACGCTGCGCACGCCCGCCGGTACTTGTACAAATATGAAGCGGCCGGTGGAGTCGGTGATTGATCTGAGCTCAACACGATCCAATTCGACGGTGGCGTTTGGCAAACCGTCGCCATTGAGCATCAGGATTCGTCCGCTAAAACTTCCAGTTGCAGCGCGAACTGAGGAATCGCTCGCAGCGGCGCCGTTCACGGAGAGATCGAACGCACCGAATATTGCAGCGCCTAATTGTGTTCGTACGCGTGGCGTGTCGCGCTCTCCATCGCGCACCCAGAGCTCGACAGGTGTGAAACGTGGCGCTCTGCAGATCAGATACTGACCCTGCGCATTTGTCCGCACGCGCGCGCGAGCTCGGTTTCCGCCACCTGCAAACGTGCTGTCAATGCCGCGCCATGCGGCTAGCACTTCAATACCTGACACGGGTTGGTCTGTTTCGGCATCGCGCACAATGCCGAGGATCAGGCCGTCACCGATATGGAGTTTACTACCGCGCGAGCACTTTTCTGTAAATAGTGTGCCAGGTGTTGGAAGCGAGATCATGATTGGTGATGAATCGCGACGAACAATCACATCGATCGGTAGCGCATCCAATCCAAGTGAATCGAGGAGCGGGTGTCGCACCAGCACGCGTTGTCGACCAGCACGCATACTGTCGAGCGTGAAGACGCCGTCTGCGTTAGTGATTGTGATACCGGTAGCGCCTTCTCGTTCGATGATCGCGCCACGGAGTACGTCATTCGTGAGCAGACTGTCGATCAGCACCACTGTGACGCGCCGCGGTTCGTTAGGCGTTGCGACGCTGAGCGGAGGGGTGGCGCTGCGGAGTGGTGCTGGCACCGCCGCCGGGTTGGCTGATTTGCAGCCCGCCAGAAGGCCGCAGACGCCAATCGCACGCCGAGTCCAACGATGGCGGCGTATGCTGCTGGTGGGTGCGCTCATGGCGGTCATTCTGGGAATTCTAATAGTCGGCGCGGACCGGCACCCGCGTGACAAAGGAACTGCGGATCGTGATGCCAGCGGTGCACGTGATCCGCTTCTGGTGGCGCGGATAAATCGGTGATCACGCATCGAGTACGCGCGTTAACGGTCGCTGGATCAGCGGTGGTGTACGCAGTGCGTGAATACGCCACGCGCTGCTCGATTCTGGGACAGAGGAAAGGGTTCAGCCGCCACATCCTACTTAGGTCAGTCATACCGAATGATTGATGCGATGCATGCCCGGCCAGAGGAGCTGCCATCGCGCGCGATCAACTTTGGTATGGAGGCAGGTGCAATGCGAAGACATCGGGCGAAGTCATCACTCTGCTTATTTATAGGCGCCGCGGCGCTGGTAGCGTGTCAGAATGACCTGACCGCACCGCAACAGTCGGCGGTGCAACCACGCGTCATGAAGTCGAGCTCTTTTGGATGCGGTGCGCAACCGTCGCGAGCTGCGGTGGGCAAAGCACAAGAGATTCCACGACTGCCGACAGTCACGGTGACGGCGATCTACTCCGGCGGCGGCATTCCGTGGAACCTGCTGCAGCAAATGAACTTTCCAGCCGGGCAGGGCGCGAATTTCGCACCGTGCATGAACGCGCCTGGGGAGAGTTACGTCGTAGACACTGTGCATGTCGCACCGGCAGACACACTTCCGGTACCAGTTCCGGACGGTGTTGACGCGGATTGGTGGCGGACGCTCTCGCCGCGCGAGCAAAGTGTGATGCTCGCAAGGGCGGAAGAAATGATGCGCCTGAACCCATACACGTTCCCAAACGTTGGCTCCATCATGAACATGTTTTTTGGCGAGGGAATCCGCGACGCGAAGCTTCACGCGAAGTTACGTGCGAACGATTTCTTCCCCGGAACGACCATCGAAGCGGAACTCTTCGCTGGTGCGGTGTACGGCTGCTCGCTCTATCGGCGCTTCGTGGCGCAGAGCGACTGGCAGCTTTCAAATGCTGAGACGTTACAGCTCGTTGTAGACCTGGTCGGCGCGCTTGGTGAAGCGCAGTACTGGAACGCACCAATGCGAGGAATTCGATTTGGACGTAACGGGACATTTGGCGCAGGCCTCGCCTTCGCCGATGGCTACATGCAGGATTGCGGATGGCTGGCGTTTCAATCGGTTGGTGGCGCGATCAGCGTCAGCGATCCGTACAAAAATTCCGGCCCGCCAAATGGTGGCGGTAACGGTCGTCCGTACGTTCCTCCGATCGATGACGGTGGTAACGGTCTGCCGCCTGGGTGGCACGACCAGTGAAGTGACGCAGCTCGGACTCAGGTCCTCCTGATGCATACGGGTGCGCGCACTCTCGCTGAGTGTTCGCACCCGTACTTGCATACGCGAAGCGGTGTCATGACCGAAGTCAGAACGGTCGTCGCGATGCTGCTGCGCGCAAAGGATTCTGCGCTGGGTCACAGTGCGCGGAGCGTAGCTGTCCTTATTGAAGGTTCTCTTGGTGGTGGCGTGAAATCGCCACGCCCTGCGTGAATTGGGAACAAAGGAAATACGCCGCTGGGTGCACCGTAGCCGCGTCAGTCATACGTCATGGCTGCTGCGACGTGCGCGTCACCAGAGTCACGCGCGTTGCCGGTTCGGCTCTGGTGTTTGGAGGTGCGGTATGCGAAGCAAGAGTGCGGGACAACTGCTGGTGTTGTGCAGCGCGGTGACGTTGGTGGCGTGTCAGGATGGCGTGACGGCACCGCGTGAAGCGAGCGTCGCGCCGAGCGTGATGTCGCTGTCCAGCAACTGTGGTGGCCAGCAGGCGCGGATTGGTGGGCCGGGGGCTATTGGTGGAGCGACGAAGGCGGGGTGGGATCTGCCGGGTGTCACGATCACGGCGACGTACTATGGGGGGTACAACTTTCTCATCTCCGGACTAACACAGCAGATGAATTTTCCGCGATACTATGGCGCTGAGTTGGCGCCCTGCCTAAGCGACGACTTCGCGAGTTACCATGTGGATCTTGAGGTGCCGGAGATTGGTGAACCAATTCCCGCACCGGACGGTGTGGATTCGGATTGGTGGCATTCGCTCTCGCGCCGCGAGCAGCGCGTACTTATGAGTATCGCGCAAGAGTTACTCGAACTCGGAGGTTATCCGCAGTGGACGGTCGGCTCGCTCATCAATGAGTACGTCGGCAATGTCATGCGCGATTCGAAGCACGATTCGAAGTTGCGCGGGAATGACATGTTCCCGGGGATGCGCAAAGAAGCCGAGCAGTTGGCAGGTGGGTGCTATGCCTGCGAGCTCTATCGCAGGTTTACGCTTTTGGAAGACTGGCCTTTCTCTAACGAACGCACGCTGAAGCTTGTCTCGGACCTCGTGTTAGCACTCGGCGAGGGGCAATTCACCACTACGCCCCTTCGCGGCATTCAGTTTGCGCGGAACGGAGCGGTCGGCGCTGGGCTGGCGGCCTCAGACTACCAAACGGAATGCGGCAGGTTGATTTTCGACAATATCAATCGTGGAATCATTGTCAGCGATCCGTACCTGCGGCCTCGCCCGAACGGGCGGCCTCCTATCATCGTGACGCCAGATGATCAGTGAGATGACGCTCCGCTGACGCACGTCTCAAGATTGCTGGGTGCGCGCGACAACGCGCGCACCCACAACTCGTCCCGCTTCCCAACACATATATGTCGACCATACGAATTGTTGCGCTCCTTGCTTTCCTTGTCGTCTCACCGGCTGCATCAGCTTGCGCGCAGTCGGTGTCACCACCGGCCACTTTGCCGGCCACTCCACAGTCGGTGTACCAGAGCTTTCAACGCGCGTTGCTGACCGTGGGCAAGCCGCTTACAGAGTTAGCGCGTATCTGGCCTGGAGAAGTCAGTGGCCCTGAACTCGTCAGAGATCTGCGGTTGACGGCGGCGCATACGATTCGATTCTACAGCTCTGGAAATCCTGAACGCTATCAGGATACCACCAAACATGTCTCTTCGATGGTTCTCGTGGAGAGCTTCATCGATACGACCGCATTCAAGAGCCGGATCAATGAGCTGCTGAACGAGTTGAGTACAAAGCTCGGTCCTCCGGATGACTGCTCGTTGCCGCTCGGACCACCGATGTACGTTGCGTTTCAACAGAACCCTGGTCGGATTTGGCGAAAAGGGTTGCTCGGAATCAGGACTGTTCTCGACTGGGAAGTGACATCAGCCGGTCAGAAACTCGTCACGATTTATGTCGGTAGATCCGCGGATACGCTTGGCGATAAAATCCCATGCGCCTCAACGCTATTTTAGTGCTCTCTTGACCACTCTGTGCGCACGCGTTCCACTTTTTCTGGACGCGCGTTGAACGCCTGTTGCACGCGTGTCGCACGCCTCCTGAAAGCGTGCTGTACTTGACCATGTTCTGACAGGGGCTACAGCAACGACAACACCAGCTCCGTCGCGCGATCCGCAGCGCCCAGCCCACGCGAAACCAAATCGCGTGCGCGTGCGCCGGCGTCGTGTCGCGCCGTGCGTTCCGTGTTGGGCGCCAGCCACACCATGAGCGCGTTGCGCAACTGCGCCGCATCGTGCACTGCGATCGCACCGCCCTCGCGCAACAGCAATCCCGCGTCGCGACTGTTCTCGTACTGCGGTCCAAACAATACCGGCGCACCGAACGCCGCCGGCTCCAACACCGAATGCAATCCCGCGTTGTGGAATCCACCTCCTACAAATGCGGCGTCCGCAACGCCATACAATTCGCCAAGCACGCCCACCCGGTCAACGACGACAACATCAGCGTCCGCGTCATCCGGCGCATCAAGTCGTGCGCACCGAAGCGCACTGTATGACGCCCACGACTCAATAGCGGCGAGGTGCGCGTACGTGGGTTCATGCGGGGCCGCAATCAACCGAAGCTGATTCGGAAACTCCGCTGCGAATTCACTCCACACGGGCAGCAGCACTGCATCATCTGCGGACCACGTGGAGCCCGCGACGAGTGTGAGACGCGGCTTGTCGCGAAAGCGCGACAGCCACGGCGCCGCGTGTGCTGTCTGCTGCGCGCGCGCCCAGACCTGGTCGTAACGGGTGTCGCCGGTGACGCGAATCACGCGTTCACGCACGCCCAGTTCCACCAATCGCGCGGCGTCACTGTCATCAATTGCACCAACGGCGTTGAGGGCCGCGTAAGCGTCGCGAGTGAGTGCCGCAGACACGCCACCACGACGCTGTGATCCTTCCGACAACGTCGCACTGATCATGCCTAGTGCGACACGCTGTGTGACCGCCTGCTCAACCAACATCGGCCACACGTCTAGCTTGCTGAACACCAATGCCGACGGCCGGAGCGCACTGATCGCAGCGCGCATATCTGCCGCTGCATCAAAGGGCAGATAGTCGGCGAAATCGGCGCCGGTGCGCGTTGCGAAGGCTGCCGCACTTGGTGAGTAGTGTGTGTATGCTTGCTGCACATCGCTGCGCTGCTCGCGTAACCGCGACATCACCGGCGTTGCCTGCAGCCCTTCGCCAACACTTGGCGCGTGAAACCACACCAGTGGCCTGTTCGCGTCGCGACCAGCGCGCGCGAACGCTTCGTACCGCGCTAATAACCCCCGTCGTGCGTTGATGCTGCGCGACAGTTTTCCCTCACCTGGCACACCAACCGCCGCTGCGGTACGCGCAATGTATCCGACACCAGAATACAACGCGCGCAGGAGTGAATTCATGAATCTGGCCGCGTACTTTGTCTGTCACTGAGTACAAGCCACAACGGCTGCTCAGCTCCAGCATACAGCACACGCAGGAGTGGATTCACGACGCTGAATGTGCGCAGTGAGCGACGTTGATTGCGATTATCGCACTCCGCGTGATACCAGATTGGCGTCAATGATGCGCTTGAATTCGGGGAACGGATACGCCCCTGCGAGCACACTGTCGCCGATGATGAACGTTGGTGTTGCGCTGACGCCAGCGCTGTTGGCCCGCTCCGCGTCACTCTGAATGAGCGGACGCGTGGCGTGAGTTGTGACGCAGGCGGAGTATTTTGCCGCGTCGAGTTTAAGCGACGTGGCGAAACGAGTGAACATGGTGTCAGCGCGACGAATACTCTCCCAGCGCGGCTGCGCGTTGAAGAGCGAATCGTGCATGGGCCAGAAGTGTTTTTGCACCGATGCGCACATCGCGGCTTCGGCAGCCGGCCATGCGTTGGCGTGATTACGCAGCGGAAGATTCACGTACGCGATACGCGCTTTGCCGTTGTCGATATACTCGCTGCGAATGCGCGCGTACGTGGAATCGTGGAACGTCTTGCAATACGGGCACTGGAAATCGCTGATCTCGAGCACGACGACTTTGGCGGCCGAGTCGCCGGCGATGCGACCGATATCCGCCGCGCGTAGCAGGGCCGTGTCCATGACGAGTGGCATGGAGTCTGGTCCGAACGCAGCGGCGCCAGGAGCACCGGCGGCCGGAACGGCTGGCGCGCTCTCGGCGGTCTTGGTGCACGCAAAGATGGCGGCGGCGAGGAGCGTGCCGAGGGCGAGACGAGCGGGCATAATCACGGGGAAAGAATGGAAGGTCAAAGCTAAAGCCTGACGAGCCACCAACATACGTTGCCGCTTCAGGGTGACACTTTGAGTGCTCAGACGCGTACTATTCCCCGTCACCTTAAGCCCACGCGATGCACTTCTTTGCGGCGCTCGTCGCCGGTGTTTTTGCCCTCTTTCAGGGCGTTTCGATTCCGGCGGCCCCGACCGGGTACGTCACCGATCTCGCCAACATTCTTCCTGCTGATCGCGTCCGTTTGCTGACGCAGATCGCGGAAGACGTGAAGGCGAAAAGCGGTGGTGAAATCGCGATCGTCACGATGGCGGACATTGGTGACCGCCAAGCGTCCGACATTGCGCTGCGCATTGGTCGCGAATGGAAGGTGGGCCAGAACTCGGCCATCGGTACGGCGACTCGCAATGCTGGCGTCATCATTTTGCTGGTGCCGAAGGAGAGCAACAGCACTGGACGTGGTGCCTGCCGGATCGAGGTGGGTCAGGGCAGCGAAGGCTTCATCACCGATGCGATGTCGGGAGAGATCTGTCGCGAGGCGACGGCCTATTTTCGTGAGCAGGATTACGCGCGCGGGCTGACGCTGGTCACGACGCGTGTCGCGCAGCACTATGCAACAGAGTTTGGGTTTGAGCTGGATACGACGCTGGTGCGGCGTCGTCGCGCGGCAGAACCTGAGATGCAGGAGATCAGCGCTGGAAAGCTGTTTCTGATCTTCTTGGTGATCATGATTCTGGTGTGGCTCATGTCGCGCGCCAGTAAAGGTGGCGGCGGACGCGGCGGCGGTGGCGGTGGTGGGTTTGTAGTGCTCCCCGGGCTTGGCGGTGGTGGCTGGGGTAGCGGTGGCGGTTGGGGTGGGGGTGGGGGCGGCGGAGGTGGTGGCGGTGGATTTGGCGGGTTCGGGGGAGGGGGCGGGTTCAGCGGTGGTGGCGGAGGATCGGACTGGTGATGACAGCGACAGCGACGGTGCGGGAAACGGAGGAAGCGAGCCGAGTGGCTGTTGGCGAGCTGGTCGCGGGTGCGCAGAGCACCTACGGTGATTCGCTGCGCGCGATCGTGCGCTTTGGCTCAGCGGTCGCGGGAGAAGTGTTGCCTGGACAGTCGGACACGAATCTGCTGATCATTGTGGATGCGGCGCCGCTTGATTCGCTGCTGCGCGAGGCTGCCGCCGTTCAGAAGTGGACGGCCGCTGGCAACCCGGCGCCGTTGCTGCTGACCATGGCCGAATGGCGCTCATCGTCGGACATTTTCGCGATGGAGTACGCGGATATTCTGCATCGTCATGAGGTGTTGATTGGCGACGCACCTTTTGATGGGATCAGCGTTTCAGCGACCGATTTGCGCTTGCACGTAGAGCGCGAGGCGATGGGTAAGCTGTTGCAACTACGGCGTGCGATTTTAGCGGTGGGGAGCGATGGCAAAACGCAGTTGCAACTGTTGCTGAATGGTTTGTCGACGCTGATGGTGGTGTTCCGTGGTGTGTCTCGTGTGGCTGGACAGGTGCCGCCTCGCGACTATGTCGAATTGAGCGCCCAAGTTGGCTTGTTGGCCGGATTTCATCCGAATTCGTTCGAACGGCTGGTACAGCATGCGCGGCGTGAGGTACAGATTCCGGTGTCAGATGCGACGACGATTCTGACTGGTGTGTTGGATGCGATGGGGCGCTTGGTGGCGCACCTCGATCGGGCGGGTGGGAGCGCACGATCGGCACGCGATGTCCCCGGTGCTGCGTAGCGCAGTGCCGTTCACTTCTGATCTTCGAGAGAGCGACACAATGGCGGCAATGACGATGGCTACGCCCGACACAGTGCGCGGCGCGCGTGCGCGATGGATGCGGCGTGCGGTACTGCTCCTGCCGTTGGCGCTCGGCGCCTGCGGCTACAACACCATTCAGACGCTTGATGAAACTGCGGCGAAGAGCCAGAAGGACATCGAAGTGCAGTTGCAGCGTCGCGCGGATCTGATTCCGAATCTGGTGGCGACGGTGAAGGGTTTTGCTGCGCAAGAGTCAGCGATTTTTACCGCCGTGGCGAAAGCGCAGAGCGGCTTGACCGGCGCGTTGGCACGTCCCGGTGGTGCGAATCCCGCAGAGTTGGCGACCGCGAACGATGCATTGAGTCGCGCCGTGTTACCGATGATGACGCTGGTCACGAGTTATCCGAACTTGAAGAGCGATGTGCAGTTCTTGAAGTTGCAGGATGAGTTGACGGGCACGGAGAATCGCGTAGCGGTGAGCCGCACGGATTACAACAATGCGGTGCAGGAGTACAACGGTTACATCCGCAAGTTTCCAGCGGTGATGACGGCGAAGGTGTTGGGGAGTAAGTCGCGCGAGTATTTCGAGGTGACGGATGCGAGCAAGCGTGCAGCGCCGACGGTGGATTTTAATGCGGCGCCGGTTGTTCCGGCTCCGGCGGCAGCGACGCCTTAGCTGTGGCCTGTTTTAGAAAGTCGCTTTTCGTAGAAGTGTTGGGGCCAGCGTCGAAAGCGATGCTGGCCCCAATGCATTTCAAGGTGTCGCACTTTGCTTCAAGCGCAGTCGCGGTGTCCGCAACTTGCTACTTGCCGACGATCGCGGAATCGAGAATCGCGCGGAGCGCTGCGACGGGCGTGTCGGCGCTGATTCGGCGCTTACCGATCACGAGCATCAGCGGTGATCCGACGCGCGTAGTATCAGCCCAGTCAATGTCAGCGCGGACTTGACGAAGCATACGGCCGCTGTCGATGCAGTTGCGTAGACTGAACGCGTCTGTACCAGGGACGCTGACGAGCGAATCGATGATCGGGTTTGGGTTCCGCGACGATTCCCACAGATTCTGCGCTGCAAAAAGCTGTGTACTTGCTTCCCAAAACTTCTGCTGCACACCTGCACACAGGGCCGCACTGGCTGCGCGAACGGCAGTCGGGTGCTCGAGTAGCGGGTAATGTGCCCAAGTCAATCGAACGCGGCCGGCGTTTACATACTCGGAGCGGATAATTGGCAAAGTTTGCTCAAACCATGTGCGGCAGGTTTTGCATGCAAAGTCGCTCACCACCAGCATCGTCAGCGGTGCTGCGTCGCTGCCGATGACGCGTGACTTGTTCGCGGCCACCATCATCAGGTCCGGCACCTGTGCCTTTCGTTCTTCCGGAATCTGACGTACATCGACGCTTGAGACGACGGCGGCGTTGCCGCGGGAAGAGTCCCGGCACGCGACGGCGGCCAACGGCATGAGCACAATCACTGCGAGCTTTCCCGTCCAATAGATGATGCGATCCATGACTAACTTTAGTCTCGCAATCCTAGCCGTGCCAATCGCCATTCTCTTCCAAGCGATGATCACACGCAACCAACACCCCGTCGCGCGATTGATTTATGCGATCCGCCGTTGCCGAGTTGCAGCTAAACTGGCAGTGCTTGCTGTAGGTGTCGTTGTTGGCATCTCTGGCTGTTCGCGTGAGCGAGAGGTTGTCGACCCGCAACTGCTTTCACAGTGGATGCGCGCGTCGCTCGCCTTCGTGCGAAGCGAGCGCCTAGGTGCACCGGTGGCTTCGCGCATCTCGGCGTACAGCGCGCTCGCGCTCTTTGAAGGGTATGCCTCAGATTCGCGAACCACGCTGCGATCGCTGGCGGGTCAGTTGAACGGCTTGGCCTCGCTGCCACCGCGTACGGAAGGCGCTGCGCTAGACGGCGCTACCGTCGCCGCGGCCGCAGAGCGCGTGGTGATGGACTCGCTCTTTCGCGATGGAATGACGAGCACGCGACGCACGATTGACTCGTTGGCAGCCGCGCAAATAGCGTCGCGCGTTGCATCAGGCGTGAGCAGTCGCGAGAGCAAACGTTCTGTCGATTACGGCATCGCGATTGGTCGCGCAATTTTGTCGTGGGCGTCTACGGATAGTTTCTTTACAACGCGGGGTCGTGCATGGGCGCCCTCTGGTTTGCGATCGAAATGGACGAACACCGCCACCATTGCGCAGTTCGTCCCGCAAACATTGTCGGGACAATCGGATTTCGTCCAGCTTAAGAATCCCAATGTGCGTGAGGATGTTGAGACGGCGTCAGCCAAGGGAACGTTTACGAACCGCCCGAGGGCTGACGGACCGACGACTTTGCCCGCCTACAACCCTCTGAAGCCGACCGAACCGTACTGGGGAAACTTGCGCCCATTTGTTTTGAGCGGTGGTGACGAGTGCGCACCGGTAACTCCACCGACGTACTCAGAGACTGTCGGCAGTGATTTTCATCGCATGGGAATGGCGTTTTACGACACGGTGCGCGCGCTTACGCCCGCGCAGAAACAAACAGCTCTCTTTTGGGCCGACAATCCGGTCTCGACGGGCACACCCGGCTTCCATTGGATCAGCGTAGTAAATCAGATGGTGGCGCGGCGTTCATTGACCGCAGATGCGGCGGCAGAGTTGTACGTGCTCACGTCGCTCGCGATTGCGGATGCATTCATCGGCTGCTGGCGTGAGAAGTATCGCTCGAACGTGGTGCGCCCGGAAACATGGGTACGCCGCGTGGTCGATCCGAAGTTTCAGACGGTCATTCCCACACCGCCATTTCCTGAGTACCCATCGGGGCATTCTGTGCAATCCGGGGCGGCCGTGGGCATCTTGATTGCCTTACTCGGTGATAGCATCGCATACAGCGATTCGACGCAGATGGACATCGGTCAGCCGCCGCGATTTTTTGCATCGTTCTCCGCGGCGCGCAGTGAGGTATCAGTGTCGCGCGTTTACGCGGGAGTTCATTTCTTTCCGGCGGTGGTTGATGGTTTGACGCAGGGCGCGTGTATTGGGCGGAAGGTGAGTGCGCTACGAACGAGGCGCGGCGCGTGATTGATCTGCGCAAGTTGGTCCGTGCGTGTGTCGCTGGTATCACCGGTATTGCGTGCGTTGCATGTTCGCGGTCCGAGGTTGATACGGCTTGGCATCAACAACCCGGGTATCGCTGGCGTGAACTGGCAATTTCACGTCGCGGTGAGCCGGGTTTTTCGATGCTCACCGCACGCTCGACTGGTCTCACGCACCGCAACGATATCGATGTGGAGCGCGGGCTCGACAATCGCGGACTGTTGAATGGTGCAGGCGTTGCAATTGGTGATGTTGATGGCGATGGGAAACCCGACATCGTGCTGGCGTCGATCGAAAAACCAGCTGCACTGTACCACAACGACGGTGAGATGACGTTCACCGATGCGACAAAAGTAAGCGGACTGGATTTCACCGGGCTCGCGACGACCAGCGTGGTGCTCGCAGATGTGGATGGTGATCGCGACCTAGATTTACTTGCCGGTACGTTTGGCGGCCCCGTGGCGCTCTTTGCAAATGATGGTCGCGGACACTTCGGCAACATCACCGCGGCGAGCGGCCTCACTGGCGGTTACAACGCCACGACGATGACGCTCGCGGATGTGGATGGTAATGGTTCCTTGGATTTGTACGTCGCGACATACAAAACTCGGAATGCGCTTGACGCCTACACGCCGCAACAGCGTGGCTTCGATCAAGTACTGAAAAAAATCGGCGACTCTGTTGTTGTGGTGGACGAATGGAGGAAAGAGTACCGCATCGAAACACGCACTGATTTGGGCGGCTTCTTGCGGTCACAGCGTGCCGAGCCGGATCTGTTTTTTTTGAACGACGGCAAGGGACGTTTTACTCGCACCCCTGTCAGCGGCCCGCGGTTTCGTGATGAGAACGGAAAAGCGTTTGCTGCAGACCCAGACTACTTCACACTCGCGGCGCGTTTTTATGACGTGAATGCCGACGGCGCGCCGGATCTCTATGTGTGCAATGACCTAGAAGATCCTGACCAGTTTTGGCTCAATGATGGCGTGGGCAACTTCCGCCTTGCGCCGTCAAGCGCGCTCCGCGTTACAAGTAACACAAGTATGTCAGTGGACTTCGGCGATCTCAATCGCGATGGACACACCGACTTCTTCACGACGGATATGCTGGCGCCGACATTGGCGGCACAACAACGGAGCATACCTACTCACACCCCGCTGCAAAAACTGGTGGGTCTGTCAGATGAGCGTACGCAGTGGATGCGCAACATGCTCCATCTCTCTCGCGGCGATGGTACATGGGCAGAAATTGGTGACTTCGCCGGCGTCACCGCAACGGATTGGACGTGGGGCTCTGCCTTTCTTGATGTCGATCTGGATGGTTACGAAGATTTGTTAGCGGTGAATGGACATCGATACGATGTGCGCGAGGCCGATCCTTACGATCGCATTCGTAACACTTTTCCTCGGGTACCGTGGAATCGCGAATCGAAGGAGTTTCCGAGACTCGCCACGCGCAATGTTGCGTTCCGCAATGGGGGCGCCTTGGCGTTCAGCGATGTCAGTCTCGCTTGGGGGTTTGGTGTCGACACCGCCATCTCGCACGGTATCGCGACGGGCGATCTCGATGGCGACGGTGCGCTCGACGTGGTGGTAACGCGGATGGATGCGCCGTCAGTTGTGTATCGCAATCGCTCGACGGCGCCGAGGATCAGTGTGACACTGCGAGGGCAGGGTGCAAACACTCAGGGTATTGGTGCCGTCGTCACCGTGCGTGCGCCAACACTGCCGCAGCAGTCGCGCGAGATGACGTCGGGCGGCTATTACTTATCGGGGAGCGATGCGCAGCTGACGTTCGCCGGGCATCGCGACAGCGCTGCAACAGTCACGGTTCGCTGGCGCAGCGGACGAGTCAGCATCGTGAACAGTGCACGAAGCAATCGGTTGTACGAAATCGATGAAGCATCAGCGAGCGCCAGTTCGCTGTTGGTGGCATCGCTGCCCGCGCGACAAAAGCTGTTTGAGAATGCAACCGCGATGCTCGGTGGTGCAGCGCACGTGGATTCGCTCTTTGCGGATTTTCGTCGCCAACCACTGCTTCCGTCTCGCCTCAGCCAGCTTGGTCCTGGGGTGAGTTGGATCGACGTCGACAGCGACGGTCGCGATGATCTGGTGTTTGGCAGCGGGCGCGGTGGTCGGCTGAACGTTTTGCGCAACGTGGGCGATCACTTCGTACCAATCGCTATCGACGGCGGCGTACAGGCGCTCGACCTCACAACAGTTCTGCCTGCGCCGGACGGTCGCGGCGGCACGAGATTGTTGGTAGGGCAGTCCAACTACGAGGCGAGCGATCAATCTGCGGCGCTTGCAGCACCAAGCGTTATGAGCTTCGCTGCGGGGACACGCGTCGGCATCGCGACATCAGTTGTTTCTGGCGACACCGCCAGCGTTGGACCACTGGCGATCGCTGACGTAAACGGCGACGGTTTTCTCGACCTGTTCGTCGGCGCGCGTGCAGTGCCCGGTGCTTGGCCGCTGCCCGCACCGTCACGTCTTTACCTCGGTAGCAGCACTGGCACGTTCGTGCGCGATGATGCCAACGTGAGAGCACTGTCCTCGCTTGGGCTTGTGTCGTCGGCGATGTTCGCAGATCTCGACAATGACGGTCATCCTGAGCTGCTCGCGGCGACGGAGTTCGGTCCTGTGCGCGTGTTGCGTAACTCCGCTGGCGTGTTTCGCGATGCAACACGAGAACTTGGAATCGGTGACGTCACCAGTCGCTGGAATGGTGTCAATGTCGGTGATTTTGACGGTGACGGTCGATTGGATTTCGTCGCTACAAGCTGGGGGCGGAACATACCGTGGCAAACATCAGTAGCGCGACCGTACTCGTTGCTCGTATCACGCGCGGAAGGCGATCGACTTGGCTTGCTTTTCGCACGTGCTGATTCTGTGTCTGCACGCGAGATGCCGCTGGATGGTTTCGCGCGGCTTGGTGCGGCGCTGCCGTCGCTGAAATCTCGTTTCGCGACATTCGCCGAATTCTCCGCTGCGGATGCGGATGCGGTGCTCGGCGACGCCGCAGCGAGCGCCGTCCGTGTGGGTGCCCGAACATTCGAGCACACGATTTTTCTCAATCGCGGCGACCGATTCGAGGCGCGTGCATTGCCAGTAGAGGCGCAGCTCGCACCAGCGTTCGGGGCGGTCGTTGCCGATTTCGACGGCGACGGACACGAAGATCTTTTTCTCGCGCAGAATTTTTCGCCGACGGAGATCAACGCGCTTCGCTTTGATGCTGGTGCCGGGCTGTTGCTTCTCGGTGATGGCACCGGACATTTTGTCGCCCAGACGGTGGCCGTGGCTGGCATTAGCATCCGCGGTGACCAGCGTGGAGCTGCCGCGGCTGACTTTGATGCCGATGGACGCGTTGACATTGCAGTATCGCAGAACGCGGCGCCAATGACGCTGTGGCGCAATGTGTCGGGAACTGCCGGCGTGCGCGTGCTGCTACTCGGCAACGCCACCAATCCGATCGGTATTGGCGCCAAACTGCGAGTGCTTAGTGGTAGCGCGAGCGGACCACTACGCGAAGTTCATGCAGGGAGCGGCTATTGGTCGATGGATGCGGCCACTCAGATAATGGCACTTCCAAAAGGCGCACGGGCGCTGTGGGTACGCTGGCCAAACGGCGTCGAGCAGGTCACTCCGATCACCGCCACCTCGCGACTCGTAACGCTCAAACAATCAGCGGCAGTTGGCCGCTAGTGCTCCGACTATTTTTTGCGGCGCGCAGGTCCCGAACGCGTCCAAATAACAATCACGCCACAGCCAGCATTGCGACCGGCATACTCTCCTGGGACGTCTGAGGGACCGGTGTAAAACTCTACGGCTTCGATATCTCGCACTGGAACCGTCGGACCAAACTCTGGATCGTCGTTGTCATCAACGATGTATGACGGAAGGCAGCGCATGGGTGCACGCACCATGCGTGCGTAACAGCCTGAGGCGTCACCGTTGCACTCGACAACCACACCGCGCATTGATCGCGCTATGTCTTGGAGCGACGAGTAGCCGCGCCGGTCGATTTCTTCGCGTACGATGTATTGACCTGCACCGGTTTTTCGTCTCCGCTCGAAGTTGGCGAATCGAGGACCGAGGCTCCGTTCGGCAGCGACGGTTACTGGCGCTAGAAGCTGGCCGCGCGATCGCCCATCGTCCGCATCCGCAACACGTTGTGCTTCGCGACGGACCTCAACGGCCGACGAGTCCAGCTCGATTTTACGCTCCATAATTTCGCCCGCAGCGAGCGCAACAATTATGGCGCCTGCCGGGAACCCATCGGCGCGGACTAAAAATCGCGAAATACCAACAGGCAGGCGCTCGAAGCGAAAATTTCCTGTCGAGTCCGTTGTCTGAGCCCTACCGTCGCCGAGGAAGACCACGGTTGCGCCAGGAATCGGGGTTCCGCTTGTCTTGTCAACGACGGCACCGTTGAGTCTGGCACTCTTCTTCTGCGCCTCCGCCGCCGTAGCAAATGCGCTAATGGCAAGGGTGGCTGACAGGTACATCACGATGCGCCGCAGAGACGACATGTTCAATTTCTAGCAGGGGTTTGTGACCGAAGGGTGAACCCGTGCGTTGCGGCGGTCAACTGGCACCATCAAAAGTGGTGCACTAGTTAAGAAGGCTATTGCCCAATCCGATTTCTGCGATGATACTGTGACATGAGCCGGTCAATCAGACTGTGCCAATGCCCGCCCCGGATCGAAGGATCCGATGCCCGCAAAACTGGACTGGTCCCCGGCGTATTGTGACGGGGTCGAATTTTGTTTGTGATCGCTGCAAAAGTTCTGCTCCTAACGCCACGAGTACCAGATGTTCGTAGGTGATCACTGTTCGTAGCATCCGTTGTACTACCTCCACCTCACGAGGT
Source organism: Gemmatimonadaceae bacterium (assembly GCA_031408755.1). GTDB lineage: Bacteria > Gemmatimonadota > Gemmatimonadetes > Gemmatimonadales > Gemmatimonadaceae > JACMLX01. Next base: position 29,804 of record JANNWU010000103.1, on the reverse strand, counting down.
TCCATGATGGCCGGTGTCTTGTTCAGAGAGCCACTGCGTTTGGCAGCCGCATTTGCCGTAATGGCAATGGCGACGCAGACCGTAGCGGCTCAAACCGCGGTGTTCAGCGGTAAAGTCACGTCAGCCGCGCAGCCACTTGGCGGCGCCAGTGTCGGAATTCCGGAAATCGGTGCCGGCACAATCACGTCGAGTGACGGTCGTTACAGCTTCACTGTCGATCTCTCGCGATACAACGCGCGAGCCGTCAATCTCGTTGTGCGCTTCATCGGCTATAAGCCAAAGCGCATGCCGGTGACGCTCTCAGCGGGCCGCGTTGACAAGGATTACGATCTCGATCGTGACGTGCTCAATCTCGACCAAGTCGTTGTGACGGGCGTGGGAGAGGCGACATCGCAGCGGAAGACGGCGTTCGCTGTCGCAGTGGTTGACGCGACGCAAATCAAAGAAGCACCGGCGATCTCACCAGTCGGAAGCCTTGCCGGTCGCGTCGCTGGTGCGAGCGTGACACAGGTCTCTGGGTCGCCTGGCGCAGAACCAGCCATCCGCCTCCGCTCGGCCACGTCCCTCGGTGGCAGCCAGAGCCCGCTCGTCATCGTCGATGGGACGATCACACGATTGGGCCTCGCAGACATCAACTCACAGGATATTGATCGAGTTGAAGTCATCAAGGGCGCTGCGGCCAGTTCGCTTTACGGATCGGATGCCGCGAATGGTGTCATTCAGATCTTCACCAAGCGTGGTGCAAGCGGAGCTGAGGGCGCGTTGAACTTTACGTTCCGTAACGAGTTTGGTCAGAGCTACTTGCCGAAGAAAGTCGGGCTCAACAACTCAACTGCTTTTGTACTTGATCCGGCAAACACGACGGGACTATCTGCTGGTTTCAAGTTGGACGCGAACGGGCAGCGCATTTCGGCTGCGGATGATATCTCGGATAACACCTATCCACGCATTTTCGACGCGCTTGGTGCCGTGTTCAAGCCGGGAGCGACGATGACAAATTACTTGTCGCTTGGGCAGCGTCGTGGCGCAACGAACTTCAACGCGTCGGTTCAGAATACGCAGGAAACGGGTGTGATCACGGAGTTGAACGGCTACAGCCGACAGAACTTCCGCATCAATGTTGATCAGGCGATTAATGAAAAGATCAACTTGTCGTCTGGCATGTTTTATGGTCGCTCGTCAAACGATCAAACGAACGAAGGAAGCTTGTTCTTTGGTTTGCGATTCCTTGAGCCAAATATTGACCTGACCGCGAAGAACGCAGATGGCACCCCGTTCATTGCAACGATTCGGCAGCCGCCGTCATCCGGAAACTTGTCAAATCCGTTGTACCGTTTGGCGAATCAGACTGTTTCAAATGATCGAAATCGTTTTACTGGAACTGTGAAGTTGAATTACCGCCCACTTACTTGGTTAACGGCGGAAGGCAATTTTAACTACGACCAGTCAAACGCCAACGAGAAGTCGTTCGTACCGATCGGATTTCTTGGCTCAACGGGCACGTCGGGTACGGGCTCGCTCAATCAGCGCGTCGTCAATCAGCGCGCATTCAACGGCGGCGGCACACTCACTGCGGTCCGCACGTTTGGATCGTGGTTTACCAACACCACGAAACTGGCTGCGGTGATTGAAGATCAGGCGTTCAACCGTTTGAGCTTCCGTGCCGACAAGCTGGGCGTTCCCGGTGTGACCGAATTCGATGCTGCATTGGACAATGATGCGTATCAGCCGGGCTCGGAGTCACAGACCATTCGTAACAGAAACTTCTTTGCGATCACGACATTTGATATCAAGGACCGCTACATCATCGACGGCTTGGTTCGTCGTGATGCTTCGTCCTTGTTTGGTGCCGAGAATCGGAATGCCACATACGTTCGTGCCTCTGCAGCATGGCGCTTCAGCGAAGATTTCAAAGTGCCAGGAATCAATGAGGGCAAGCTTCGCGTGTCTTACGGCACCGCCGGGTTGCGTCCACAGTTTGACGCGCAATACGAGCGGTTTGACGTGAGCAATGGTGCGCCAGAAAAGGTGACGCTTGGCAACCCGAATCTGAAGCCGGCGTTTTCGGCTGAAACGGAAGCGGGTTTCAACCTGAACTTCCTCAAGAACTATACGCTCGAGTACAGCTATTCCAAGAAGAACACGCGCGACCAAATTCTACTGGTGCCGACCGGTGCAGGCACTGGCTACCAGAACACGTGGGCAAATGCTGCCACGCTCGATGGCAACACGCATGAATTTGCATTCGGTGCTGTGCTCGCGTCGAACAAAGACTTCTTCTGGCGCTTGAATGTTACGGGTGATCGCACCCGCTCACGGATTAGCCAATTGAATGTTGGCGCGTATCTAGTTGGGCCTGATGGCAATGACGCGAACACTCGTATTTTTCGAGTCGCAGCGGGCGAAACGTTTGGCGTGATTTATGGCTCTGATTGGATTCGCAGTGCGGATCAGCTTGCGACCAACATTGCGAATGGCAAGTTGGCGGGTGCCGCAGGCGATTATCGGCTGAATGAACTTGGCTACTACGTGCTCGGCACTGCGTACGGTACGAAGGACGAGCGGCCACTGAAGTTCTTCGACGCAACAGGAAATGCGTTGAGAGCGATCGGCGATGTGAATCCCGATTTGACCATGGGCTTCAGCAACACCATGCAATGGCGTGGGCTGTCGCTGAACAGTGTTGTCACATGGCAGAAGGGTGGTCAGATCTACAACTATACGCGCCAGTGGCCGTATAACGAATTGCGCGACGCAGACTTCGACCAACGCAATGTTCCAACTGGTCAGCAAAAGCCACAGGGCTTTTTCCAAGCGTTCTACAACAACTTCGATCCCAACAGTCGCTTCGTCGAAGACGGCAGCTACATGCGCCTGCGCGAGTTGGCACTGAACTATCAAGTGCCGAAGTCCATCATGCGTGCTGTGCGTATGTCGGCCTTCGAAACGGCGCGAGTTGGTATCGTCGGTCGCAACCTGTTCACAAGGACGAATTACTCCGGGTACGATCCTGATGTCACAGGCCCCGGCGGCGGCAATCCGTTTGGATACCGCGTGGACTACTTCACGTATCCTGCATACCGCACGTTCACGTTCATGGTTGAACTCGGTTACTAACCCGTGGCCCTCATGGAGAATTACTTGATGTTTATGACGCGATTCCGGGGCGCAGTCGGCACGCTCGCAGCCGTGATGTTGGCAGGCTGCGGCTCGCTTGATGTGGTGAACCCGAACTCACCTGATGCAAAGCGTGCGCTCGCCGATCCGACGGCGCTTGAAGCCGTCACCGGCGGCTCAATGCGCACTTGGTTTCAGACGTACGAAGGATGTGAAGGCAACTGCGCATTAGTCACACAAGCGCAGTCCTTCTCGGCTTCTTGGAACAACTGGAACATGAACTTTTATTCCAGCGTCGATGCTGATGGAAAGCGTTTGACGCGGCCCTGGCAGAACGACGCTGCCGCAGCCGGTCGGACGAGTATGGAGATTCCGTGGGTTGGTATGTATTCTGCCGTTTCGTCGGCAGTCGACGTGCTGAGAGCGGTTCGTGTCGCGAAGGTCGAATTCAAGAACGCTGCCGATGCGCGACGCGCGGAAGCCGTTGCAGAGATGATGCTCGGTGCTGCATTGAGCTATATCGCACTGAATTACGACAAGGGATACATCGTCGATGAAAACACCGACGTTGCGACCTTGGTGTATTCAAACCGGAAGCAAGTGCGCGATGCTGCGATCTTAAAACTGCAGTCTGCTGCGACGATTGCGAAGGCTAATCCGTTTACCACGCCTGCCGCGTGGACAAACGGTCGCGCGTACACGAATGTGCAGATCGCGCAGATTGCAAACACGCTTTCAGCGATGACGCTTGCGTACTACCCGCGCAGTGCGGCGGAAAACGCCACGGTGCCATGGGCGACTGTTTTGACCTATGCTGCGGGTGGTTTGTCGTCGGGCACGTCGTTTGATTTCGTCTATGTTGGCGACGGGTGTGTGTCGTATTGCCATCAGATCTTGACGTGGTTCGACGACATTAGTGGTGGGCGAGTTCACACGCGCGTTGCGAACTTGCTTGATCCAGCGACACAGACCACACCGTGGCCGATCACAGGCAACCGAGTTCCGAATTCACCAGACAAGCGCCTAGGAGACGGTTCTTTCGGCGATGCAACGATTGTAGATGGATTCGGGACAAATCCGAAGACGGCTCGTGGAGGAACTGATTTCGCGTACTCTCGTGACGCCATTTTCCGCCCAAGTCGTGGCTCGTACCATCAATCGAACATCGGTTTCGTACGCTACGATCTGACCGGATTGCAGGATCCGTCTGGAATCTGGGCAGGTTTCGGCCCTGCGCCCGTCATTTCTGCGACGCAGAACGATTTGCTCTGGGCTGAGGCACTCATTCGGACCGGTGCACTGGCGCAGGCAGCAACGTTGATCAACAAGACGCGAGTGACTCGCGGCGGGCTCTCGGCTGCGTCCGCAGCTGATGGTGTTGCCGGTTTGATCACCAAGCTCGGGTACGAAAACGAAATCGAGCTCTTGGGGCTTGGTGCAGCACCGTACTATTGGATTCGTCGCACGGATGCTCTACTTGCGGGAACGCCGCGGGAAATGCCGGTTCCGGCGAAGGAGCTTGGCGTGAAGGGCGAAGCCACGTACACGTGGGGCGGTACTGGGCCGGCGAACTCACCGGCGCCGTAGTTTCTCGCTGGTGATCGAATGAAACGCGGGGCCGGGGAAAATCTCCCGGCCCCGCGTTTTTCTTAGTTAGGCGATGTCAAACATTGAGGCGCAGGCTGACGATCCAACACGCATGTTATCAGCGAAGCGGTTTATCGCACCAACAACCCAGCTTAACAGCGGGCCTGCGCGACGGCAGGCAAGCAAAATGTGCGCGCAACTCTTGAAGCTACAATCACGGCGAACTTTGATCTGTGCTCGCTTTGTCCGCCGATTTCAATGTGGCACGTGATCATTTGCATCAGAGTCAATCGGGTTAGATCGCCATAAGAATCATGTGTAGTTCAGAAAAACTGGCTATCGCTCTCGATGGGCGCAGGTTCGTCATTATGGCGCCCGCGCACTAAAAGAACGATTCCAATCACTGTTGTTCGGAACTACAGTCGTACGGTCCAACCGAGCTCGCAACTGCTCCTGTGATCCTTACGGTTTGCGAGCCCCAATTGCCAACTGCATCGACAGTGTGCACAAAAAGTGTCCCTTGTTGTCCAAAGCGAATGAACCGTGTGAAGGGAATGTCCTCGTGCGTTCCCGGTGACACGCGTGTTTCCGCGGCACCACCAAAGCCGCTGTAGGTAAAAGTGATCGGCTCAACGAGAGTAACCCCATTTATCGCTGAAAATCCGGCTTTGAAATAGCACATTCGGTTACCGAGAATGAGAGGCATACTCGCCACCTCGCCACCAGCGATGCTCGCCGTAGAATTTGTGAATCGCGTTCTGATCTGAATAACTGGAACCGCAACAGACAGAGACGGCTGTTCAGGTGAGGTGGCGCTCGGCGCTGAGCCATCGCGACAGCTGCCAAGAGCAAATGAAACAAAGAGTGCAGCGACTATGAAATCGGTCGATGATTTCGCCATCTTTAATCCTTTACGGAATACGAAAAACATGCTGTGAGACTCGAGTTTGCTTAAGTGAGCGGCGAATCTTCAACCTTCGCAATCACTTTGGCCCAGACGAGCAGCTTGGGTCGTTCGGATTCAAAATGCACGTCGGCCGACATTGAGGTAGTCGTGGATTTAACGCACATTCCGGTAAACCACCCAAAGGCGGATTACCCGAGACTGCTGTGGTATATGCTGACGCGGTATTGCCGGGCGCGTCTGTTACGGTGACGTCGATATTTATCAGTTGGCCGCCGCTCCCCTTCGCGCTGAATCGAAGCGCACCATAGTAATCTGACGTCTCTGCGACCTGTGTCTCCGTAATCGCGACACCACCTCCGAACGCATGCCAAAGATACACATACGGTTCGACGCCACCTGTTACACTCGCCTGAAACAATCCACCCGACGTCGACTGTGACACAACCGATGGCCCGGACATCGTCACGCCGAGTCCGCCTGTGCCGATATCGAGACTTATGTCTGACGCTCGCGTATTTCCAGTGACCGAATCTGGAGCGCATGCGCTGAGCGCAACCAAACAGACGAGTGACAACTGCGTAGATCGTAACACAAAACCTCCTGCATGTGGGAAAGCATTGGACTGCTTTTAGAACCTGCGGCTGGCTAAAAAAAACCGCAAGCATCCTGAAGCACATCGCAATGACGGGCTCGTGAGTTCACCGAGTGCGCCACTCGTGCTGCACACATGGGTGTCGATGCATTCGCGTGCAATATTTTTTGCGTGATTAGTGTCGCAAAGTCACGCTGTCAGACACTCCAACAACAATCAACCGTGACGATTGTTGTCTGCGATGGGGACTGTTGAGTGTCTTACGGCTATCAGCGCCAGCTGGTGCGCTTGAAGGGTTCCGTACTATCGAATTTTTTACCTGAGCGTTGCTAGCTGAGTGTTGCAGCAAGCACTGTAAGCAGACGATCAAGGTCTGCCGCTGATCTCAGCAAGTTCCGATACTCGCGATACAGAAAACCATCGATGACCGCGCGATCCAACATCTGCTCGAACGCCCCCCAAAACCCGCCCGCATCCAACACCCCAATCGGCTTCCGATCAATCCCGAGCTGACTCCATGTCAGCGCCTCAAACAATTCATCGAGCGTGCCATACCCACCCGGCAACGCAATCACCGCGTCGCTGAGCGCCGTCATCCTCGCCTTCCGTTCGTGCATCGAGTCCACCAGCTCAAGCCGCGTGAGACCCTCGTGCGCGCGCTCGGCCAATCCGCGCGGAAGAATACCGATTACTTCACCGCCTGCGGCCAGTGCGCCATCGGCAAGGGCTCCCATACATCCCACCGACGCGCCACCGTAGACAATTCCAATACCGAGCGTCGCGAGGTCGTGGCCGAGTGCGCGCGCCTGCTGCATGAAGCGCGGGTCGCTGCCGGCGTGCGAGCCGCAGAATACGGCGATGCGGTGGAACTGCGGAGTTGGCACGTGGCGTCAACGGTGGTGAGGCAAGCGATACTGCGAGCTGCTAAAAGCTACTGCGTCTTCGCAAGGCGCTTCGCGCCCGCAAAGGCGCTTCGCGCCCGCAAAGGCGCAAAACTGCCGCTGTTGACGGCGTGATTCGGCTGGGTGGTTTTTCCCAACGACGGAGTTTCAAAGCGACGAAAAAACACATGACACAACAGTGTGCCCTGCTTTTTGTATGCAGTCACTCGATTTTGAGACAACGCGTGTCGGTTAACATGGCGAAAACTTTCCGCTCCCAGACGCGGTGCAGTTTAGCGGCCGTCAGGCATTGCGGTCGCGCAGCGACTTGCGTCAAAGCAGTTAGCTGACCGACCAATAACTCAGACCTCTGCATTTACCCAAAGACAGAGATCTAAGCGCAGCCGCGATACTGAGTTAGCTGTCACGTAGTGTCTGCATTCACCCATAAATAGAGATGTAACCGCAGCACGAGCGCCCAAACACAACGAGCGTGCGACAGTTGCCTGTGCACGCCCCCATGTTCCTCACCCAATTCCAACACGACGCGAAAACGCAGTCGCACGCGCGAGCAACTACAACACCCGGTTCCGCTCAAAAATCAAGTTCCGTGGCGTCACTCTCCACTCATACCGCCTCGATAACGGCGCCCCACCATTAATCGACCGATCCAACTGCTCCACGCGCATCTTCGCGCGCACAACTACCGACACAATGCGGTTGTAGTCGTTGGTGGTGTCGGAATCGACTCCGTTCGCTTGCGGACGCTCGACACCGCTCGTGAAGCGCAAGCGCGTTGTAAACTCTTCAATGCCGCGCGCGGCAACTCCAGCATTCAAACTGCCGTCGGACTTGAAACCCTCGGCGCGCATCAACGTGTGCGCGTTTGTGTCGTGATACCAACCCGTAAGCGTCAGCCGTTGAACGGCGACGCCGGTTCGTGTCAGACGCAATCCATTCGTCAAACCGGCGGGAAACACAAACAGCGAATCGGCGTTTGAAAAAGTTAGCCGCTGCACATTCGATCCGATTGCCTGGACAGCAGTCAACACAATCAAGCGCCGCTCATTCTGCACCTGCAGCAACGCTACATCGCCGACGCGGATTTGAAACGGTACCAGATCCGGATCCTGCACATCGATACACGTCAGCCCGCACGTACCGCCCGGCGGCAACGGATCAGTGGTGTCGGCCGGGATCACCATGTTGTACACCTCGGCCACGTTCGGTATGAACGGCACCGAGATTGCGACCACCGTATCACCGCGCGTTGCTACGCTGCCGAAGAGCTGTGTGGACTCAAAGCCGATGCCGGCATCCTGCAAGTCGCGCGAGACGGCCATGCTCACATAGCGCGCGTCGCGATTCAAACCGTCGCGCAAATCACTACCGCGACTAGCGCGCAGCGTGCTCGCCGCAAAGTCTGCACACACCGAGAGAATGACGATTCCCAACACCATCGAAATGAGTAGTTCGATGAGCGTGAAACCGGAACGTGCAGCGCCGGCGCGCGACCACGAGTTGCGCATTATAGCAACGGCGTGAGGACGCCACCGCGATAGGTATTTGTAATCAGGCGGATGGGTGAGCCGAGCCGCGGTCCGGTGACCACCACTTCCACGCGGAGCAGATTTTCGCGCTCAACGGTCACGAGCAGTTCGCGCGTGTACGCACCTTCCACATTCACTTCGCCAGTGGCGTCAACATGCACCAGCGCTTCATCTTCGATTGACCACACATCACGACCACGTACACTTTCCAGATACGTGCGTGCGATGCTTAATGCCGCACCGCGCGCGCTGGAGAGTGTTTGTGTGCGAATGCGCGTCGTATTCGCAGCGCCAATGGCCATCACACCTGTCGCCAACAATACAACTGACACCATCAACGACAGCAGCGTGAACCCACCGCGTGCAGATGAACGACGTGGTGCATCGGGCGGAGTGCTGCGCGACGCGTGTGCGAGTACAACTTGTGAAGTCAGATCCATGATCCATCCACCCAACGCCAGACGCGCACGTTCGCTGCAGGGTTAACTTCGACAGCACTCACCGCGGAGCTGTCGTTGTCGTACGTCAGATACAGTACAGTGCTCGTTCCAAACGGTTCTGTCGTTCCGCGCGTCCCAAAATCCAAACGTCGCGTGCCCGTCGGTATCGTGCTCGAGTCGCTGGGAATAGGTGGTGCAATTCCCCTGCCAAACACGACGTGACGTTCTAAGTAGCGACGACTCATTGGACCGAACGCGGTGCGTTCTGTGGTGCTCTCGGCAAACACGGAGTCGCGATTATTATCGAGATAAATGCGCCACGATGTATCACGCACCGCAACGCGAACTCGCGTGCGCGCACCGTAGGCACGGGTGCGCGCATGATCAATGTCTTGCGCGAGCAGTCGTGTGTTCTGCTCCACGGCGTGCTTCGCCGAGGGGCGTACGCGCGGTGCTGCAATCGCCGTCATGATGCCAAGCATCGTGAGCACGATCATCAGTTCAACTAGTGAAGTTCCGCGGCGCGTCATCAGAACACGTTGCGATAGGAGATCTGCAGCACAGAGCCCAAGCGCGGCGTACCTGGCGGTAGCAACATGGGGTTACGAAAGCGTGTTTCGAAATTCCAGTTACGGACCGGCGCAGAGTAGTACGCACTGCCGTTGTCGTTGTGACCCCAGCGCATTGTTGACTGCTCACTGACGAACAGCGAGACCAACGAGCCGACGTAATTAAATGGAGTGCCCGTTGAACTACCGCCCCAGTTTTCAATGAAGCGCGGAAAGTTTTCGAGACCACCGCCATACTGCTGGGTACCGCAGGTGCGCGCGTCGCATGGCGTTTCTGAATTGCCGGCGAGCAGCGCCGCAAACACCGTCGTTGTGGCGAAATGTCGTACTCGTGGTGTTGGCCCAGACGTTGAATCGCTCCAGCCATTTGACAAAAACGTTGACACATCGGCGATCAATGCCGCAGGCTTCCAACTAATCGTGTTATAGTTACCCTGCACGTACATCGCAGAATTTGTCACCACTGTGAGACCGCCGGGTTCACCAACCGCTGGTGGTAATGGCAGCTCGCTGCCGTTACGGATGCGCAGCGCTGGATAATCACGCGGGCCGAGTACGCCTGGTATGCTGTTCTTGAACTCGACGTAGATGATGCTCACTTGTCGATCCGCAGGCGCAACATTCGCGAATGCGCGCAACGCCTGCATGTCGAGCTCCAGCACATCGGGACGTCGCATTTCGCGACCATCGTAAAACGCGTCGTCATCGAAGCGAAAGATTAACGGGCAGTCAGTCCCGAGTGGCGTACGACTACCGCTGCGAAAGAAGACTGCCGACGAGCACACGCTCGTGTTGTTCGCAGCCAGATCGACAACAATCCGCAGATCAGCTTTGTTCGCCATGCGAACCTGTTGCACGTCGGGTAGATCACCAAATCGTGCAGGCAAGATCAATTCGCGCGGATCCATGCCGCCGGGCAATGGCAGACGTAACGGACGTACTCCGCTCACTTGGCTCATCAACTTGCCATTGAAACGAGCATTGCTGCGCGCGACAAATGTTGCTCCGGAGTGACTGCGGCTATCAAAGTCCAGGCTCACCAACGTTCCGGCGTTGTTCGCGATCTTCACGCCGGCCAGTGTGGTTGGCGTGTCTTTGCGCGACCAGAACACGCTGTCGGCGGCGGTCAACTGATTGAAGTAGTTGGCGTTCGCGGAACTCAAATACAGATGGCGATTGGAGTGCACCCAGCCGGTGAATGACATGGGTGGGCCGTTGTTGATTTCCAGATCGCGATCGTAAAACACGCCAAACTGAAAGATCGGCACCGATTGCACCGATACACCCAATTCGACGGCTGCGCGATTGTTGCCATTGTCTTGCGCGTCGATGCGTACGCTCATCGGCTGCTCAAGCGCGTACAATCCCGCGAATGCGCCGCGAGTGATGGTGCGGTTGACCGGCTCACCAACCGACTGTGTCTGTTGTGTGAAGTTGAAGCCGGGAAGTGATGGCGTTGTGAGTGATGCGATGTCGCCGGGAGTGATGATCCCGTCGGCCATGTGCGCATCGAGTTGTGCCATGACTTGATCGCCGGCCCCTTCGGCGGCGTAGGCCACTTGTGTGGCTCTCAGATCAACACCCGATGTTCGAGTGTAGACGGCGATCGCTGCCGTCGCGACGCCGATCAGGGCGCCGAGTAAAACGAGAAGCAGTAACGTGGCTTCGAGGGCGAAACCACGGCGGAGGACCAAGGCGTTCACGTTCGCGGTCACTTCCAACCGGCATCGGCTGGTAACAGTGCACGACATACCACGCTCCAGAGGCAGACTCGACCTGTGGACGATGGACGTGGGACACAGGTAACAGCCGAGTCTGCTCTGGTGAGCGGTATGTCAGTTTTTGGGGTCGATCGGGGTGTGGGCGGTGCGGGTCGCTGGGTCGTGCACTCCGGCAGGAGGTGATGGGGGCGAACTGCTTCTGGCCATCTACAAGGCAGGGCATGGGCCAGTCGGGCTCTGCCGTTCTAAACTGTTGTCAAATAACAGCTTAACAGATTGCAAACCCGGCAGAATGTGCCGCATCACCAGAGCGTTTCGCGGCGATTCATGCGATCTGCGGCAACTTCTCACGTCGCATATGTGCACGCGGCCTGCGGCGAAAGAAGACGCCGCATCCGTGCATGGTGCACCGCGGTGTCTCTCGTACCTTGGCGTTCGGGGGCTGGCGCCCCGTTTACACCGCGTCCGAGCGCGGCGCCTCTTCGCGAGGGAATAGCGCGGCACCCTTGGTGACACGCCATCCAGTCGCATCCACCGGAGCGAGAGTGGGCCAACGTCGCTCGTGTACGCTCCCGCTCGCCCCCAGGGCGCTCCAGAGCTCCTGCGCCTTACTTGGCATGAACGGCGCGATCGCAATCGCTTGGCGGGCCAGCGAGCGGCCGAGCGTGCCAAGCACTTCGTTGAGCGTGCCTCGCTGCGCGGGATCCTTGGCCAGCGCCCACGGCTGTGAGAGCTGCACATACTCATTGGCGCGCGCCGTGGTGCGCCAGATGGCCGCCAGCCCGTCGTGGAGCATGTACCCGCGCGACCCGTCCATCGCGTGCTGTGCGTCGGCCAAGTCTGCCAGGTCGCGAGCGTCGACATCACCATCCGCCGCGGCCGGAATCACGCCGTCATTGTACTTCTCGATCATCGACGTGACTCGACTGGCCAAATTACCGAGCGCGTTCGCGAGGTCGGAGTTGTATCGCTCGCCGAATCGCTCCCATGAGAAACTGCCATCGCCGTCAAACGGAATTTCGCGCAACAGGAAGTATCGGAATGCATCGGGACCGAAGCGCGCGATGGCTTCGCCGAGATCCAATTTCACTCCGGCGCTTTTGCTGAAACGCTCGCCGCCCAGCAACACGAAGCCGTGACCCCAGACGCGCTCAGGCAGCGGTAGCTGCGCAGCCATGAGCATTGCGGGCCAGATGACGGCGTGGAATCGCGTGATGTCTTTTCCGACAACGTGAAGCTGCGCCGGCCATTGTGTCTCGAACCCCGCGGCGGGAAACCCGGCCCCAGTGAGATAATTCGGCAACGCGTCAAACCATACATACGTGCTCTGCGACTGACCGTCGCTGGTGGCACGCGGGAACGGCACGCCCCACGCATTCCGTGAGCGGCTTGCTGACACGTCCTCCAAGCCGGAGTCGAGAAGCCCGAGGATCTCGTTTCGGCGGCTGCTGGGCTGAATAAAATTCGGAACGCTTTCAATCAACGCGCGAAGTTGATCCGCATACGCAGAGAGGCGGAAGAACCAGTTGCGCTCTTCCACCCATTCCAAGTCACGCGTTGGGTGGATGACGCAGTGCTGATCAACAATCTCGGCGTCGGTTTTGAACGATTCGCAGCCAACGCAATACCATCCGGCGTAACTTTTTTCGTAGAACGCATCGGGCGAGCGCTCGATGATGCGATTGATCAGCGCCTGCACGCCAGCGATGTGGTGCGCCGACGTGGTGCGGATAAACTGATCGTTCGAAATGTGCAGCGCCGACCACATCGCCTGAAAGTGCGTTCCGATCTCGTCGACAAAGGCTTGTTCCGACACACCCGCCGCGGCGGCGGTCTGCGCGACCTTCTGCCCATGCTCATCCATGCCAATCATGAAGTGCACATCGCGGCCAAGTTGGCGATGGAATCGCGCGATGGCATCGGCACCAATCTTCTCAAACGCGTGCCCGATGTGCGGGTCGCCGTTCGCGTAGTCGATAGCGGTAGTGATATAAAAACGCGACACAGTGATAGCGAAGAAGGGTGGTGCGGCACGCGCTCACGAAGAGTGTGAGCGGCGTGCAATGTTGTGTGTGAAAGCTTACTCGGTGGTCGAATCGCCGCTGGACGGCGGGCGATTACCGCGACCGCGTCGGCCACCGCGTCGACCGCGCCGCCGACGACGCTTTGGTGCATCGGGATCTAACGTGTCCGCGTCGGTGCTGGCTGCGCTGTCGACCGCATCTTCGTCGGAGTCGGCTTCGTCGTCAGCATCGTCAGCGTCCACGGTCTCTGGCACCGCCAGTGGAGCAGCTACAAACGTCGGCTGATCAACGCGTGACGGTGCGAGAACGGTTTGCAGTATGCTCGCCGACAATTCCGGCGTAGCTGGCTCCACCTGCGAATCAGAAACGACGTTTGCAGTTGGCGAACTGACACTTGGCTTACTGACACTTAGCTCACTGACACTTGGCTCACTGACACTTGGTGCACTCACACTTATCGTACTTACACTTGACGTACTCACACTTGGCTCACTGACACTTGGTGCACTCACACTTATCGTACTCACACTTTGCGCAGTCACACTCGGAGCACTGACACGCAGCACAGGTGTCGGCTGCTCTCGCAGCACCGGCAGCGCACGGTCGTTCTGCGGCGGCATACGCGTGCGTTCTACCTGCGTTGGCAGGTCTTCATCGAGCAACACGCCTTCCACCGCGTGGTCGTGTGCATCCATCGCAATCAAGTCGTCATGCGTACCGGGCGTCCACGAACTCGTTTCTTGCCGCAACTCTGCCAACGTCAAAATGCGCGTCTCGCCGTCAACTGCTCGCAGCGTGACTGTGTCGTAGAAAATGTTGTTCACCATCACCTTCTCTTCGCCCTTTGATGTCACCAGAATCTTCCCTTCTTTCGGGAAGCGCTTGCGACTGCTGGCGTAAAACTCGTGCTCGTAGCGCAAGCAGCACATCAATCGTCCGCATGCACCACTGATCTGCGTGGGATTCAGTGACAGCTTCTGTTCTTTGGCGACGCCGAGGTTCACAGGGCGTAAATCGGGGAGCCACGAGGCGGAGCAGTACTGTCGGCCGCAGCGACCAATACCGTCCAATCGCTTCGCTTCGTCGCGCACGCCAATCTGCTTCAGCTCAATGCGCGCTTTGAACTGCGCCGCCAAGTCACGCACCAACGTGCGGAAATCAACGCGCTTCTCGGCCGTGAAAAAGAGCGTCAGTTTGCGATGATCCCACTGCCATTCAGCATCGGTGATCTTCATCTGCAAGTTGAGCGCGCGCACCTGCGACATCGCGGAACGGCGCGTGGTCTCGTTGTCTTCGGTTAGCGCCTGAGCGCGTTTCACTTCGTCGCGCGTCGCAGTGCGAATGACGCGGCGAGTTACGTCACCAATCGCCGAACCGTGCGCGACGCCCGCGAAACGCTTTTCAGCCAGCGCACCAATGGCATGCACCGTCCCAAAATCTTCGCCGCGGTCCCCTTCTACGATGACGTGCGTGGGCGGCGCGGGAGGCGGCACCACATCCTCCCAGCGAAAGAACTCTTTTCGATTGCCCTTGAACGCAACCTCGATCAAATCCGACATAAGTGGCTCGGCGCTTAGCCGATAAACTGACCCATGCGCAAGAACTTTTCGCGCCGCCGGCGGACGAGCTTTTCTGGACGCAGACCGCGCAGATCATCAAGCAAACGGAGCAGCGTGGCCTTGAGCGTTGCAGCAACGCGCTCATGATCGGTGTGCGCACCACCTTCCGGCTCCGGTACAATCTCGTCGATCACCTTCAACTCGATCAGATCGGGTGCAGTGAGGCGAAGCGCCTTCGCTGCGCGCTCCTTACTCTCGATCGACTTGTTGTCTTTCCAAAGAATCGCGGCGCATCCTTCCACGGAGATGACCGAGTACACCGCATTCTCGAGCATCAGAACGCGATCGGCGACACCAAGTGCAAGCGCGCCACCCGAGCCACCCTCGCCAATCACAGTGGCGATGATTGGCACCGCGAGCTGACTCATTTCAAAGATGTTGCGCGCGATCGCTTCACTCTGGCCGCGCTCTTCTGCACCCAGTCCGGGCCACGCGCCTGGCGTATCAATAAAGGTGAGCACCGGCACCTGAAACTTCTCAGCCAGCTTCATGAGGCGCAGTGCTTTGCGATATCCCTCAGGATGCGGCATGGCGAAGTTGCGCTTCAGATTGTCCTTCGTATCGCGGCCGCGCTGGTGGCCGATGATCATCACCGTTTCACCTTCCAGTCGCGCCCATCCGCCTACAATCGCGGCGTCCTCGCGGAACGCACGATCACCGTGCAGCTCGATGAAATCGCTGAAAATGCGTTCGATGTAATCGAGTGTGAACGGACGCATTTTGAAGCGCGCAACTTCAACGCGTTGCAACGGCGTGAGCTGCTTGTAAATCTCGCGGCGTAGTTCGACAAGGCGACGTTCCAGCGGCTCAATCTCGATCGCAACGCCGTGCGACGCATCGCCGGCCAGTCGCTTCAGATCATCAATGCGCTGTTCAAGTTCGGCGATGGGCTTCTCGAACTCGAGTGCTGCTGCGGCGGTTCCCATTCTGCTATCTCCTCAGCGCGTCAGTTGCCGCGGACAAGCCGTACTCGCTCGTGCCCCAACAACGCGCGCAATTCGGTCAACGCGGCCCCATCGGCCGCCATTGTCAGCGATCGCGAACGAAAGCGCGACTGGCTCCCGGAAACATCTTCCCATCGCACTTCGAGCGGCGCAGTACCCGGATGTCCCTCGGCTACCGCACGAATGTCTCCCATCACTCCGGGAGTCAGCCCACCGCTCGACGCGAGTTGCAACAAAATGATCACAGCCCCGTTCGTCCGGCGTTCGGCGAGCGGGGTCACGTCATCGACAATAAACGTTGGCTTGTCAGCTTCTTGATCCCGCCGACCGAAGCCGCCCTTGAGCAGAATCGGAGTGTCAGTCCGAATTCTATCCATGAGCGCGCCCCACGCCTCTGGGAATACTAGGACCTCGACAGAGCCTGAGAAGTCCTCGACAGTCAATCGGGCGAATTCATTGCCAGATCGCTTGGCCGTCTGACGCTTCACAGCCGTGATCACCACGCCTAGCGCCATCCGCTCAGCGGTCCACCCTTGGAGCTGCGCGACGGTGTGGGTCGCGAATAGTTCGCACTCCGTCCGGAAGGGCTCCAGCGGATGTCCAGATATATAGAAGCCAAGGATCGCCTTTTCTTGCGACAGACGGTCGGCGACTGCCCAGGGCGGGGTGTTCGGCAGAGTGGGGCCGCTGGAGTCGGTGCCGTTGGCGCTTGCCGCCGGCCCCGAGTCGCCAAAGAGCGAACCTTGACCCATGCTGGCCTCTTCCTGCTTTAGCCCTGCCTCACTGATCGCCGCATCGAGAGCCGCCATGTACTGCGCGCGGTGCCCGCCCAGCGCATCCAGCGCACCGCCCTGAATCAGCGCTTCAAAGACGCGCCGATTACAGAGCCGCAGATCGACGCGTTCGCAGAGGTCGAATAGCGATGTAAATGGTGCAATGCGTTTAGCGGCGAGAATCGACTCGATTGCGGCGCGGCCCACGTTGCGTACCGCACCCAAACCAAATCGAATCCGCTTGTCGGCGATCACGGTGAACTTGAAGTTCGACTCGTTCACGTCGGGCGGAAGAATTTCAATGCCCATCTCGCGCGATTCGGCGATGTACTTGATCACACTTTCCGTATCACCAATCTGCGATGACAACAACGCCGCCATGAACTCGGCGGGATAGTGCGCTTTCAGATACGCCGTGTGATACGCGACGACGGAATATGCAACAGAGTGCGACTTATTGAAGCCGTAGCGTCCGAACGTTTCAATCTGCCCCGCAATATCCTCAATGATCTTCGGATTGTGCCCGCGATCAATTGCCTTTGTCTTGAACTTGAGCAGTTCCTTGATGATCAGTGCCGCATCTTTCTTGCCCACTGCTTTACGCAGCACGTCGGCTTCAGCCAGTGAGATACCGGCCAATACCTGTGCAATTCGCATCACCTGTTCCTGATAGGTGATGACGCCTAACGTGCTCGAAAGAATCGATTCCAGTTCAGGGAGCGCATAGGTGACAACTTCTTCACCGCGCTTCCGTTTGATGAACACCTTATGCATGCCGGCATCCAGCGGTCCCGGACGCAGCAGCGCGTTGGACGCGACCAAGTCATCGAACCGGTCGCATCGCATGCTGCGTAGCACATCTGTCGCCAGTGCTGATTCAAACTGGAACACGCCAGCCGTACGACCCGCGCGCAACATGCGGTACGTCGCTTCGTCGTCCAGTTCCAGCGTATCCAGATCGATCTGAATCCCGTGACGTTCCTCAATGTTCTTCACCGCATCGGTAATTACCGTGAGCGTGGTGAGACCAAGGAAGTCCATCTTCAACATGCCAGCCCCTTCAAGGCTGTTCATGTCATACTGCGTCACGACAACTGATTCATCGTCGCCAGAGCCGGCACCCTTGGACGCTTGCGTGCAGATTGGCACATAGTTGTCCAACGGCCCGGGTGCGATAACGACACCGGCGGCGTGAACACCTGTGTGACGCGACAGCCCTTCCAGCGCTGACGCGTAGTCCAACAACTGTGTGTAGCGTTCTTCGTTTTTGTACTTGTCACGAATCTCCGCAACATCCTTGATGGCTTCTTTCACCGTCAACGAGTTATTCGGCGCATTCGGAATCAGCTTTGCCAGCGCGTCGGTTTCGCCCGGCGTGAAGCCGAGTACGCGACCAACATCTTTCACCGCCGCGCGACTCTTCATGGTGCCGAAGGTCACGATCTGACCGACGCTTTCCTTTCCGTATTTCTGGCGCACATACTCGATTACTTCGCCGCGTCGTTCAAAACAAAAGTCAACGTCAACGTCAGGCATCGAGACGCGTTCTGGATTCAGAAAGCGCTCAAACAGCAGATCGAATTTTAACGGACAGACGTTGGTGATCTTGAGCGCGTATGCCACCAGTGATCCCGCTGCCGAACCGCGCCCCGGCCCAACGGGAATTCCCATATCACGCGCGGCTTTGATGAAATCCCAGACGATCAAGAAGTAGCCAGCGTAGCCCGTCTTCGTGATCACGTCGAGTTCATACGTCAGCCGCTCCTGGACTTCTTGGCTGTACGGATTTCCGTAGCGCTCTTTCGCGCCTGCTTCAGCAAGTGTCACCAACAACGCATTCTCGCTCGCCACACCATCGGGCAGCGGGAACGCAGGCACGTAATACTGCTTCTTGAATTGTACGTCGGTTTCGTCGGCGATCTTGAGCGTGTTGGTGAGCACGTCTGGGCGATCGGGGAACCGCGCGCGCATCTCGTCGGCCGACTTGAAGTACAAGCCACCGTCGTAATGCATGCGGTTTGCATCGTTGCGATCTTTGCCCAGTCCAATGCAGAGCAGCACGTCGTGCGCGTCGTGCGAATCGTGCGTGAGAAAGTGCGCGTCATTCGTCGCAATCACTGGCAGCCCCATCTCGGCACCGAGCTTAAAAATCTGCTCGTTGAGCCGAGCCTGTCCGCCCGAATCGTGGGCCTGCACTTCCAGGTAGTACCTGTCCTTGAAGACCTCGGCATACCACGCGGCTGTGGCGCGAGCCTCGTCCCAGAGGTTGTTCTGGAGGTGGGTCGCGACTTCGCCGGCCAAGCAGGCGGAACTAACTACTAACCCTTCCGAGTATTTGGCGAGAAGTTCACGATCTACTCGGGGCCGGGTGTAAAAACCCTCGGTATAGCCGAGGGAGGAGAGTTTGATCAGGTTTTGGTAGCCCACCTTATCGCGGGCGAGCAGGACCAGATGGTAGTACGGCCGCAATCCGGGACCTGGACGGGCCTTCAGTCGTCTGTCACCGGTGGCGACGTATGCTTCCATGCCGAGAATAGGGCGAAGACCCGCTTTCCGTGTCTTCTCTTGAAATTCCCACGCGGCGTGCATGTTGCCGTGGTCCGTGATCGCCAGTGCAGGCTGCTCGAGTTCCTGCGCCCGTCGGATGAGATCATCGATCCGGTTGGCGCCATCGAGGAGTGAGTACTCCGAGTGACAATGCAGGTGCACGAACGACATGAGTCTGATAAGCTAACTGTGTCCATCCCGTGCTGCAGTGCGCGGGTGCTCCCCCCAATTGAGCGTAACCCATTGATGCGAAACACTTTGAACGAATCGATGCGAAAGTTGTCAGTGGGTGCAGCCCTCGCGTTGTTGAGTGGCGTGAGCGCGTGCTCGAAAGACGACCCAACAGACATCGGCGGTGGCAATCCAAACGCGACTGTTGTGACGCTTGGCAACTTTGCGGTTCAGACCGTGAAGGGCGGAGGGGGCGTCACGTTTGCAAACTCGGGTCGCTATGCGGTGATTCCGCAGTTCGCGGCGACTCAGGACTTCGCGACGCCTGCCTCAACGCGCGCGACTGTCGCGAGCTTTCCGTTCACGATTGGCGGTTCTGCGGGCGTTGTCACGAACGTCGCAACGATCAAGGAACCGGCGCCGTCGCTGAGCGTGGTGGAAGCATTCCACATGCGGCTACGCGCGATCGAGGTTGCCGAGGAGCCGCGTGCGATCGCGAATATGCAGGCGTTGCGCGCTCGGCCGCCGGTGAGTGCACGCGTGCAGCAGGCTGCGGCGCAGGCGGATCGTGATTTCAAGGTGCTGTCGTCGCTCACGGGCGGTTCGTACTCCACCGTGACCGCGCGATTGGTCTATACCGGAACGAATATTCTGCTGTATGTCGACAATCAGTCACCAACAGCCGGTGGTTTTGCTGACACTGAGTATGAGTCGTTCGGCCGCCAGTTCGATACGGATTTATTCCCGATCGACACTCGCTCATTTGGCAGCACGTCGGATATTGATCGAAACGGCAAGACGTTTGTGCTCTTTACGCCGATTGTGAATCGGTTGACACTGTCGTCTGGGACCTGCGGATCGTATGTCGCCGGATTCTTTAATGGCGCAGATCTGTCGGGGAACACCAGCGCCAACAACGCCGAAATTTTCTATTCAGCGGTGCCGGGTGAACCCGCGGGAGGCCCAACCTGCCAGAATCTTGGCGCGGCGATTGTGCGGCGGAGTGCACCAGCGACGTTCATTCACGAATTGCAGCACATGATTTCGTACAACCAGCATGTGTTGGCGCGGAGTGCGTCGAGCGAATCGGTGTGGTTGAATGAAGGATTGAGTCACATGGCTGAGGAGTTGGGCGGCAAGTTGTACGAAAGCCGGTATCCGTGTCCGAATTTGCCGCCGTGCCCAGCGTCGGTTGGTCGGCAGAGCACGGCGCAGATCTTTCCCGATTCGGCGCAGGGATTTCTCCCGCCGAACTTTGGAAACGCGTATGACTTTTTCTCATCGCGTCAGGATTATTCGTTGACGTCGCCGACCGGGTTCGGCACGATCGAGGAGCGCGGTGTGGCGTGGTTGTTCTTGCGCTGGCTGGTGGATCAGAAGGGAGACGGTGCGCTGACACAGCTTGTGCAGACACGCAACACCGGCACTGCGAATGTTGAGGCCGTGTCAACAGAATCGTTCCGCGATCTGTTTGCGGACTTCCTTGCAGCCACGCTGCTCGATGATTTCCCTGGTGCTACGACGGGCCAGATTTCAAACCGGCATCAGTACACCAGCCGGAATCTTCGTGCGATTTACGCGCGCTTGAATTCGATTGCGGCGGCAGACTATCCGACCGCGTATCCATTGGATGTTGCTGATCTCGGCACGCAATTCAAGCTTACTCCCACATCGCCGGTGATCAGTCGCACCATGAAGCCGGGATCACTGGACCTCTTTCAATTCACGTCCACCGCTGGTTCTGCGGGGCTGGTTTTCAAGCCGGCCACTGGCACGTTTGCGGCGAACTTGAACGCACAGGTGACTGTGATTCGGTTACCAAACTGAGTTCTGCGCACGCACGGCAGATGGTCGAATGGCGGCGCGTGACGGTGAATCCGTGACGCGCCGTCGTTTTGTTGTCTGGGCGCGTCGGGTGGTGCTTGGCGTGCTGGCAAGCGTTGGTGCATTTCTCGCGCTCGTGCCGATTGGGCGCTATCTCGCGCGCGCCGCATGGGAAGAGGGGAAGATTCTCGCGCGTCGTCAGCCAATTGCGACGATGATTGCATCGCCGAGTACAGATTCGGTGTTGCGTGCGAAGTTGCAACTGGTGCTCGATGCGCGCCGCTTTGCGATTGATTCGCTGGGGCTCAAGGCAAACAAAGAGTTCACCACGTTCTCGCGACTCGATCGCGATACCCTCGTGCTTGTGCTCAGCGCCGCGTATCGCGATTCGCTGGCGTTTCGGACGTGGTGGTTTCCTGTGGTCGGAAGTGTTCCGTACAAAGGATTCTTTGATTTTGAAGCGGGGAAGCGCGAGGCGAAAGCAGTCGATGCAGCGGGCTTTGATGCCGTACTCAGGCCTGCCTCCGCATTCAGCACGCTCGGCTGGTTCAACGATCCGTTGTTGCCAACGACGTTGGCGTTAGACACGCTGGAGTTAGCCAACACGGTGATTCATGAGTTGGTGCACACGACGTATTACGCGCCGGGCCAAGCGGTGTTCAACGAGAGTATGGCGAATTTTGTTGGATCGCGCGGTGCGGAACGCTTTTTCCGTGCGCGTGGTCAGCAAGCGGCGGCGCAAGAAGTTGTGAAGCGATGGGATGACGAGCGCGTGTTTGGAACGTTTTGGTCTGGGCTGTACGCGTCGCTTGATTCCGCGTTCAAGGCGCACCCCGAAGACCGCGCGTCTCGACTGACTGCACGAGATACGCTTTTCTCGCGCGCTCGTGCGCGACTGCGAGCGGAGTACGCACCGCGATTGCTGACCATGGATTCGGCGTCAGTAGCACGCGTGAAGTTGAACACCGCCGCTGTCATGGCGCGACGGATTTATCTGACGGATCTGGAGCTGTTTGAGCGCGTGTATTCGCGGGCCAATGGGGACATTCGCGCGACGATCGCGGAGTTACTGGCGTTGGCGAAGTCCATGCCGAAGCGACCGTATGCGGCGGTGCGGAGGTCGTTGGGGGAGGTGGTGGCGGATTCTGCGGTGGGTTCCGGCGCAGAGCTTAGGTAGTGAACAGCTTAAGCAGTATAGTGCTTAAGCTGTGTACAATCGAATGACTGTAGGCCGTTCGCATGCCACTGGCATGCCGCGACTCAGTCGACTTCTCAGCTAAACCGCGACCGCAGCGCCGCCCGTACATCCAGCGTTGACGTTGGCGGTTGCGGCTCTACAACAGCTTCCGGCGCCGCGGGCTCCGCGATCTGCACTCGCTGCATGGTTCCAAGCACTGCGTCGTCCAGAAACCGCGACTTCTGATCCAACGCAAACTCTGAGCTCCAACGCGACGCATACGCAAACAACGGATAGCTCACATGCAATTGTCGCTTGGCGCGCGTCAGTGCGACATACAACAACCGACGTTCTTCTTCCAGTTGCAGCGCATCCTTGATGCTGCGTGATGATGGAATCCACCCGTCCGCAACCCAGATCACGAACACCGCTTCCCACTCCTTTCCCTTGGCGGAGTGAATGGTACTGATCACGAGTGCGTCGTTGTCCTCGTTGTCGCTGCCCTGCGACAGATCACTGGTTGCCGACGGTGGCTCGAGTGCCAACGCACTCAAAAATGCGCCGCGCCCCGGGTATCCACTCGCAATGTGCTCAAGCTGCACCAAGTCATTCAGCCGCACCTCGGCATCATCAAAACGCTGCCGCAAGATCTCGTCGTAGACGCCGCGCACCAACGCGATATCGGTCGCGGGCTCGGCGCCGCTGCTTATACTCAAGCGCTGCATGAGTGTGATAAGCGCATCGTGTGTCGCCGCAGCGCGTGGTGGCGGGCTCCACGCACGCAAGCCGTCCACTGACCACGCCGCCGCTTCAAGCGCTGCGATTGCACGTCGCGCCGATACTTCGCCGATGCCGGGTAGAAGCTGCAACAATCGAAACCAGCTCACCTCATCGCGCGGGTTCTCGGCGGCGCGCAGAAAGGCCAGCATATCCTTGACGTGCGCCGCTTCCAAGAATTTGATCCCGCCCCACTTCTCGAATGGAATCCGACGAGCAGCTAACTCAATCTCGAGATCAGCGCTCATGTAACCAGCGCGCACTAACACGGCAATCTGGTCCAGTCGAAGTCCTTCCGTTTCGACGAGCTCCAGAATGCGATCGCAGGTGAAGATTGTCTGCGCTTGCTCATCGCGTGTCGGAATCAGCCACGGTAATTCACCCGGTCGATCATCGACACTGCGCAACTGCTTGCGATACCCTTCGGTGGCTTGCGCGAGCACGGCGTTGGCCGTGTTCAGAATTGGTTGTGTACTGCGATAATTGCGATCCAGCGTGACGATTGTCGTTCCCGAAAAGTGCGTCGGAAAATCGAGAATATTTCGCACTGTCGCACCGCGAAACGCATAGATGCTTTGCGCGTCGTCGCCAACCACGGTCACGTTACGATGCGAGCGAGCAAGGCCAACAAGAATGCGCGCCTGCAGCACATTCGTATCCTGATACTCATCGACCAAGATGTGGTCGTAGCGCGATCGAATGCGTTCGCCCAGTGGTTCAGACTCTAACATCGCCGCCCAGAAGAGCAGCAAATCGTCGTAATCAACCAGGTTACGCGCGAGCTTTCGTTCGACATATTCGGCAAAACACTGTCCGATGTCTGCCAGATCATCGACGTACTGCGGATACCCATCGCGGAGCAAATCTTCGACTGTTCGATCCGTGTTGATATGCCGACTGTAGAGCGCTTGCAGCGTTTCTTTCTTCGGAAAGCGACGCTCTCGCGCGCCGAACCCTTTCGCGCTGCGAGCAAGCTGCATGAGATCTTCCGAATCGCTTTGGTCGAGAATCGTAAAGCCGTCAGCGATGCCTGCGTACTTACCAAACTGTCGCAATGTGCTGTGCGCAGTCGCGTGAAAGGTGCCGCCCTGCACTTTGCGCCCAGTGCTCCCGGTCAATCGCTCAACGCGCGCTAACATTTCCTCCGCCGCGCGACGAGTGAACGTCAGCAACAGAATCCGTTCCGCCGGAACTCCTCGCTCAATCAACGCCGCGACTCGGTGCACCAGAGTGCGGGTCTTGCCCGTACCGGCGCCTGCGACAATCAGCAACGGGCCATCACCGTGTACCACCGCGGCGCGTTGCTCATTATTCAACCCGGCTGCAGCGCTTGGCAGCTGCGATCCAGTGCGCGACGCCAGCGTAGCCGCTCGCACTTCGTCCGTTGTTCCATTCGGAAGCGACGACGACGGTTCTTCAGCCACGGCTATACACAGGAACAGCGATCACGGCGATGCGGGTGGTTGTGTTGCGCAGTGTGGGTGCGGAAAATCAGATACGTGCAAAGATACGCCGCGCTGTCTCCACGACGTCAGCTACGTCGCAGGCCAGCGCAATCCTGATCACGCACCACGATCACGACTGCGGATCACGCACTGGGCTGCAATTTAGGCAAGATCAGCTCCAATTCGGATCACGCACTGGGCTGCAACTGGGGCAAGAGCAGCTCCAATTCTGTACGCTGCATCGCGACCGCGGTAAGCGCGAACACCGCTTCAAAACCTGCAACAACCGCCGCGGTCATATCGGCGAGTGACGGCGCCGCCGCACGCAACTCGCGCGACACGCTGGTCATCACGACGTCTGCAATGCCACAGGGTACAAAGAGATCGAAGTACGACAGATCGGTATCAACATTCAGCGCAAATCCATGACGCGTCACCCAGTCACGCGCGTGCACGCCAATCGAGGCAAGCTTGCGGTCATCCACCCAAACACCGGTGTACTTCGTAACGCGTCCAGCACTGAGGCCGACGCTCGCCAGCGCTACAATCAGCGATTCTTCAACTTGACGCAGATACCAGTGCAAATCCTGCGTGTGTTGCTTGAGATCGATGATTGGATAGCCGACAAGTTGTCCAGGACCATGGAAGGTCGCGTCACCGCCACGCTCCACTTCAAAACGCTCCACACCGCGGGCAGCGAGGAGCGTTTCTGAAATCTGTAAATTGTCACCCTTCGTTGACCGGCCCAGTGTCACTACCGGCGGATGCTCCACCAGTAGCAACACATCGTCAGGAACAGCACCCGTGATACGCGCCTGTGACACCGCCCGCTGCAACTCGAGTGCCTCGCCATATGCGAGACGCCCAAGTTGAACCACCAGCAAGCGGCGTGTGCTCACGCGTGCACCATCTTCCCCAGCGAATCGAGGACCGCTTCACCAATCGCTTCTGACAGCGTTGGATGCGCGTGCATGGCCAGATCGATTTCTTCAACCGTGAACTCATTCTCGCGCGCAACAACCAACTCGTGAATGAGTTCTGTTGCATGTGCGCCGACAATGTGCGCACCAAGAATTTCGCCGTATTTCTCGTCGCGGATGATCTTCACAAATCCGTCAGTCTCGCCAGATGTGCGCGCGCGACCGTTGGCCGAGAATGGAAACTTGCCGAGCTTGTAGGCAATGCCTTTCGCTTTCACCTGTTCTTCGGTCATACCAACTGATGCAACTTCCGGATGACAATACGTGCAGCTTGGCACGTTGCCGTAATTCACCGGATGCGTTTTCTGTCCACCGAGCATATCGGCCAACACATGCCCTTCGCGTGAGCCTTTGTGCGCGAGCATCTGATTGCCAGCAACGTCGCCAATGGCGTAGACGCCCTTCACTGACGTCTCGAACTTTTCGTTGATCGCGATGAAGCCACGGTCAGACTTTTTGACGCCGAGTGCTTCAAGACCAAGGTTCTCAACATTCGGCGCGCGGCCGGCGGCCACCAACACTTTGTCGACGGTCAATACGCGCGCCTGCCCGCCTGCTTCGAATGATAGCGTGACGCTATTCGCTTCAACTTTGGCGGCGGTGATTTTGGCGCCGGTCACAGACTCAATGCCGCGCTTTTTGAACGCTCGTGCCAACTCGGCGCTAGAATCGGCGTCTTCAATTGGCAGAATACGCGATGCGACTTCGATCATCGTGACCGTCGTACCGAACGCATTAAACACGTCGGCAAACTCGCAGCCCACAGCGCCCGCACCAATCACTGCCATCGCCTTCGGTGCGGCGTCCAGAACGAGCACGTCATCCGATGACAACACCGTCGTGCGATTGAGTTCGAGCCCAACTTGCGGTAATCCACGCACGCGTGAACCCGTCGCGATCACCAGCGCCTTGTTGGCTGTGTGCGATTCTACTTTTCCGTCGGCGTCTTTCACTTCGATGGTCTTCGCATTTGTCACACGGCCGGTGCCGCGGATGTACGTGACCTTGTTTTTCTTCAGCAGAAATTCCACACCTTTGGAATTCTGCGTGCTGATGCCGCGTGATCGCTTCATCGCTGGCGCGTAGTCAACGCTGATTGGACCGATGGTGATTCCGTGTTCAGCGGCGTGCTTCATTTTGTTTGCCAGTGACGCGCTTTCAAGCAGCGACTTGGCTGGGATGCAGCCCCAAAGGACGCAAGTACCACCGAGCGCTTCACGCTCAATGACTGCAACCTGAAGGCCGAGCTGCGCACTACGAATCGCGCAGACGTAACCGGCGGGACCGCCGCCGAGAATGATGACGTCGAACGAAGCCATGACGATCTCACGTGGGGGACTTGGCGGCGGCTGGTGCCTCGCCTCAGCTCACTACCACGCGCATCGTGCACGAGTAGCAAGATCCGAAAGATGCCCGGTTGAGGCGAGTGACTCCAGTGCGTGCGCGCCGGAACCTGCTCGAATTGCCGACTAGTTGAACGGCTGGAGCAGCAGAATCGGGATGGCAGTGATAATGACGCCGACGAGTGCGGCCACTGCCCAAGTTGAATCAAAGACTCGCCGATACGCGACGATCGCCCAAGGAAGCAAACCCGTCGCGAGGAGCGCCGAGTGGAAGTACGGCGAGACCGTGATTGCGCGCAACGCATTCCAGCGGCGCGAGAGCCCATCGATGTCGCCACTCTCCGCGTACCGGATGCGTGTCACGCCTTCCCATCCAGCGCTGAGCTCGAAACCGAACTTCACGGCGAGCAATACGATCGGCACGACGACAGCCCACATGACCACAAACCAAGCCGAGAAGTGCGCGCCGAACGCCCACTCTGCGTAGTCGTCCTTGAGTTGGAAGGAGCGCATTGCCGACATGGTGCCGCAGACGCAGGTGAGCATGAGCGCGAACCAGAGTACGGGGATGTAGTCCATGGTGGTCGCCATATCGCTGATCAGATCTGGCTGCGCATCAACCTGCAGGTTTACCGCTGCAGGGTTCGAGAGACCCGGCGCTTGGAGGGCAGTGTGTTCAGCGCCAATGCTCAGTGATCGGTCTGGCCGTGGCCGCAGACTACCAAAGGCGCTTGCGACGCCGAAAATCAACAGCGCGATCGCGGTCAGCAGAATGGGACCGAGATAGCGTTTCCGCTGTCCAGCCAGGAACGCGTCGGTGAGTTCGCCCGGAACGAAGGCGAGTGCGCCGATTGTCCGAATGATCCGACTGTCGCTTTCGAGAAACGAATTGCCGAGTTCGTGCCACATGCCCGACTTCCGGATTCGCACCGGGAGTGCGGCTTCAAAGCCGCAGGCGGTGCACGTCGGGCCCACATACAGCGACTGGCAGCGCGGACACTCTTCGCGGGTCACGCGCGGTGTTTTTGACGGGCGGCGCGACGGCCAGACGAGGGGCCCGTGCTCCGTTTTTGTAAACAAGGCCGCTGGCGCGTCCTGCTTCTTGCGCGCTCGCCCGGTGACTTTTTGTGCGATCGCTGGCCCGCGTACTGGCGTGGTAATCGCGCCTGTGGAGAGCGGAGTTGTGGCGCTTGCCTCGGCCTCCATTGACGGCGGCATGGTCCAGCCGTCGGCCGCTGGTTCTGGGGATGGAAGCACCGCATGCGACTCGCTCAGCGCGAACAAGTCGCCGTCGTCTATGGCTGACCCCTGCATCAAATCATGCAGTGCGCGCCCCGCGAGGTACACCGGCACCTGCACGGCACCCGGCACGTCTGAGCCGGGAATGAGCTCGGTGCCTGCGTCTGGCGGTTGTGTCGCGACTCCTCGCCGCATTGGTGTCGACGTGGCCTCGCCCGTCTCCGCCGCCATGCCAATCGACATCTGCTCCCACCGATGCTCCGGCGGCGCTGCTCGAGATAGCGGCTCCGCCAGATCCGCTTCGTCCAGATCGAGCAATGAGGCTAATGAGTACGGCGTTTTCTTTGGCTCGCGCATCACAGCCTCCGTGACTTCCGGAGCCTTCGGCTCAGATGGGTCATCGGAGGTTGGCGATACGGTCGACATCGTGGTGATTTGGAAGGGAAAGTTTAGTACACGAGCATCAGCGGATTCTCAATCAGTCGTCGCAAAGTCTGCAAGAACTGTGCACCAAGAGCCCCGTCAATAACACGATGATCACAGCTCATCGTCACACGCATCCGCTTGCGCACTTGGACCGTGCCATCCACGACCACCGCTTTATCCT
Organism: Gemmatimonadaceae bacterium; assembly: GCA_031408755.1. Lineage (GTDB taxonomy): Bacteria > Gemmatimonadota > Gemmatimonadetes > Gemmatimonadales > Gemmatimonadaceae > JACMLX01. The sequence goes on along the minus strand of JANNWU010000103.1, from coordinate 970 downwards.
CCACCGCGCCGACAGCCAGAATCGCTGCCTCTGGTGGATTGATGATGGCCGTGAACTCGTCGATCCCCAGCATTCCGAGGTTGCTGACAGACATCGTCGCGCCGGTGTATTCGTGCGGCTGCAACTTGCGTTCGCGGGCGCGCTTGGCCAATTCGCGCGCTTCTTTGCTGATCTCTGAAAGCCCTTTCGTATTCGCGTCGAAGATAACGGGTGTCATCAAGCCGTCAGGAATTGCGACCGCCATGCCAACGTGCACGCGATGGTGCTGACGAATCTTGTCGCCCATCCAGTGCGCGTTAATCTCGGGATGCCGCGTGAGCGCCACTGCAACCGCCTTCAACACAATGTCATTCACACTGACTTTGAACTCAGGCCCAATTGCGGCCATCGCGGCTCGCATGTCGGTCACGCGCGATAGATCAAACTCCGCGGTCAAGTAGAACGTGGGCACTGGCCCAATCGACTCTGCGAGACGGCGCGCGATTGTTTTGCGTAATTGCGTGAGCGGCATGTCAGTGAAATCATCGCCGCTCGCCGCCGCGGTGGCCGGACGTGCGCCAGCAAGCATGGCTGTGCCGCCCGCCATCGCCTCTTCCACATCGCGCTTGATGATGCGACCGCCAGGACCTGAGCCGCGTACTTGACCCATGTCCAGTCCACGTTCGCTGGCCATGCGACGCGCCAATGGCGACGCCAGCTGACGACCACCATTATCGGCGGCGTGTGATGCCTGCTCCGATACGTGATGGTCCACGGCTGGCATCGACGTACGCGGTGCGCTCTGAGCAACTGGCGCTGCAACTGGTGCTGCAACTGGCGCTGCGGTGACTGCAGCGGGTGCAGCAGCTGGCGCAGCAACCGGCGCAACCGTGGTTGGTGTCGCCACCGGTGTAGGCGCCGCCCCGCCGATCAGCGCTGCAATGTCCTCGTCCGCTGCAGCGATCACGCCGATCACTTGGCCGACAGGCGT
>JANNWU010000102.1:0-3814 GCA_031408755.1 Gemmatimonadaceae bacterium | reverse complement strand
GTGGTCTACGATTTTCCCACCGCTCGAACACGCCAAGTGGCATGGTTGGACACCAACGGATCTGATCTTTCCGTTTTTTCTCTTCATTGTCGGTGTCACGTCATACTTGTCACTTTCGCAGCGACGCGTGCGTGGTGATAGCGACGCTGCCATTCTGAAGCAGGTGTTTCGGCGCGGCGCGTTGATCTTTTTGTTCGGCTTGTTTCTCTCGTGGTTCCCCGGTTTCACATGGGGAAACATTGAAGCAATCCCTGATCCAAGTTTCGGTGATCGTGTGCTTTGGCGCTTGCAACACCTACGCGTGATGGGCGTGCTGCAGCGCATTGGTGTGGCATATGTGATTGCGGCGTTGATCACATTGCGCGGAACGTGGAAGCACCATGCGGCTGCACTCGTTGCCATTCTACTCAGCTATTGGTTCCTGATGACAGTTGTTGTCGTGCCGGATCAAGGCGTTCCCGGGTGGCAGTTGCTCGATAAGCCAGAGGCGGTACTCAGCGCGTGGTTTGATCGCGCTGTGATTGGTACAAATCATTTGTGGGTATCGGCAAAAACGTGGGATCCTGAGGGGTTACTGAGCACGTTACCGGCGGTCGGCAGCGTGATTCTTGGGCAACTCGCTGGTCGTTGGATCGGCGAACCGAAACCACTTGCTGAACGCTTGAACGGATTATTCGCAGCCGGTGCGCTGTTGATGATGATCGGCTTGGTCTGGCACTGGGTCTTCCCCATCAACAAGAGTTTGTGGACCAGTAGTTACGTGGTGTTTACCGGCGGGCTCGCGATGGTCAGTCTTGCCACGTGTATGTGGTTGATCGATGTGCGAGGCTGGAAAGGGTGGACCAAGTTCTTTGTCATTTACGGCACCAACCCGATGATCGCATTTCTCGGATCGGGTTTGATGGCGCGCATTACCGTGTCGTTGTGGAAGGTGCAGACCAGCGCCGGACCGAAAGCGGTGCAGTCGGTGGTCTACAACACGCTCTATTTTCCATACTTTGAACCTCGCGTGGCGTCGCTGGGGTATGCCCTGTCGTTCGTCATGCTCTGGTTCGCGATACTGTGGGCGCTGTGGCGCCGGAACATCTTTCTGAAGGTCTGACGTGGTGCGTTTTGTTCGATGTGCGCCGACGCTGGCGTTAATGTTGTTCTCGCTGTGCTGCGCGGCATCGGTTGATGCACAGCGCGGCGTGAAGAAGCCAATCGCGGCCGCGCGGCGGACAACTACTGCCTCCAGTCGGAGCACGGCTGCTGCGACGAGCGCCACGCGAGCGCCGGCTGTCGGATCACGTAGGCCTGCGACACGCGCGCGAACGTCGTCATCAGTGCGGAAACCTGCTGTCGCAAAACGAGTATCTGCAAACTCGCGTCGTACGCAGGGCAAGGTGTCTGCGCGCAGTCGACGGGTTATTGCACCAGCACCGCCGCCGCCGCTTCCGTTGCTCGAAGCACGCACGTCATTTGGACTCGATGCGTTACGCGCCGACCTCGGAACACTCGCGGGAATCTCAATCCGTAGCGGTTCGTGGGGCGTGATGGTGTCGTCGCTCTCTATTGGCGATACGCTGTTCTCAATTAATGCGGATGTGCCGCACCAACCGGCGTCGACGCAAAAACTGCTAACCTCTGTGCTGGCACTCGACGTGCTTGGCCCGCAGTATCGCTATCGCACTGAAGTCTTGCGCACCGGCGCACTGCGCGACGGTCGCGTCGATGGGGATCTGGTGCTGCGTGGTGATGGTGATCCGTCGCTGTCAACGCGCTTCTTTGGACGCACAGCCGATACGCCAATGGATTCACTCGTTGCGAGCGTGAAGCGCGCGGGTGTGCGAGAAGTCACAGGTCGCGTGATTGGTGATGCATCAGCGTTCGAAGCGCGCGCGACGCCAGAGGGATGGCATCCACGAATTTTGCAGGATGGTTACGCGGGAAAAGTGTCGGCGCTTTCGCTGAATGAGAATCTGGTGTGGGTCACTATTCGTCCCACGACGCGTGGTGCCGCAGCGCAGGTGGTCCTGGAACCTGCTACCACAGCGATTCCGTTGAGTGCGAATGTGCGAACCGTGCGCGGTGCACGTTCACCGTTGCGACTGTCGCGTACGAGTGCTGGAATCACGGTTACTGGTTCAATCGGCGAACTCTCAGCACCTCGCTCATACTCGTACATAGTCGAAGATCCATCGTCGTTTACGACTGGCGCATTTCTCGCTGCACTGCGCCGGAATGGAATCACGGTCGCGAACGGAATGAGCATGGCACGTACGCCAGCGACCGCTGAGTCAGTCACCGTGTGGCAATCAGCGCCACTGGAAACGCTGCTGACGGTGATGAATCGTGAATCAAACAACGTGATTGCAGAGCATCTGTTTCGTGCTGCTTCGCGCGGTGCTGATCGTCACACCACTGGCGCGGCGAGCACGGCCGATACGGCGATCCACGGACTGTTGATGCGCAGCGCGGGAGTTCGTGGTGGCGCGGTACGTTCGACTGACGGTAGTGGCTTGTCGCAGTTAGATGCCGTTTCTCCGCGCGCAATGGTGCAGTTATTGGCGTGGGCTGACCGCAGTAAATGGGGCCCGCTTCTGCACGCGTCGCTACCGCTGGCGGGTGAGAGTGGCACGCTGCGGCGTCGTATGGTTGGTACCACGGCGCAGACAAATCTGCATGCGAAGACTGGTACCACGAGCGAGATCATCGCACTCGCCGGGTACGTGACTGCACGTAACGGTGAGTTGTTGGCCTTCTCCATTATGTACAATGGTCGTGATCTGTGGCGTGCACGCGAAGCGATCGATGCGATGGCGGTGACACTCGCAAACTGGGCACGCTGACGCTGATAAACCGCCGATCAGCCGCAGCGCAACTTCATCGCAACTTCAGAGCAACTTCAGAGCAACTTCAGAGCAACAGCGTTGACGCAAGGCGCTTCGCGCCCGCAAGGCTGCGTTGCAGCCGCAAAACTGCCGCTTGAATCGTTCTGCTGACCGTTTCGTTGCGCGGATCCGACCATTGTAGTTTTTTTGGAACGACAACAGCTCTTCGCTGACTGCATGCAGTTCAACTTGTTTGATCAGTTTGCGGTTTTGTCATTACTCGCAGTTTTGCTGTTACTCGCAGTTTTGCTGTTATTCGCAGTTTTGCGCCTTTTTCAGTTTTGCGCGCGCAAAGCGCGCTGCGGGCGCGAAGCGCCTTGCGTCAAAGCAGTTCAACCAACCGCTGCCCGCTCACAGTGCGTCGTTAAAGTCACGCTCGCAACGTAGAACAACAGCAATTGACGCACTCAGCCAGCCCCCCAAGACTGTCACATCCACGACCCACAAAACGAAAGACCCGCCTGATCAACTCAAGCAGGTCTTCCACACACAAATCGTCACAGCACACAAACACTCAAGCCACATCAAGATTCGCCAATCAGCTCGCGCGGATCATAATGCCACGCTTCGCCAACTCTTCGATATAGCGCGCTCCAGGAAACAGCTCATCCGGTGTTCCAACGCCCGCCGCCAGCACACGCGACGCCATGAATTGACCTGTGATTGACAACGTGTAGCCTGTCACGCGCATCATCGCTGTGATGTTGTTCGTCGTGTCGTAATAATCGAGCAAATCGAATTGACGCATCGCCGGTGCGCCATCCTTTGTACCCGTGACCACAACACGAAGCGCGACGAGATCTTTGCTGCCTGGCTTTCGCAACTTCGGGCCAACCGTCGCAATGAACACATCGCGCGGAATGACCGTCACGCCCTTTACATCAACGGGTTGATCATCGTACAACCCCAAGTCACGCATGGCCGCCATCAGGTTCGCGTGG
>JANNWU010000101.1:0-1513 GCA_031408755.1 Gemmatimonadaceae bacterium | reverse complement strand
CAGGGGACGAGTGCACTAGCGCCTCACTTTGACGAATGAATTTCTCATAGCGCCAGTACGCACCGAGTGATTCGCCAAACGTGCTCATGCCCTCCTGTAGAAGCACCAACTCTCCGCTCACAGCACCAACCTTTGGATCCGCGAGATTCTCTACAAGGCTGCGCACCGCTTGCGTATTCAGCATCTGACGTGCATCCGTGAACACCAACACAGCTGCTGCACACCCAAGCGCTGCGTCATTGACACAAGCTGACTTTCCACGTCGAACCGGGAATTCGAGCAACTTCACCCGTTGGTCCGGATAGTTTGCAACGATGTCAGCCGTGGCATCCGTGCTGCCGTCATTGGCGACCACAACGTCTAGGCGATCCTGCGGATAGTCTTGAGCCAGGCATGACCTCAGCTTGTTGCCGATGTTTCCGGCCTCGTTGTTTGCAACGATGATGATCGCCACGTTAGGCTCGATGCTAGATCGGCGCACCGGGCGAGGCCAAAGGCGAGCCCAAGCACCGATAAGTAGCGGATAGCCGACAAAGGTGTAGGCGAGAAGCCAGAAGCAACTCAGGAACAAGAACTCAACCAATGTTGTCTGCCTAGCGGTCCATCGACGGCAGCAACGCCCGCCGAACGCGCTCGTATCGGCTGTTTCCCAGCAACCGCTTGGCTGTCGCAAGCACCAGGTGTCGCCCCCGTTGACGAGCCATCTCGCGCAGGTCCTGGGCTATCCAGTTCGCAAACCGACTCTCGGTAGTTGAACTGAGAACCGCAAGCCGCGGTATGTCCCACGATCCATCTTGCACATGCCAGAGGGCCGGACGCGATGTGCAAAGCGCGGTGTAACCTGCCAGCGCTGCTGTGGCCGCAAGTCCTGCGCCAACGCGCCCGCCGGGCGGGGCGAACAGAGTCACGAGAACACCGAGCTTGTCCTCGATGGCGCGCTTGGAACTCTCCAGTTCATTTGCGACTTCGCGCGGCGAGAGTTCACTCATGTAACGATGATGGAATCCATGCGATTGAATCGACATGCCGGCATCTGCCATCTGCTTGAGCTCAAACCAGCTCAGAAAGCCCCTTGTTCCGACCAAGCCTGGGTTGACGAAGAAATCCGCGCTAAATGATCGATCAGCTAGCCACTGCGCTGCGGCGCCATTGCTGACATGCCCATCATCGAAGGTCATTCCCACTCTGTCATTTCCGCGATTTGAATCTAGTAGCGCAGCGAGGCTGGTTGCCGTCAGTCCCGCAGCTTGGATTTGGTCCAACTGCGAGAGAAACTGAGAACGCGAAACAGAATAGTGCGGGTCGGCGCCCCCCACGCTACGATCGGCTGGTTCAGTGACAGCGTGGTACATCAAGACTGTCATGCTTTCACTCATTCCGCGCTCTTCCTTTGCCATATCTGCAGCCATTTGCAACCCAAAGATCATCGCACAGAGAAACTGGGCCGACGCATCGGAGCGCCGCATCTGAGGCATGCCAGGCCGCTTTCGCGACAGGATTCATCAGAACCCAG
>JANNWU010000100.1:0-7202 GCA_031408755.1 Gemmatimonadaceae bacterium | reverse complement strand
GGGGAGATCCAGCGCGCGGCGGTGCTGGCGTTGTTTGTGCCGCTGATCATCAGCTCGGGTGGCAATTCCGGTTCACAGGCGACGTCACTGCTCATTCGCGCACTGGCACTGCGCGAAGTGCGACTGCGCGATTGGTGGCGCGTGGCAATGCGCGAACTCCCCAGCGGACTATTACTCGGCACAATTCTTGGCGTGCTTGGTTTCGCGCGCATTGAGATTTGGCAAGCGCTGGGATGGTCCGTGTACGGTGTAGGTCACACTGCGCTCGCGTTGACTGTTGCGCTGTCGCTGATTGGTGTTGTGACCTTTGGTACGCTGGTGGGCGCGATGTTGCCGTTTGCCTTGAAGCGCTTTGGACTTGATCCGGCGAGCGCGTCGGCACCGCTGGTTGCGACGTTGGTGGATGTGACGGGATTGGTCATTTACTTCTCGTTGGCATTGCTGTTGTTGCGCGGCACGTATTTGTGATCACGCCGACACATGCTGATTTGCGCCAGTTATTGCACGGGATGTGTTTGTGAGCACGCCTAGAATTGCTGCTTCGCGCCACTCGCTGAACGGGATGTGTTGATGCGAGCACTGTCGTTTAGTGAGTTGAACAAGTTGTTGCGCGGGACGAGCAGGTGAGCACACCGTCGACAATTGATTCAAAGCAGTCGCTGCGCGGCACGTTGCTGGTTCTGCTGAGCGCAGCATGCTTTGGTACGACGCTGATTTTTTCGCAGCGCGCGTTGACGGGTGGAGCGACAGTGCCTGCACTGCTCGCATACCGATATGTGTTGGGTACTGCGATGTTGTGCATCGTAGCGGGAGGGATTGCGCCAGTGCTCGCGGTTGGTGCACGCAAATGGCCCTTGCTGGCGATTGGTGGCGCGAGTCAAGCGGCGATCGCCGGTTTGTCGCTCGCCGCGTTGGGCTACATTCCCGCCGCGAGTGTTGCATTTCTGTTTTACACGTATCCAACGTGGGTCGCGGTGCTGGCGATCATTCGTCGCACCGAGCAGGTTGACGCGCAGAAAATTGCGGCGCTGGTGCTGTCACTGGCGGGCATTGTGACGATCATCGGCAATCCCTTTGAAACCAAACTCGATCCGCGCGGGATTGGCCTCGCGCTGTTCGATGCGCTGGTATACGCGCTGATGATTCCGTGGTTGGGGAAGATACAGGCGGGTTTGAAGCCAGCCGCTGCGATGACATGGCTGGCACTGGGCACGGCGATTTGTTGTGTGGTTGCGGCGTTGGTGCTGCGGGCGCCGTTGATTCCGCCCGCGCCTGGATTGCTGGTAGGCGCGGCGTTATTAGCGCTGATTCCAACGGCGATAGCGTTCACGGCGTTCTTAGCGGGATTAGCTGCGCTTGGTCCGGTGCGCACATCGATCGTGAGTACGGTGGAGCCGTTTTGGACGGCGCTGTTGTCAGCGATGGTATTGAATCAACAAGTTGGTGCGCGGACATGGGTTGGCGGCGCAATGATCGCGGCGGCGATGTTGGTGTTGCAGCGGCGTGGGAAGAGTGAAAATCCGTGAATCTCTATTTGCAAGAACCGCTGAACGAGTAGCTACAGCACTCTCACTCCGTCCCGTGCCGACGAGGTGTAATTCGCGGTGGTCGCTCGTTTTCATCTCCGTCGTCAGCGAGCATGTGTTGCACGAAACCGACGATGCCCACGACCACGGCGATCATCAGCCCAAATGAGCTGAACAATTTTATGTTAATCCAAAACGACAGTCGGTCTTGGAGATCCGTTTGTAAGTCTCGTCTCTTGACTGCCAATGCCATTAAGCGAGGATCAACAGAATCACTGTCGGATACAACTGTTCTAGCGAATTGCGCCAGCGCAGAGTCGGCTGCAATGACCTTCGGACGTTCACTCTCGGCCACCGTGCGCGCACGGTAGGACGAAAAGAAAGAGACTAGCAACAACGCGAAAACGTACGAGATCTCGAACGGCGATGACCGGTAGCTACGCAGTTGCGTTAAAAAATGAGATATCACTTTGATTCCCGCCTCGAACTTTCGCTGGATGTGAGTTGAGCGACAGTAATTACAAGCAGTGATAAACGCGCATCCAACCGGCGATGACGTTGCGATGAAATCCAGCGTGCAGAACCTCAACTCTCTGCTCATTGAGTACTGCGCTCCCGATGAGCAAATTACGCTCTAAAGCTGCTGCGGTAAGCCCATTTGCAGCATTTTCCTGCGCTCCGTTCGCCCACACGTTCTTGATTACGCTCCCAAGTCCGCTCACCGCAACAAACCGCAACTTCAGCAGGAGCGCACATGGCGCGTGGTTATCGCACCCACAAACTCAAAAGCTTCTCCAGCGGCCCGCGACGAAACTTGCGTTGCCAGAGCATTGCCAATAAGTCCATGGCTAACCAGACAAGAAAGGCGCAGAGCAAGACACCCGCAGCACCCATCTCGCCGAAGTATCCAAGACCGTAGCCGCAGAAGATGAGCGAGAGTAGTGCAGATTCACCGATGTAGCCGGTGAGCGACATTCGACCTGAATTGCGGAACACCGCAAGCAGGTTAGGCCAACGCTGCCGAAGAATTACAAGCCATGAGACATATCCCCACGTCAGAAATGGCGCGCCAAGAAAGCCGCATGCGAGCCCAAACATTTCGCGCACGCCAGAGCCAGGAAGATGCGAGCCTGATCCGATCGTTAGCCACGCGGAGAGTGTGCCGAACGGGAGACCGAGCAGCAAGCCGAGTTGGCTGCCGCGATGCCACAGCTCAGGATACGCATTGGGATTTGCAAGCAACTTGCGTCGGCCCGCCACTAATCCAAGTGCAAACAGTGCAACTACAGAAAATCCGTTCAACACAAGAATGAGCGTGAGCGCGCTGGGCCACAGTTGCAGTCGCGCGAACGATGCCTGCACCACGCTACTGCTGCGCAAGCCCGCGTCGATTGCCTGCATATCGGTTTGCTGCGCGGCAGCGGGATCAGGGTAGAGCCCTGTCAGCACAACAATCACGGCGAGCAGTGCGGCCCAACAGCCGAGGCTCACGTAGGCAAAGTTGAGTACAAACTTGTCAGTTCGCTGTCGCAGCCAGAGTAGAATTGGACCGACAATCGCGTACAACATGAGAATGTCGCCGGCGAAAAACAGAATGGCGTGCAGGGTGCCAAAGCACGCCAGACCAATAAGCCTGCGACGGTAGCGCGGCACACCGTCGCCGCGACCTGAGTCTTTGAAAATGAAGCTGAGGCTGTAGCCGAAGAGAAACGCAAAGAGAACGTAGAATTTGGCTTGCGCGAACGTCACGACAAACAACGCCGCGAAACGATCGAGCGTGGATGCAAGCGCGGCTGGTGTGTAGCCGTTCGATGAAATACCGAGGAACGGCGCGTTCACCACCGCGATGCCCATCAACGCAAAGCCACGCAACTCATCGGCGAAGTCTTCCCGCGATGCTGTTGGACTAGTCATGGCTTGGAGCTTCAATTGGCGCCTGCATCGGCGTCACAGGAGTTCGCGGTGCGGCAAGCCCGGTCAGAATCGCCGCGAGACATACCAGCGCGAGGCAGATGCTGATCGCAAGCGCACTGCCACCTGCACTCACCACAGCACCGAACGTCAGCGTGCCGAGCATATCGGCCAAGCTCACCAACGTTGCTAACGCGGCAAGCATCAGCGTGCGTTGCGCGGCAGAGGCGGCCTTCAACATGGCGCTCTGCATCATCGGGAGTAGCGGTGCGAAGCAGATTGCGCTTACGAAGACGCACGAGAGAAGCACCCAACGCGAGGGAAGAATCAGAATCACCACGAGTTGTAGCGCAAAGCCGCAGAGTCCAATCACTGCAGTGCTGCGCGTCGAACGTTTTGCTGCGTCAATGAAAAACGCGAGGCTCGTCGCGACTCCAAGTCCGGCAGTCGCCAGAATTTCTCCAAAGGTGTTCGCAGCTCGGCCGTGTGACGCGAGATGCGCCGGGATCAACAGATTGTCGATCGGGCCGGCGAAGAAGACAACGGCGAATAAAATCGCAGCCAGTTTCAGCGCCTGCGGTCTCCAGAAGTGACGTTGGAACACCGCGCGCAAACGAGGTGACGATGCGTGCTTCATCCGTGAGTTTCGCGGCAACAAGACAGCGAGCCCAACGCAGACGATCAGGCTCAAGGTGACGAGGCTCGTGAAGAGCATCGACAGCCGCTCAGCCGCGATGAGTGAACCCGCGCCGAGGCTGCCGATCGCAACGCCTGCGATTGCCCACACCCAGTTGGATCCGGAGAATCGGTCAAGGCGCTCACGCGCCAGTCGAGCAAAGAGCGGAAGCCGCGAGGTAAATCCGAGATCGCACGCCGAATCTGCTGCGGAGGCGAGCAGCACAAATCCATACGCGATGGCGATCTGGCTGGAGAGCCAACTGACAGCCGCGACACACAACGAGGCGGCGGCCAGTACGCTGGTGATCAACGTCATCCATCGGTTGCCGAGGCGGCGTTCAAGCGCTGGCGCTGCGAGCGTACCGAGCATCGGCGCGAGCACGAGGCCGGCCGACGCGAGACCGAGCCACGCTGTACCAAGTGTCGCACGAGCAATCAGGAGCGGGACCGTCGCCGCGAGTGCGCCTTCAATACAGGCACCAGGTAGGACAACCAGTGAACGCAGCGCCGCGATGGGAAAGCGCGCGATCACCGTCAACGGCTGTGCGCTCTCCGCTACACGATCTGATCCTCCCTGCTCGTGCTTCGAGTGTGCCATAATCCGTGTAACCGACTCGGACACCAGTGGTCGTGGCGTCACGAGCCACGCTCGATGCGACAGTTCGGCAACACGCGACCACGGAAACGCGTGTAGCGATACGTCTCATTCAGCAGCTCACTTCCTGCCCACGCGCGCAGCGAGAGGCGATCAACGCCCGCCGGAGTCAGCGCGCCGCGATACTGCTTGTTGTTCTCAGGATCTATTATTGCACCTTCGAACCGTGTGCGCTGCGCGTTCCATGTGAGGCCAGTAGCAATGGCCCGCTGACATTCAGTTGGACGCGGCGTATCTGCGCCAGTGACCTGCGAAATACCGACCAACGTTGCGCAAACATGCACGCCACACCGTGCGACGGCGATCACATCTGACTGGTTTTCAGCAATCCAGAACCCGAAGAGTGCTGTGCTGTCCTGTCGAACCGTTCCGATTGGTGGAGCGTGCGCTGCGAGAGTTATCGCTGCGAGACTGACGAGGAACATGGAGTCGTGGGATATTGAGGGAGTGACGACCATGCGTGTTGCACGGGCGTTACCCTCAAGTATCCGGTTGTCGCTGGCAATTGTGACGCGGTCATGGGGTGAGACCACGGAATCGTGGGGTGACGTCCGTACGACGCAACGGTATCTGCTCGCCACGGTCGCCCACCACCAAACCGCACCCGTCTAGCCAGCGCGGCCGGGAGCACCAGGCAATCTGTCTCGGTATGGGCGCGCGACGTCGAAGTGGACGGCGTGCGGCATAGTTGCGCGCAATTCTCCCGACGGCAACTGCCGTACTTCCAGAACCTGATCCATCCGCACAATCACGCTCCGGTGAATGCGGACGAAGTGCGCTGGGTTAAGCTGGGCCTCAATCTTGGCGAGCGTCGATCGTACGAGATGCACCTGTTGGCCCACCGCTATGCGCACATAGTTGTCGTCGGCCTGAAACCAATCGACATCGCACGTTCGCACGAACTGTGTGCGCTTGCCGACAGTCACAGCGAAGCGTTCGAGATACTGCACCGGTGCGTTGACTGAACTAAGCAGCGCCCGCAGCTGTTCAGGAATCGTTGACGACGCCGCATCGTCCCGACGCTCGCGCATCGCGAGCATCACCCGTTCGATGGTCTTCTGCAACCGGGAACGTTCCACCGGCTTGACCAGAAAATCCATCGCTGCCACGTCAAACGCGCGAAGTGCCATCGACGCATGCGCTGTCACAAACACGAGATACGGACATGGCTCGATGGCGATGGACTCGGCAAGTTGAAAACCGTCGAGTCCCGGCATTTGCACATCAAGAAAGAGGGCCGACGGGCGCGTGTCATTGATCAGCGGAATCGCTTCGTAGGCATTTGCTGCTTCACCCACTATGACGATGCCGTCAAACTCGGTGAGTAGTCGGCGCATCCGATCGCGCGCCAGCGACTCGTCATCCACAATTACGACGCGCAGAGTTGTCGTATCAACCTGATTCATTGAGATCCACCATCTGGCATACGTGACTGCACGTATGGAAACTGCAATTCCACGCGCGTTTCTGCGTCGGCAGTCGCATGGAGTACAATTGAAGCATCGGTACCAAAGATGGCTTCGAGACGGGAACGTGTATGCGAAATTCCAAGTCCGGTGCCAGTGGAGTGCGACGAGCCTAGGCCTGCCGCCGTGTCGGTCACGTGGATCACGACGCGGTTCCCTTCTCGTACCGCGCTGATCGTGATCGTGACTGCCGTTGCGCGCTGCTCAACTCCGTGTTTGATCGCGTTTTCAACAATCGGTTGCAATAACATCGGCGGAACGGCAGCGTTTACGGTTGCAGGCGAAATCTGTCTCTTCACGTGCATCCGATCGCCAAAGCGCACCTGTTGCAAAGCAAGGTACAAATCGGTGCGCTCAAGCTCTATTGCGAGCGGAATTGTGCGTTGGCCAAGATCGCGTAACGTGAGTCGCAGCAGCGCACTCAGGTCGAGCACCATTCGCTCAGCGCGAACAGGATCTTGTACGATCAATTCAGCGAGACCGTTCAGCGTGTTGAAGAGAAAATGCGGCTGCAACTCCGAACTCAGCGTACTCAATCGCGCCTCTGCAACAGCGACTTGCAGCTCACCCGCACGAACCGCTGCGTCCTGTCCGTGCTGCACGCGCTGAAGCACGAAGTAGATGAGGCAATTGATTGCGGAAAGCAGCACGACTTCCGCCATCCAATACGGATCGGTGATACTTGACCGCCGAAATCCGAGTTCGCGAAGCTCATCGGGTAGTCCGAGGAATGGCGGCCATGCGATAACGCGCGCCAGCGATGCGATAAAAGGGATCGCAACCAGCAGAAGTGCCGCGCGCGACCACCCGAGGTATCGCGCAAACGGGACACGCATCGCACGATCAAGTATCCAGAATGTTGGATAGAGCAGCACCACCCACGCGACAAAATCGCTGATCGGCAGCGCCACGAGCAGCCAGCCGGGTGCGTCGCCGCCGAGTTGTACGCCGATTAACGGATTCAGT
>JANNWU010000099.1:0-13417 GCA_031408755.1 Gemmatimonadaceae bacterium | reverse complement strand
CGGATGAGTGAGCGCACCGCGACGGTCTACCCTGCATGGAGCGCGCGACGCCTGATCAGTTTCGGCGTTGTGATGCTGTTGGTCGCATACAGTACGGTATTTGTCGTTGATGGTGACACGCCATCGGTGTCGCTCTTTGTGAGCGCTATCGCAAATGTCAGCGCGGCGATGCTTACTGCTCTCCCGGTCTACTTACTTTGCCGCTCGGTGACGTGGCAGCGTGGAGAGCGTTGGTGGTTTCTCCCGCTGCACTTGCTCGGCGCTGCAACCTTCGGGCTGCTCTGGTTTGCTGCGATCGCCGTTGCACTCGGCGTTGGCAATTTGCTCTCCGGTCACGAGTTCTCGTTCGTATTCCTGGCCGGGCCCGCGCTGCACTGGCAGGCGTTGACGTCAGTGATTCTCTACTTTGCCATCGTCGGCGGCTGTTACATCACGCAAGCAAGTCGTGCCGCACAAATAGCCACGGCATTACAGCACAAAGCAGAAGTGGGTGCGCTTCGTGCGCAGCTTGATCCGCATCTTCTGTTCAATACCCTGCACTCGTTGCTTGAGTTGGTTCGAAGCGGTGATGCTCGCGCTGACGACGCGATTGATCGATTCGCGCGCGTGGCTCGCTATGTCACAGAGGGGCGCACTCCTGATCGCGATGTTGTACCACTCAATGCTGAATGGCGGATGGTGCAAGACTACATCTCGCTCGAAGCGCTGCGTCTCGGCTCGCGACTTACATATACGTTCACGCTAGGCGATCAGCTTGACGCCGTATCGGTTCCAGCACTGTCGCTTCAACCGCTGGTCGAGAACGCGATTCGTCACGGCATCGCACCTCGCCCGGGGCCGGGTCACATCACCATGTCGACGGAACGTATTGGAAACGACGTGCATCTGCAGATTGTGGATAACGGGCTCGGCTCAGGCGCAACAACTCGTGGGAGTGGAACTGGACTCGATCTTGTGCGTCGACGCTTTGAAGCGCGCTACGGCGCGGGCCTTCAGTTTGACGCGGGGCCGCGGTGTGATGCCGTGGGATGGCGCGTGAGTGTGCGGTTTCCAGTCACGGTTGCTGAATGACCTCGCGCATACTCTCAGTCATTATCGCCGACGATGAACCGCTTGCTCGTCAAGCGTTGCGACGCTTCGTGAGCGCTGATGCCGACGTGGTCATAGTCGCCGAAGCAGATGATGTGCCGACGTTGCAAGAGTTGTTGCGCACGCAACGCGCAGACGTGCTCTTTCTCGATATCACAATGCCCGGCGGGTCAGGGCTAGACGCCATTCCATTCGTGCCAGCGAGCATGGCAGTGGTGTTCACCACGGCGCATGCAGAACATGCCGCAACCGCGTTTGAAATCGACGCGGTGGACTATCTCGTCAAACCCTTTGGAAGTGATCGAGTTCGCGAGGCGCTGGCGCGCGTTCGACGACTGCGTGCCGCCAGCACCGCTGACACAAATCCGCCACTCAGCGTGCTGCTGGTGCGGCTCGGCACACGGATTCAGCCCGTTGCAGTGAGTGCGATTTGGCGCCTTGAAGGGTCGGATGATTTTGTGCGCGTCGTGACCGCGGAGAAGAGCTGGCTGCATGGGATTACGCTAAGCAATCTCGCATCGCAGCTCGATGCATCTGTCTTCATGCGCGTCCACCGCAGCCATGTGGTCAATCTGACACACGTCGTGCGCGCCATGCCGAGCGACGAACGACGGTTAGCAGCGGAGTTTCCAGATGGCTCACGTGTGATTTGCAGCAGAGCAGGCTCGGTCGCGCTTCGGAAGCGGATGCGCATCACGGCTGGCTGACCGAGCCGTTTGGTCGTTTGACCGACTGTGAACTCGTATGAAGTTCGTGCCGACTCCAGTATTCAAAGGAGTAGACAATCTGACATCACGAGGCTTCGTATGTTTCTGCTTTCCGCACAGCAACGCGTCGTTCGCATCGCAATCATCTATGCCCTTTCCGTTGCAACCGCGCTCGTGTCACCGCGTAATGCAGCTGCTCAAACGATTTCACCGACCGTCGAACTCCGCGGTGGCCACTGGTTCAACGGCCAGCGTTTTGTGAACGGTTCGCGGTTCATCCGCGGTGGTGAGTTTGTGGAGCGCCCGAGTGCGAAGGCTGACTCCGTTGTGCAATTGAATGGGCAGTGGATGGTGCCACCATTTGCCGATGCGCACACGCACAGCCCAGACGGAACGCGAGAGTTTGATGTGATCCGCGACATGTACCTGCGTCTCGGTGTATTTTATGTGCAGACGCTTGCGAATACGCGAGGGGGGCAAGCCGCGATTGCAGCAATGGTCAACGTTCCGAGCAGCGTCGACGTGAGCTTTGCGAACACCGCTGTGACGAGTACCGGCGGACATCCGCAGATTCTCTACGAAGCGCTCGCGGTGCATTACCGGCCATTTGCCAACCCGGGTGAAGGCCCTGCTCTCGCACGTAGTTGGTTGCGAGACGGTGATGCGTACCTCCGCTTCGACAGCTTGCCACAACTGCCGGCAATCATTGCTGCGCTGCAACGAGACAGCCTTACGATTGTCAAAGTGATGCTTATTGACAGTGACGCGTGGGCGACAGCACACCTCGACAGCACGAAAGTTGGGTTTTACGGTATCGCGCCGGAGCTGTTGCTGCCGCTGGTGAACGCGGTGCACGCGATTGGCAGGCGCGTGTGGGCACATATCGATACACCCACAGATTTCGCGATTGCCATGCGCGCCGGTGTCGATGCATTTGCGCACATTCCCGGCTACGGCGCCGCGTTGGAAGCAGATAGTGTCGCTGGACGATCCATCATGGCCGATTCTATCGTTGCACTTGCGAGCAAAAAGCACGTCGTAATGACAGCGACACTTGTTATTGGTGCAAATGCCGCCGCAAAAGACACTGCGCACGCACGACGGTTCCGTGACGTCACAGTTCGCAATGCACGGGCGTTGCGCGCCGCCGGTGTGACCATGCTTGTCGGCAGCGATACGTACAGCAACGCCGATGTCATTCGTGACGACGCGCGCGTTACGGCAGAGACACTCGGACTCAGTCCACTTGAGCGCCTGCGCATGTGGGCGGTTGACACGCCGCTCGCTATTTTCCCCAGCCGACGCATCACGCAACTGCGTGTGGGCTATGAAGCCAGCGCGCTCGCGCTTTCATGTAATCCTCTGCGCACGCCAAGCTGCGTCAACAACATCACATTGCGGCTGAAACAGGGTACGTGGCTCACCGTCCCGCCGGTCGCCGCGCAAACGAAGTAACTCAAATTTTCCGGGTCACGAGTGCGCACGTGATTCCACGTGGGCGTTCGTGCAACACGGCGGTCGTGTGGCGCGCGCCCGCGAAGTAATGCAGACTGTACGAATGCAAACACCAATCACCATGCGCGCCGCTGTGATCACCGCACCCGGCGGCCCCGAGGTTCTCTCCATTGCAGAGCGCCCCGTGCCAACACCCGCGGACGACGAAGTGCTCGTGCGCGTGCGCGCATCGGCAATCAATCGTGCAGATGTGTTGCAGCGTCAGGGCCGCTACCCGGCTCCCTTTGGCGTTCCGGCCGACATCCCCGGATTGGAATTTGCCGGTGAAATCGCGGCGCTCGGTAGTACCGTGCAGCAGTGGCGCATTGGCGATCGCGTGTGCGGATTGGTTGGTGGTGGCGCACACGCGGAGTATCTCGTCACGCACGCACAAACACTGGCGCGCGTGCCAGACACGCTCGCGTGGGAAGTCGCAGGCGCATCACCCGAGGCGTACATCACGGCGTACGATGCGCTCGTGAGCCAAGCCGGGCTTCGACGCGGCGAGACCGTTCTCGTGCATGCGGTTGGCAGCGGTGTGGGATTGGCGGCGGTGCAGATCGCGACGGTATTGGGCGCGACGGTCTTTGGTACAGCGCGTGGCGCGGAGAAGCTGATTGCGGCGCGCGAGATGGGAATGCGCGACGGCTGTCAGCCGGGTACGGCAGCTGGCTGGGTTGGTGATGCGGTGAACAACTGGACTGCGCGACGTGGCGTTGACATCGTCATCGATCTCGTGGGTGGCGACTACACGGCCGAGAGCGTCGGCGCGATGGCGCCGCGCGGCAGGCTCATGCTGATCGGGGCGCTGGCAGGCTCGAAAACAACGCTCGACCTTCGAACGATCCTTGGGCGCAGGCTGAACATCCGAGGCACCGTGCTCCGAAGCCGACCACTCGACGAACGGATTGCGGTGGCATCGGCTTTTGCGGCGAATGTGATGCCGCTGCTCGCGTCTGGGCAGCTCGCCCCGCGCATCGACGCGCGGTTCCAGTTGGCCGAGCTGCCGACCGCCCACGCATTGATGGAAGCGAACGGGACGATAGGAAAGGTCGCCATTTCAATCGCTTAGCAATTGTCTTACAGACTCGACACGGCTAGCTTGTGAGGCTTGCCCGTTTTGGCTTCGTGCTGGGACGGTACAACGGTCACCCCCTTCCGGGGCGACCTTCATTCCCCTCCTCCTGCGTCGGCAACCCGCGGGAGGCGGTTTTGACCACAGGGAGGATTGCCACTCGTGACCGCAACACTGCGTCCGTACGAGGCCGTCTACATCTTCGACTCTGCGCTTGAAGATGGCGTGATCGCCGAAAAGCTGGCCAAGCATCAAGGCCTGCTGTCGCTGGCCGAAGAGGCCACGATCGATAACTGGGGCCGCCGTCAGTTGGCGTACCAGATCAAGAAGCGCGAGACCGGCTATTACGTCGTGTCCCGCTTCATGACTGACCCCACCAAGCTGCCCGAATTCGAGCGTTCGCTGAAGCTCGATGACGGCGTGCTCCGCTATCTCATCTCATTGTATGAGAACGAGTTGGGCGCACCGCCGCTGACCGAAGAGCAGATGGAAGCCAAGCGCCGCGCAGAAGAAGCGGGCGATGACGACGACGACGAGGATTAACCCATGGCCCGCCGCAATAAAAAGCCAAGCCCAGTAAATGAGGCAGGCATCCGTTTCGTGGACTATAAGGACGAGCGTTTCCTCAGCCGTTTCATTACCGAGAACGGCAAGATTTTGCCGAGCCGGTTGAGCGGAGTTGACGCGCGTCACCAGCGCCAGTTGGCGTCGGCGATCAAGAAGGCACGCTATCTGGCGCTCCTTCCGTACACCCGTTCGAGCAAGGCGTAAGCGTTCGATGAGTGACGGCACCACGGCGGTGACACGTCGTGGCTGGTGGTCGTTGGGGTTGGCGGTGCTCGCTTTCGTCATCTCCAGCAACCTGCCGATTGCGCAGACGTTGCTTCCCGTCCATCAGCCTTGGGTGTTGTTGTTGCCGTTATTGGCGACGTGTGCGGTGCTCGGCTGGTGGCATGGTGGAAGTGCGTTACTAGCGACGCTGTGGACGGCTGTTGCCGTGTGGCGAATCGTCACTCCGGCTCGTGCCGGTGTGAGTGTGGAGCTGCTCGTGGCGGGATGGTCGGCGATCGTGGCAGGGTGCTTTGGAATAGCGCTGCTAGCATCGCGGTCGAAGCACTTTCTCTCGGTTGGCGTTGTCTCGGTGCTCGGCGCGTTGTTCGTGTCAGCGACTCTCATTGTGCTGACTCCGGCGGGGCCAAAAGCGCTGAATGCAACGCTGTCGACGGCGTTGAAGGATCGTGGCAACATGGACCTTACGAACTGGCAGAACGCTCGCGCGCAGATGGACCGCGCGTCGGCTGCGAGACCAGACACGGCGACGGCGTTAGTTCTTGAGCGATTTGAGCAGAACGTGGCAGCACTGCCGCGCCTTGCTGGAATGATCTTGCCTGCAGTGTTGGCGTTACAAACGTTGGTCGCGATGGCGATTGCTTGGGCGGTGTTCCATCGATTTAGCCGGACGCGATTGGGAGATGATCTGAGTCGGTTGCGCGATTTCCGGTTTAACGATCAATGGATTTGGGGCATCATTGTAGGGCTCGTGATTGCGCTGTTGCCAGCATTGGAGTCGTTGCGCGTTGTCGGTTTGAATTTGCTCGTATTTTTCGGCGCACTGTACGCGCTGCGCGGGGCCGCGGTGCTGGCGTTTTTTCTTCGCCAAGGTCGTGCAGTCTTCGGTGTGCTTGTAGGAGTGGCGCTGTTGCTTTTGCTACGCGATGGCGCAGCGATCGCACTGGGTTTGTTGGGACTTGGTGATACTTGGGCCGACTGGCGACGCCGGATCCGGCCAGCGGTTTCCTGACTTGAGGAGGGTGAGAGAATGGAAGTGATTCTTCGACAGGCTGTGGATAGCCTCGGTCATGCAGGCGACCTGGTGAAAGTGTCCACTGGCTTTGCACGCAATTTTCTTTTGCCGCGCGGGATGGCCCTTCCGGCCACCGACGGCAACAAGAAGCGCATTTCAATGGAGAAGGCGAAGCTCGTTGCTGCTGAGGCGGAGCGTGTGGCCGCAGCACAGGAGCTCGCGAAGAAGTACTCCGATCTTTCGATCACCTTCGCAGCGCGCGTCGGCGACGAAGGGAAGCTGTTTGGCTCAGTCACGTCGGGTGACATTGCTGAGCAGTTGAAGGCGCAGGGATTGATCGTTGAGAAGCGTCAGATCGATTTGCACGAGCCGATTAAGGCACTCGGCGTGTATAAGGTTGCGATCAAGCTGCACGCTGATGTGAAGCCGGAGATCAAGGTGTGGGTCATCAAGGGCTGAGTTCGGCCTCGCGTCACGCATGAAAGTCTCAGACGGGGCGTCTCCCAATAGGGGGACGCCCCGTTTTGCGTGTCTCGCTCTCTGCACGGCAACTGTGACGCGTCTGTCTGCGCCAGAGTTAGCCGCAGGAGGGCGTTGGTACGGAGGCGTGTGTATCGTGGCGCAGAGGGTTAGTGTACGGAGTAGTCGCTCCCGTCAGCTGGAACAGACGGGCCTCTTTGCCATGTGGCAGGCCGCAAGGCTCGCCGATCAATTTTTCGATGACCGCTTTGACACGGAAGACCCGCGCGCATGCACCGGCCTCTGAGGCTTTGGCCAAGCGAGCCGCGCAACTGATGAGTGATTTTAAGGGTACGGACATCCTGGTGTTGTCTCTTGCCGGGCTGACGGACATGACGGATTACTTCGTGATTGCATCCGGAACGTCGGATACGCACGTACGGAGTATGGCGGACCACGTGGTGCGCCAGCTGCGTGAAGAAGGTGAACGCGTAACGCATGCGGAAGGAGTCGAAACCGGGCGTTGGGCGTTGCTGGATTACACCGACATCGTCGTGCATGTCTTTCATCCCACGCTGCGGAACTTCTACCAGTTGGAACGGTTGTGGAGTGATGCGGAACGGATCGCGTTCGAGTAGGAAATACGTCTGATACGATTGTCGCACATGGTCCGGGAGGACTGGGTATGCGGATGCTTCGAAGTCTGATCGCGGCCGGCGCCGCAACCGTTGTCCTCAGCGCGGCTGCGAACGCTCAGGGGTATTTCGGTCAAAACCAGGTGCAGTACGACCGGTTTCAATGGCGCGTGCTCGAGACCGAGCATTTTCGCGTTCATTACTACAAGGAAGAGAAGGCGGCGGTTGAGGATGCAGCGCGTATGGCAGAGCGCTCGTATGCGCGACTGTCACGCATTCTCGGACACGAATTTCGCGAGCGAAAGCCGATCGTGATTTTCGCCAGTCGCACCGACTTTGCGCAGAACAACATCTTCGGCGATCTCGGCGAAGGCACTGGCGGTGTCACCGATGCGCAGCGCCAGCGCAACGTGCTGCCCTTCACCGGCGACTATCGCACGTTTGAGCATGTGCTGGCGCACGAAATGGTGCATCAGTTCCAGTACGACGTGTTTTCTCGCGGTCGTGCCGGTGCGAATTTGCAGGCGCTGCAAGCCGTCAATCCGCCGCTCTGGTTGATGGAAGGGATGGCCGAGTATTTGTCACTGGGTACTGATCACAAGTTCACCGATATGTGGCTGCGCGATGCTGCGTTGAATGGTGACATCCCGACGATCGAGCAGATGACGGTCTACCCTGACCGGTTCTTCCCGTATCGCTTTGGTGAGTCGCTCATGCGCTACATCGGCGAGCGTTGGGGCGATCAGATCATCGGACAGATTCTTGAAGCGGTGCCAAACGTTGGTGTGGAACGCGCGTTTCGCCGTGAACTCGGGTTGTCGTTAGATGAGTTGAGCGATGATTGGAAAGACGCGATACAGAAGCAGTTTCTGCCGACGGTCGTGAACCTCGATCGTCCGCGGCGTTTCGCGAACAATCTGCTGAGCCCAAAGAAGAGTGGTGGCAACATTTTCTTGGCGCCGACTCTGTCGGAAGATGGCTCGAAGATTCTCTTTTTATCCAACGGCAATTTTCTGCGTGGTCAGGTATTCATCGATCTGTGGCTTGCGGATGCACGGACCGGTCGTCGCATTCGCAGAATCGTGGAAAGCACCACCAACACGAATGCTGAAGAGTTGCGTTTGTTGTACAGCCAGAGCGCGTTCTCGCCTGACGGACAGCAGGTTGCGTACGTTGGACAGCGTCGCGGAAAAGATGTGTTGTACATCACGCGCACTCGTGGCGGCAGAACGCGCTTAATCGAGATGCCGGTGGAAGGCGTTCTCAGTCCGGTGTTCACACCAGATGGCGCGCACATTGTTTTCAGCGCGAATCGTGGCGGCATTACCGATCTCGCAATGGTCGCAGTGGATGGCACAGGGTTCCGTGTGCTGACCAACGATCGCAACGGCGATTACATGCCGAACGTTTCTCCCGATGGGAAGACAATTGCGTTCGCCAGCGATCGCGGTGCAGAGACTGATTTTGATTTGCTCCGATTCAGCCGCTGGAAGATCAGTCTGTACGACCTCGCGACTGGTGCTGTGACGGTGCTGCCGAATCAGCCTGGGCAGAGCATCAATCCGCAGTGGGCGCCAGACGGAAAGAGTCTCGCGTACATCACCGATCGCAACAGCGTGCAAAATGTGTTCTTGTACGACTTCACCACGCGTGAGCATTATCAGCTCACGAATGTGGTGGGTGGTGTGTCGGGTATCACTGAGTTCAGCCCTGCACTGACTTGGGCACGCGGCGCCGATAAAATGGCCTTCGTGCACTTTGAGAAGAAGGGTGAGTACACGGTGTGGACGGTGGATAATCCGCGCTCGTTGAAGAAGGAGCCGTATCGCGATCCGACTCGTGTGCCAACGAATCTGGTTGCATCGGGTGTGACGGTAAATTCAGGCAACGGCATTACGATCACCGCGCAGCCAAGTGCGCCTGCGACGCCGCCGATCACCACTGATCCTGTTGTTCGTCCTCCCGGCACGCCGGCACCGAACACGCCAACACCACCGAAAATTCCGCCGGTTGGCCCAGGCACTAATCGGCCAACGCCGAACACAGGCAACGGCACGCCGGCAGTGCTGCCACCGCGCTCAGGGACGCTGGAGGGAGAAGGAGCGCTCAATCCAGCGAATCCTGGTGTGCCATACGGTCGCACGTTCGGCACGCGCTCTATCTACCGTGCACCGGATGGCAATCGCCGATCGGATTCCTTGCCCAATGGCGGCGCGCGTGATTCGAGTGCGGTCTCGGTGAATGAGCTGCTCGACAGCGCGGACCTCGCACTTCCAGATCCGACACGTTTTCGTGACGGCCCGTACAAGGTGAGCTACGAAGCAGATTATGTGGCGCGGCCAAGCATCGGATACGCACAGGATAATTTCAATCGCGGACTGTTCGGCGGCACGACGATTGTGCTGAGCGATTTGATTGGCAACAACAAGCTGGCGTTCACTGCGCAGGTAAATGGACGGCTGCAAGACGCGGTGGTGTACGCTGGCTACACAAACCTTGGCAGTCGCTTGCAGTACACCACGGCGATTTCTCAATTCCCAGTATTTTTCTTCAACGGGCAGACTTTCGATCCGGATCCTAGTAACCCGGGTCTGGTCAATGAAACGCAATCCTTAGCTCGATTCGTGTTGCGTGACGCTTCATTCACGTCATTGTTGCCGCGTAACCGATTTACGCGTTTTGAGGTCGGCCTCGGCTTTCAAAGCATTGGTCGCTCGGAGTTGCTGATTGGTCGTCGGCTCACTCAGAACGGCATTCCGGTGACGCCCTTCCAGATTGTCGGTGAGAGGAATGCAGGCACGCTGAACTTCATTCAGCCAAAGGTTGCGTACGTCTCCGACAACACGCTGCAAGGCTACACCGCCCCGATCATGGGTCGACGCTATCGCTTTGCGTACGAGCCAACCATCGGTACCAAGCGGTGGCAGGAGTTTCTCACAGACTACCGGCGCTACGATCCAATCCTGTTCAACTTCATCACCGTTGCTACGCGCGTCACTGGACAGTTCCGCACAGGTCGTGATCAGACCTTCTTCCCGAACTATATCGGTAATCCGAATGGGTTGATGTGGTTGCGAGGCTATGATCGCGTCAACGCGCTTGATTTCGGTTGTCAGCCGAGCGTCGGCGCGTCAGCATCGTGCAACAGCACGGAGCTGCTGGGCTCCAAGGCCGTCGTTGCATCGGCGGAAGTGCGCATCCCTCTCATTCGCCGGTTTGAACTCGGGGTGTTGCCGGTTCAGCTACCGCCAGTAGATGGCGCTGTATTTTTTGATGCCGGACTCGCGTGGGGCCCAGGCCAGACCGCGAGCTTGCGCAAACCAGCCACTTACAATGCGGACACGCAGCGGTACGTGCTCCGGAGCTACGGATACTCCCTCAGGCTCAACCTGTTCAATTTCGCACTCGTGCGCTGGGACTATGCGATTCCGCTTGATCGCCCGTTGCAGAAAGGCTTCTGGCAATGGTCGCTGGGAACGTCGTACTAAGCGGATTTGACCGCATGACAGAGTGGGCGCCTGCGAAAGTAGGCGCCCACTGCATTTCAAGGCGTTTTCCCTCCGGTGTGTCACGGCTAGGTTGTCGGTGTGCGTATCCACTCGCTCGCCCTCGTTCTGGTGCTCGCCGCGTGCAGCACTGCCGATGACCGGGGGGCGACGGCGGCAAGTGCCGCCTCACTCGGCCCCGACGCGATCATCCTCCGAGTTCCGCTACAGGGCGGAGCGGCTCGCGCGTATCGATACCCAGCGCTCGATTCGCTGATCTGGCAGACACGCGCAGCATTACCGGCGAATATCCGCCCGCTTGGTTTCAGTATCGACGACGGGACCTTCGCGTTGTCTGATGCGGCAGGCGTCGCGTGGCGGCTAACGCTCGGCAGCGGACAGCTCGAGCGCGCGCTAGCTACGCCGCTGGGTGAGACGGTAAGCCTTGATGGCTCGGGCATCTTTGGCACCAGCAACGGAGCAGTAATCCGCTTGGCGTACGGCGAAGCAACGCCGTGGCAGGTGAAGACGGCCGCGTCGCTCTCGCAGTTACAGCCACTGCGTGACGGAGGCGTGCTGTTGATTGGGCAGCGTGGTAAGACCACCGTACTCACACGTTTCCGTCCTCCGGCGACAGTCGCGGTGGACAGTGCAGAGTTAGACGGTGAGGCGCGGCTGATATCGGCGGCGGGCGGTGACCGATACTATCTCAGCGACGGTCCGCGCGGGCTGGTTAGCGTGCGAGCGCGAGATCTTGAGCGCCTAGGGACGATCGCGCTCGAAGACTCAATTATTGCGACCGCGTCGTCGCCCAGCGGTGACCGCGTCTTCGTGCTTGGTCACGGGGACGACCGGGCGCGCGTGCAGATCATCAACAAGTACGCTGATGAGATCGTGGCGCGTATTGATGTTCCTGCCGATGCAAACGCGTTGCGCATGGATCCGCTCGGACGCTATGTGCTCGTGCGTCACGGCGGAGATCGCGACTCCGTGCTGATTATCGGCGTGGCAAGCGACGTGATCGTCGGACGAATTTCTTCACCGTGGCGCGCGGATCTGCCGCTGGTCTTTCCCGATGGTCGATTGGCGACCCTTCGCGGCGACGACGTCGTGATACTCTCTGCTGGCGATTTCAGGCCGCAATCGGTAATCGCCGGCGGCGCGAAGGATCTCTGGACTGTGGTGCAGTGGAACGGCTTTCGTCGCCGGAAGGGCGACGCGCCGTTGCTGGCGACGGCGGCCCGTGCGGACACGTCGACTCGCCCGAAAGTGGACACCACCGCCGCCGGTCGCGCGGCTCGGGCAGCGCGAGATAGCGCCCTTGCCGCAGCCAAGGCCATGCCGAGCGATTCCGGGCTTAGCGTTGGGCCGCGACGCGACACCGCGCCGCCGCGCAGCCCTGCCGTCGATTCGACGCGGCGCGCTGGATCGCGCGCACCCGCCACTGATTCCGCCGCTCGCCGCGTCGCTCGCGCTGATTCCATTCGTCGGGTTCGGCTCCGCGCTGATTCGGTACGGCGAAGCGTGGCTCGCACCGACACTCAGCCGACACGCGAGCGTCCGGCGCGACCAGCGGCTGCAGACGGTGCGGGAGCTGCACCGCTGGGCGAGCGCGGAAGCTTCGTGGTGCAGTTTGCTGCACTCAAAGCCGAGCAGGTGGCGAGGCAGCTCGCAGGCACAATTCGAGCAAATGGTGAACGAGCGCGCGTTGTGATTACAACCACGAACGGCACCGCACTATATCGGGTTATTCTTGGTCCGTATCGATCGCGTACAGACGCTGAACGCGCCGGGCAGGCTGCCGGCCGTGACTACTGGGTTTTCGAAGGGGGAACGAACTGATGGACGCACTCACGCTCAGCGTGGACTGGGAAGCGCTCGGCGCTGACGCGGCGGCATCGCTGGATGGCATGCACGCGCTCGTACTGACTGGACCAGATCCGGTTGCGACTGCGAAAGTCGCACTGGGCATCGGCCGCTCGCAGTCACGGATACGCCGCGTTGCAATTGGCGATCTGATTGGTGATGTAGAACCGTTGCAGCGTCTTGTGACCGGGGATGATCCGCACGGCATTGTCGACAGTTTCTTGTACGGAGTGTCGCTGAACAAGATTGCCCGACAGGTGGATGACAGCGGCATGCTGTTCATCATGCCCAGCGGCACCGAACCAGTTGTGACTGCCGACATCATTCGTAATGATCGGTGGACGCGCTTAAGTGCTGGCTTCCGCGAAGTTGGTGCGCTGCTGATACTGGTGACACAGAGCGACTCCGAAGGTGTGCGTGAACTTGCAGCGCAATTGGATGGCGCGTTGACTGTTGGTGATGCGAGTGCAGCGAACATTCCGCAAGAGATGATTCGTGGAGCGGTTGATGCCGCGGCTCCGATCACGATGCCAAATGCGCCGCCCGTGCCATCAATATCGTTTGACCGACCGGCACCATCGCTTAAGCCGACTCCAATCATGCTGCCGACACAGGAGCATGCGACGGATACCCGCGTCTTCAATCCGTTCCCGGAGCCCGATGCCGGACAACGCAAGAAGTTTGCGGCAGTCGCTGTCCTGGTAACGATGATTGGTGCGTGGTTTGCGATGGGACGTCCTGGCATGGCGAAGTCTGACGCACCTGCAACGCCAGCTCCGGTGGTTGCGCCTGCAGACTCTGCG
>JANNWU010000098.1:0-18886 GCA_031408755.1 Gemmatimonadaceae bacterium | reverse complement strand
GGTGATGCGTTGCTACTGAGCGAGCGAAGTTTCGTGGACGCATCGCGCGCATTCGCGAATTGCGAAACGCCCGCTGAGCGAAGAAACACCAGCCAATGTTCACGAAGCTGCGCTTTGTAGCGAGTGCGCAGTTCAGAGACCAAAGAGTCCTTCTGACTGCGTACCAGTGTGCGTTTCCCAAGCACCCACTCTTCCACATCGTAGTATCGCGACACGTTTGTGAGCGCCTCGGCCATCTGTTGACCGCCGGCACGCGTGAATGCACCTGGTACGGTGTACGCGTCGTTTACAACGCCGATCGAACCGGGGACAGTCGTGGCGAGTCTGACCGGCATCACACGGGCCGATACGTCTGCGATGATCGCTTCATAGATTGGCGCTGCTCCGGTGAACTGCTCCAACCACGCACGAGACGCTTGTACCGCGGCAGGGTCGTCGCCAGCTCCGTACGGATTGCCGCGAGGCAGTTCGGTGGCGTAGAAATCGAATTGTTCACGCACAAGCCCGCGACGTTCTGGCTCCAAGGTGCCAGAGGGAAACCAGTATTCTTCAAGCACCGGCGTAAGAAATTCTGGCGTGCTGCGATCGGGCCGGCTGTTAGTAATCAGGTGCGCTTTGAGCAGTCGGTACGCTGATCCATAATCGGTACCGCGTGCAGTTGGCATTCCCTGCAGTGCGGTGAGCATCCGCTGACGCGTCTCGCCAAGCGCCAGATGATCGAGCGTGCCGAAGTAGGCATGCCGTGAATCGTGCAACAGCGATGCTCCGGTAAACAATCCCCAGCGGTAGCGAGTTGGCGCACCGCTATCAGTCCACGTGCGCAGCAGTTTCACTTCATTGCGCAGCGAGTCAACACGTTGCAGTACGTCGAGTCCCGGCAGTGACGCTTCACCTGGTAACGCCGTGACAGCCGCTGAAGCGGTGCGTAACACGCGCGCTCGCAAGTTTTTGTTTGCTGCATAACTGGTTGTGAATCCGACGCTTGCAACGCCAGCAGCGAGTAGCACCGAGGCGGCCATCGCTCGACGGAATCGTGACGACTGAACGCCGGATTGACTGATGGCTCGCGCGGTTTCGTCACGCAGAATGATCCGCTGCCACACGTTGTCCAAGAACACCGTTTGCACACCGTTGCGCGGTGAAATTGGCGCTGGACTCTCGTCGTCCCACCGGATAAGCGGTCCGTCGTCATCTTGCGCAGACACGCCATCCATGATGGATGGTGCAGTCTCTATCGTGAAATTCCGCGCAACTTCAGTTGAGTCTAACGCGACGACGCGCGTACCTGTCAGGTAGAACCCGCGCAGAAATGGCGACACTTCCAACTGACTGGGCCTACACAGTTCGAGCATCGCAGGAACCGCGGCATCGAGCGTGCGGCGCAATTCGCGTGGAAACTGAAATGCTTCGGCGGCGAATTCTGCAGTGCGATCGCGGGCGAGCACTTCGAGGCGATACTCTGCAGTGCTCGTCACCAGCGATTGCACTTCGCGTTCAAGGCGTCGAAAGGTTTCGTCTGCCCACGTTGCCGCAGACGTCGGCGTGGTGATTGGCAACGAAACGCCCATCACATCGCCGATTTCATCATCGGAGCAAGTTTTCAGAAATGCAGTGGCGCCGGGAATCGCATCCATCCGCGTGAGCAATACATAGACAGGCAATCGAAGCCCAAACGCCTTCGAGAGTGCTTGTAGCCGGCTGCGGAGCTCACGTGCGGTTTGCAGTGCTTGCTCTGCGCCATTGTTCGCGAGCAGTATTTCGCAGCTCAGCGTGACGACGGCTACGCGCGGTGCGGTTGCGCCATATCGCAGCGAGGCACTGAGCCAGCGTTTCCGAATTTGCTTGACGATCTTTTTCCACGCATCGGCATCGCCAGTTGCAGCTCCACCGGCTTCCACCAGC
The DNA here is from genome assembly GCA_031408755.1 of Gemmatimonadaceae bacterium. Lineage (GTDB taxonomy): Bacteria > Gemmatimonadota > Gemmatimonadetes > Gemmatimonadales > Gemmatimonadaceae > JACMLX01. The sequence goes on along the minus strand of JANNWU010000098.1, from coordinate 16,984 downwards.
AACGTTCCGTCGGAGTACCAGATGTTGACGCTCTCGGTGCTGACGATCGCGTCACCACGAAAGGTGTCGCCCGCAAGGAGTTCGGTCGCGAGTGCACTGCGCGTGACGGCACTCGTTTTGCCACTTCCCGCCGGTCCGAGCAACACGGCAACCGGAAGCGCTGCGATCTTTCGACGTGGTGTTTCGAACGTGGCGGTGCGCAGATGTTTCTGCGCATCACGAAAGCGCGGCGTGATTTCATCTACCGCAGGCGCGGGTGCCGCAGTGCCATTGGCGGCGCGTTCACTCCGCCGCGCGTACCATGCAAAAAGTAGCGCGGCCAGCGCGCCGAGTGCTGGAAGGGCGGTGCGAAGAATCCAGAGTGTCTTCCCCGTTGGATGAACAAGGCGCTCTATCCAATACGTCGCGACAACTGATCCGGCGAGAATGGACGCCGCCACCGCCGCGGTGCGACCTGAATTCATACGTCACCGTTTAGTTGAGGTGCGACTAGTTGAGGTGCGACTAGTTGATGTACGACTAGTTGATCTGCGACTAGTTGAGGTACGATTAGTTGATGTGCGATTCGCCGCATCAGCGACGTCCAAGTTGCGCGGTCAAATCACGCCAAGCATCGCTGCCGCTGCTAAGGAGCAGCGCAAAGGTGGCGTAGAGCACAAGAGTGATCACGACGGCAGCGATTGCCGCTCGCTGTAGCTTGACGGCTAGCGGATCGACGCGTTGTGGAATCGCCTCTCCAACCGGCAGCGCCCAATGGGGCGCAATCGCGATCATCGGCCCGCGAATTCGTTCGAGCTTGCGCGCAATACGAGTGGAGATGCCAGCTAACTCACCTTCGTTGCTACCATGGCGACCACGAAATCCCAGGAGCAAACAGAGCTGATAGACCTCGATCACGTCTGCGACATCGTCTGAATCGGCTCGCGCGAGCTGTTCGTCGAGCTGCGAGAAAAACACCTCGCCGCCAACGTGTTCACCAAAGATTTCTTCCTGCAACGGGCGTCGAGCCCAGTCGCCAAACATTGGACGTGTGTTGAGCACGACTTCGTCAAGAAAAACAATTGCGGCAAACAGCGCTGCACGCACGTCGGTTCGCGCGTACCCGTGGACGAGGCTCTCTTGCTCGGCGGTGCGTAAAAGCTGCAGCACCTGTTTGCGCAATGTGGCAGCATCGTTCGCGCTCGCATCACGCGATGCGCGAAGTTTTACGCCAATGCAGAACACATCGTCCAGCGCGCTGGCAAGCTTGCCGCGACGCGTGCCAGACGGCGCTGGCGCAGCCGTGATGTCGGAAGAAAGTGGTGGAATGAGCACAGTCGCCATGCAGCCATCTCCTGAAATTGTTGCGCTTAGTCGTCGAGCAGAATGCGAAGTTCGAGCGTTGGTTGCGCGAGTGTTGTTGGCACGTAGACGCCAACTTCATGCGTGCGAGCAATTCCGTCGGCACCTGCGCCGCGTCGGGCGATGCGGAAGTATTGCATATGAGGATTTGCCGCCAGCGCTGGCGGCGTGATCGGCACATGCTCCAATGCGAGCCCGGGCACGGCATCGCGCACGAGGCCGAGCACTTGACTGGCGGCAGCGACCTTGATCAGATCGGGTACCATCTTCCGAAGTGTTGCGTCGGGCACGTTTGCAGACACTCCAAGAAACCAGCGCGCTGCTGTGCGCGCGCGTGGGTCCTCGATACGTGTTGTGTACAAGACCTCAGTTGTTGGCATCAACGGCAGTAGCACACAGCCGTCGGGCACGATCAACTCAAGGTGTCGACGAATGTGCAACTCGAGCGCGTCAAACCACGTCGCGGCATCGTCATGCTGATACTGTGGCAGCGTATCGGCGCGCGAATCGAGGCCAAAGCTGCAGAGCGCTCCGGCAAGCCGCGAGAGCTCAATGAACACCTTCTCCGGGTGCGCGCGCGGTGTCTGCAGCAGGTGATGCAGCGCGGGGAGTGCGCTTCGAACGGTATGGATCAACCAGAAAGTTGGTAGCTCGCGCGCGGCATAATTCACCAACGCCGTCTGGTCACCAACTGGCGCTAGCGCATCAGACTTGGCGCGCAATACTTCGGTCAATCGGCGCAGTCGCGTGCGCAGCACTCCGCTGGCTGCGAGATGCAAACATGGCGGTATGAATGACTGGTCCAGCGACACTTCGCCAGAAGGTTGGCGCCGCAAACGCAGCACGGGCATGGCGATCTCATCGTCTAGCGCGGGAGCGAGTGTCAGAGCGATGTTCTTTCGGCAGATGCTGACATCGCGTTCGTCACCACCTGCGAAATCATCGCTGCGTACAACGGTCTCGGCGATGAAACGTGTGGCACGCAACGGTTCAGCCGACGCGGCTGCGCTGGTTCGCACGCTCGCACGACCGCGGTGCAGTGACGGGACTGTCAACCAAACGGTGACGCGATCAGCGCCTGCTGGCCACACGAGTTCGACGGCTAAAGATGCCGGCAGAGCGTCGGCGCTCGGCATATGGAATGCAAGTCCGTCGGGCAAGATACCTGAGGCTGCCTGCAATGAGACAATGCCGCGTGGACTGGAGGCTTCGTCAATCGTGAGCGTCGTGAAACCGAACGCGTGACTGATCAGTTGACGCAACGTGAACGCAATACTGTCTTCGGCGTATCGCGACTGCGCTTGAAAGTGGTGTTGGGACAGATGCATCCCTTCGGTCCACGCGACGCGAGTTAGTTGTGGCATGGCGTGGCTCCTAGACGGCAGTGCTGCGGGTGAGAACGTGGTTGGCGCGATTGTTGGCGCTGAGTATCGTGTGCTGTGTCAGGCGCACCACCCATTGATTGGTCGGGCTTTTGCATGCAGTGTGATGTAACGATGCCTTCTTGCTGAGTGCGTCGCAGCCCCACTTGACGTTGAACTTCTTGCTTGCGACTGATGCGAAAAGATCGAGCGAAACAATCAGCTCCCGCGATCGATACAACCGCGACTGCGCCGGAGCCTGCGCACGAGTCGTTACTCGACAGCGTGATATCAGCGGCGAGCACTGCAGCGCAAGAGACCAGTGTATCGACAGTTGCGATACCTGCGGTTTCGCGCGCCATCGAGACTCGCGACAAAGAGGTGCATGCACCTTCGCGTACGATTGCGACTGGTGCGAGCGCAGCACCGTTGTTCGCGCCGCACTGGCCAACGTTGCGTCGCGATGCTGCTCGTGTGCGAACCACGGGTCCGCGTCGCGTGACGCCTGTGCTTGTGAGCCGAGCTCCAATGCTCTCAGCGCCATGGGCAACGTCGACACAGCGAACGGAGCACGTAGACAGCACGCCTTGGCGCGATGCCGCACGACACCCTGCACATTCACCAGCCGTCGCTGCCGAGCTACGTCGCATTCGGCAGGTGTTTGTAGTTGGTATGGTCGCGCTCGCACTCGCCGCGACCGCACTGATTGGTGTCGTGGTGACCAAGTCGGTCACTGCGGCCGTCGCACCGGCGGCGCAGCCACAATAGATCGCCGTGTAAGTCATGGCAGTAACGCGACGAGCTCGACGCGCGGCATCTCGACCTCAGCAGGCACGTACACCGCAACATCGCGCGCCATAGTGATCATCTCCCACGTCGCGCCTCCCTTGTCGATCCGGAAGTATTGAAAGTCGAGACGCACTGGTAGCGCGTCTGGCGGCTGTGGTATGTGCGTTAGCCCAAGTCCTGGCAGAGCTTGCCGGATAAGACGATCCATAGATCCAGTATCCGCAACCTTCACAAGTTGCGGCACGCGCTTGGAGAGCTCGGCATTGCGTGTGCTAGAAGCCACGGCGAGATACAGCACGGCGTCATGCAGCAGGCGATCGTCATCGATTGCGGTCGCGTGCACGTTAGGCCGAGTTGAACGCATTGGCAGTGCGATTGCGCGTTGCGGTACGACTGTCGCCGCAAGCTCATCGATGCGTTCGATGAGTGTCAGGAGTGCCGGACCTGGCGTACTGTGCGCGTACGCAGGCAGCTCACGGCTGCTGCCCTCGACGGCGAACGTTGTCAGTGCGCCGCAGAGTCCGCCGAGCGTTTGAAATACGTCGGCCGGATGCGATGTGCCTTGTCGCACATGGTGGAGCAGCACCGGCAAATGCGTATTCAAGGTGTGCAGCAACCAGAAATTTGCGACGTCGCTCACAGAAAAATCAGCCAACGAAAGGTTGCGTTGACTTCGTCGCGAAGAGAGTTCCGCGACTCGCGCAGAGAGTCTGTCGCAGAGGCTGCTCAGTCTTCTTTTCAGTGACTGTGTCGCGCCGCATCGTAGCTGTGGTGCCTCAAAACTGTGCGCACGTTGCCACAATCCAGCGCCGAGTGATTGCAGTGCAACGACTGGTAGCGCGCCGAATCCCGCCGCGATGTCACGGTCTGATATCAGACGGAGATTTCGAGCACCAAGTGGGATCAGGCGCTCGCTAAGACCGCTATTCTCATCAAAACGTGGTGTCCACGCTACGCTGAAGCGCGTGTCAGCATGCGCCGCAGCACTCGCGTTCGCCGCGCCTTCACGCCATTGCGGGAGCGCGAGTGATGTGACGACGAGCGTCCCTGCTTCACATACTGGTAGTTCGAGCGGCGTCGGCAGTGCGTCGCTGGTTGGTGCATCAATGACGGCACCATCGGCAAAGAGTCCGCGCACTGACACGACAGCAATACGACCGGAAGCGAGCGCGTCTTCATCAAGCAGCAGCTCGCTAAAACCGAATGCATGTGCAGCGAACGCGTGCGCGTGAAATGCAAGCAGCTCTTCGACATAGCGATCCTGCGCCTGCAAGTGCTGCGGATCAAGCAGCAGTCCTTTCGACCACAATACAGGCTGAAGGTGACGCATGGATAACGTCCGCGCTCTTGCTGAGGTTGCGAGACGGCGTGATCAAACGACTTGCATGTCGCAGTGGCGGCACGTTGATCGATTGCACATCACCGCAGTGCACGAGCACGCTCAACAGATCAGCGTGTGATTATTAACAAGCGCAAGCACTGTGCCCATTTCGGCGTTGCACAATCGGATTGTACTGCAGTCCGAAACGCACGCAGTTGAACGTCGGCAGCGTTCTGCGCGCGATAATAATAAAACAAGAGACAGCCACATCCATTGCGATACACGCGACGTCGCACATTTTGTTTGCGCCTGCAGCGCAAACAGCGATCAACAGATCTTTATGTCGTCGATGTGCACGAGATTGCTGCGCTGCAACGCGCACGCATTTTGCGATTAGGCGTGCGTCACGATGTTCGGCAGTTGAACACATGCATACCGAATGATGTGCGTTACACTCGCGATACGTTCAGCGAAGTAGCGCAGTCTGGCGTGTACGCTCACACTATGGAGATTGCGATGGCGATCGACGGCATTCACGGGAAACTGGCGCGCGTTCGACCACCCCGTGTGAACATCGTGTATGAAGTTGAGACCGGCGGCGCCATTGAAGAGAAAGAACTTCCCTTCGTGATGGGCGTGCTTGCGGATCTGTCTGGTCATTCCACGGAGTCGCAGACCAAGTTGAAGGATCGCAAGTTCGTCGACATCACACTCGGCTCGTTTGATAACGTGTTGGCGAGCATGGAGCCGCGATTGGCGATGCCGGTCGAGAACACGCTCTCGGCGAACGGCGGCACGCTGCGTGTCGATCTCAGCTTTCAGAGTCTCGATGATTTCGCGCCAGATCGCGTTGCGCATCAGGTGGAACCGCTTCGAAAGATGCTCGACATTCGCCAACAGCTCGCCGACCTCCGTGGCAGTCTGCAGGGCAATGATCGCCTCGACGAAATTCTTCAAGCGACCATGACTGACGCGAGCAAACTCGCGCAGTTGCGTCATGAAGTCAGCTCGGAGGCACCGACCGATGCCTAAGCTGAAGACACCTGAGTCATCTGTGACCGCCGTGGCCGAAGCGAGTGTGCTTGACGACATCGTCACCCACGGCCGCCTCGCGAAAGACGCCGGCTCCAAGGCGCGCGGCCGCGACATGATCAAGCATTTCGTTGCTGAGGTGTTGGATGGCGCGACGGTCATGTCGCGCGACACCGAGACAATGATCAACGAACGCATTGCACAGCTCGACGCTGCAATTTCGGCGCAGGTCAACGCAATTCTGCATCACCCGGAGTTCCAGCGCCTCGAGGCGAGTTGGCGCGGGTTGCACTATCTGCTTGATCGCACGGAGATGGGCTCGCTGATGAAAGTTCGCGTGCTGAATGTGTCAAAGAAAGATCTGCTGAAAGATTTCCAGAAGGCGCCAGCGTTTGATCGCAGCAGCCTGTTCCTGAAGATCTACGAAGAGGAGTACGGCACTTTTGGTGGTGCGCCGTTCGGTGCGATGCTGGGCGACTTTGAATTTGGACCTGGCCCGCAAGACATCGAACTCTTGACGCATCTTGCGCAGGTGTCTGCAGCGGCGCATGCGCCGTTCATCACTGGCACATCAGCCGAGATGTTGAATCTCGAAGACTTTACGAATCTCGATGCACCGACGGATATCGCGAAGGTCTTTGAACCAGTGACGTACGCGCGGTGGAAGGCGTTCCGGCAGATGGAGGAGTCGCGCTACGTCGCGCTGACACTGCCGCATGTGCTGATGCGACTGCCGTACGGAATGGCAACCAATCCCATCGAGAGCTTCCACTACGAAGAGCAGGTGGCTGGCGAGAATCATCAGCAATACTTGTGGGGCAACGCAGCATGGGCGCTCGGTGCACAGGTGACGCAAGCGTTCAATCTGTACGGATGGTGCGCCTGTATTCGCGGTGTGGAAAGTGGCGGGCTGGTGACCAATCTTCCGGTGCACACGTTCCGTACCGAAGATGGCGAAGTCGCAATGAAGTCACCCACGGAAACGCCGATCACCGAGCGGCGTGAACGTGAGTTGGCGGAACAGGGCTTCACAGCGCTCGTTCATCGCAAGGACACAGCTGAGGCGTGCTTCTTTGCTGTGCCGTCGGCGCAGAAGGCGCGCATGTATCAGAACGACGCGGCGAATGCCAACGCGCGCTTGTCAGCACAACTGCCGTACATCTTCGCAGTATCGCGCTTTGCGCATTACCTGAAGGTGATGATGCGTGACAAGATCGGGACGTACATGTCCCGTGATCAGGCACAAACCTTCCTTAACAATTGGATTCAGAATTACGTCGTGTCTAACGACGATGCATCACAGGAAGTGAAAGCACAGCGTCCGTTGAAGGAAGCGCGCGTGGATGTCGAAGATGTTGCCGGAAAGCCAGGCGTACTTCGTGCAGTCGCGTTTTTGCGCCCGCATTTCCAGCTCGACGAACTCACCGTCGCGTTGCGACTGGTTGCCGAATTGCCAAAGCCGGCTTCCAGGTAGGGCCCCCACCGATCGTCAACACACTCACTCCACTGCATGGAGGCACGACGCATGGCGTACGATGCATTTCTCGACATCTCGGGCGTTGACAGCGAGTCCACTCGCGAAGGCTTCGAGAACAAGATTGAATTGATCGGGTTTAATCTGGGTGCCGCAAACCCGACCACGATCGGAATTGGTGGTGGTGGCGGGCAGGGCAAGGTGCAGGTGACGCCGTTTTCGTTCACCAAGCGCACCGACAAGTCGAGCCCACAACTTTTTCAGGCTTGCGCAACGGGCAAGCACTTTGAGACTGCAACGGTCACGTTGCACAAAGCTGGCGGCAACGCGGCTCTCGATTATCTGAAGTACAAGTTCACCGATGTGTTCATTGAGAACATCGCGTGGCAGGGCAACAGCGGTGGCAATGATCTACCGCTTGAGAACGTGTCGTTTGCGTATGGTCGCGTTGAAGTCACCTACACGCCGCAGAAGGAAGATGGTTCCAAGGGGAGCCCGGTGGTCGGTGCGTGGGATCAGAAGAAGGTCAAGGCAGCGTAATGACCGCAGCTCTCGGTGCGTCGGCCCACGAGCTCTTTCGCGAGGGCCGTCTCGCTGAGGCGATCACTCAGCTCGGCGCAACATTGCGCGCTGAGCCGAGTGATCGTAGCTCGCGTATGTTTTTGTTTGAGTTGTTGTTGTTACAAGGTGATTGGACACGTGCGGCGTTGCAGCTGAGTGCGTTGACGAATGCGTCACCAAACGCTGAGCTCACAACACTGACGTTGTCGCAAGCGTTGGAGTCGGAGCAGGCCCGCGCGCATTGGTTTCAATTTGGAAGCGCGAGCGGCGAAGTCGATGCGTCGGATGCTGTCGAAGGCTCAATTAACGATACAACGCTGAATAGGCTATCGGACAGCGATCCGCGTGTTGGCGCACGACTTGAAGCGTTCCACATGGGACGCTATCTGCGGATTCCATTTCGCGACATCGCATCGATCCGCCTCACTGCGCCTACCCAGTTGTGGCACACCATTTGGGCGCCAGCCATGGTGCATTTGCACGCCGATCTTCGTGGCGACACGCTGGGACGCGTGTTGCTGCCGGTGCGCTCATGGGGGACGGAATTGCACCTGGATGCTGCTGTTCGCGACGGCACGATGACGGTGTGGGAGGAGGAGCACGGTATCGCGCGTCCATACGGTCAAAAGGTGTTGGAGTACGATGTGGGCGAGCTGGCGCTGCTCGACATCCGCACCGTTGACTTGTTGCGTGACGCACCGGCGTTGGCGTCGTGATTGCCCCCGCTTCGGCGGTGAATCGGCTGGTCGCACCGCTTGATGGATTGGAACCATGTGGTGTCGATTTGCGATACGATCCGGTGTTCGACGAAATCGTTGAAGCGCTGCGTCACGATGATGGAGCTGCGCAGGGTGAGTGGGTAGAAGCGCGGAAACGCGCAGACTATCCTCGCGCTGTCCGACTGGCAACTGACGTGCTGAGTACTCGATCGAAGGATATCCGCGTCGCAGCATTCCTCACTGAAGCGCTGGTGCGCGTCGAAGGGTTTCGTGGATTGGCGCGCGGTCTGGATGTTTTGCGTGTATTGGTCGACGAATCGTGGGAACATGTGCATCCGTTACCAGATGACGGATCATTTGATGTGCGTGCGGCGCCACTGGAGCGCATCGGCACTTGGGATCCATTCTTAGCCGCAGTGCGTGATGTCGCACTGACTGCAGATGGCTACGGTCTCGACACGTACGACGCGTCGCGACGCCTCGGCTATGAGGCGGCAGCTGATTCACCGCCAAAAGTGAAGAGTCGGCTAAAGCTTATCGCTGACGGGGTGTTAACGCCTGAAAAGTTTGACGCAGCATTCGCGAGATCCACGCGCGCGTGGTACGAAGCGGCGTCGCGTGACCTTGTTGATGCGCAACGCAATATCGCCACGCTCGAGGCGGCGGTTGCTCGTCGATTTCCTGTCGATTCATTGCCGAGTTTTCACGCGTTGCGTGGAGCGCTCGAAGCGGTGTCGAGAGTGTTGATGACGCTGCGCGATAGGAAGCGTGAGCTGGAGCCGGGTCCGATCGAACCAAACGCGACTGAGGCGACGTTCGATTCGGACCTGATGAGTGGTGATGCGGCAACGCAAACGCACGTGACAGACGCTGCATCAGCTTCGCGTAGCATTGTCGACGCCGTGCGCATCTGGCAGCAAACCGCACCGCATGACCCAGTGCCGTATGCAGTAGTCCGCACGTTGCGTTGGGCGGAATTGGCACCACGCGGTGACCTGTTGGCGACCGCTATGGACGCGCCGCCAGGCGCTGTGCGCGCGGAGTTACGGCAGCTATTTCTCGCGCGGCGATGGGTAGAGCTATTGCAATCTGCTGAACGTGCAGCCGGTGAGCCGTGGGGACGCGCATGGCTTGATGCGCATCGGTACGTCGTCGTTGCGTGTGACGCGCTTGGCCCAACGTACGGCGCAGTTGCCGCGGTCGTCGAGCAATTGTTGCGTGCGCAGCTGGTGTCTACGCCATTACTCGCCGATGCTGCATTGCTTGACGACACGCCCACCGCGAGCACCGAAACGCGCGCGTGGTTGGCCATGATGCTACCAGCGTCCGTGAGCGATGGTGGCGTTGCTCGCGCGATCAGCGCCGACCCAGATGCGTTGGAGCGCGCGACAGCGGAAGCACGCGCGGGTCGGCCGGATCGTGCAGTGGCGCTGCTCATGGCTGCGATTGGCACAGCGGAAAGTGCGCGGCAACGATTCTTCTCGCGCACTCGAATGGCGCGCATCATGGTCGATGCGGGTCAGCATGTTGTTGCGCTACCAATCCTACGCGACCTGATCCGGCTCATTGAAGCGCATAATTTGAGTGACTGGGAGACGAGTGCGGCCATTGCCGAACCGATGTCACTCTCGTATCGCGCACTCTCGGCGCTCGATCAAGAACCGGCGGAACGCGAGCGCCTCTATCAACGTCTGTGCCTGCTGGATGCAGTCAGTGCGATGTCGCTCGCGCAAGCGACTGCAGCGTGACGCGCCCCGTTTCGCCGCCTGTTCGATTGTCTATTCTCGATCGACTGATCGATGAAGCACCGCGTGTCTCTACAGAACCGCAGTTAACACACGACGCTTCGGTGCGCGCATTGCGCGCGTCGATTCGTCGCGACCTCGAATGGTTGTTTAATGCACGCCGCGTTCACAATCCCGATCCGGTGCAGTACAAGCAATCGGCTGCCTCGGCGTTGTCCTTTGGATTGCCAGACACCAGCGCGATGACCGCTGACTCGCCGGATACGCGACGCGGGATGGCACGGCATCTCGCTGACGCAGTTGCGGCGTTTGAGCCTCGGTTGCTCAACGTGCGTATCGTACCGCTGGCGCCGTTAGATCCGTACAGTCGCGATCTCCACTTTCATGTGGAAGGGTTGATGCGCATGGATCCCGAACCGGTGCACGTGACATTTGACGCGCGCATGGAATCGTCGACCGGTCGCTGCCATGTGGCGGGAGACTCGCGTGCGTGACGATCTGCTGGAGTATTACGAGCGCGAGCTGACGTATTTACGGCGACTCGGTGGCGAGTTCGCGCAAAAGTATCCCAAAGTGGCAGGTCGGCTGCACCTCGAGCCCAACAAGTCGGATGATCCGCATGTCGAGCGGTTGCTTGAGGGTGTCGCCTTTCTCGCGGCGCGCGTGCACCGTCGCATTGATGACGATCTGCCAGAGCTTTCTGAAGCGCTGCTGAATGTTACGCATCCGCATTTCGTTCGGCCAATTCCATCGTGTAGCATCGCGAGATTTCACCTTGATCCGTTGCAAGGTGGACTGACAGATGGATTCACGATTCCGCGAGATACGGCACTTTTCACGCGGGCCTCTGGGGGAGAAACGTGTCGGTTTCGGACGTGTGAAGCTGTCACTCTCTGGCCGTTTGATATCGCAGAGGCTGAGTTCCGGCTTGCATCTCGACTGTCTCGCGGCGTTGATGCTGATGGCGCGACGTATGTGCTGCGCTTGCAACTGACAACAACTGGCGAAACGACGCTTACGCAGCTCTCGCTGGACTCGCTACGTCTGCAACTCGTTGGAGACGCGCCGTTTTTAGCGGCGCTGTATGAGATGCTCGGTGCCAACTGCCGCGGTGTCGTATTGCGGACTGTCAGTGCATCTGGCGATGTGCGAACCACACAACTACCCGCCAGTGTGCTACAGCCGGTTGGCCTTGGGCCGAATGAAGCGTTGCTTCCGTACCCGCGTCGTTCGTTCACCGGCTACGCATTGTTACAGGAGTACTTCGCTTTCCCGGATCGTTTCTTTGGCTTTCATCTTGGTGGGTTGAGCGGACTGCGTTCGATGCAAGCCACGACGTCGGCGGAAGTACTGATTCTGTTGGGTGACACCGACCGCGCAGACTGGCCGACGCTGCTTGAAACCGGTGTGCGTCCTGGAAGCGTCGCGCTGGGATGTACGCCCGTCGTCAATCTCTTCGAGCAGGTAGCTGAACCAATCCGCGTGTCGCACCGTGTACATCAGTACCCCATCGTGCCGGATGTGTATCGACGATCACGTACTGAAATCTTCTCCGTTGACGCAGTCTCCGGATCGCGCGCGGGCGGTGGCGATCCCGTGCAGTATTTGCCGTTGCACTCGCCGCAGCCACGAGGCGCAACTGAGCAGCCGCGTTACTGGATGGCGACACGCCGTCCCAGTGCATGGCGTGATGGCGGCGGCACAGATGTGTTCCTCTCGTTTGTATCGGCTGATGCGCAGCCAACACGACCGGAGAGCACCGACATTACGGTGCGCCTCACCTGCTCCAACGGTGACGTGCCGCATCAACTGACGCTTGCACCAGATGGACAGTTCTTCAGTATGCAAGGCGGTGCACCAGTAGCGCGCATTGAGGCAATGCTTCGCCCGACGGCGCAGATCGCACCGCCGATGGGTGGATCACAGATGTGGCGATTGATTTCACTGTTGGCTTTGAATCATCGCTCACTCACCGATGAAGGTGGAGATTCGCTGCGTGAGCTGCTGCGCCTGCATGACTTCCGCGGAACACGCAGCGCGGAGGAAGCAATTGCTTCGGTGGCGACTGTGCGCAGCTCTGCAATGCACGCGCGCATCGCGGGAGGACTCGGTCTCACCTTCGCGCGGGGTCGTGCGATTGAAATCGAATTCGACGAGCCGAGGTTGGCTGGCGCGAGTTTGTACTTGCTGGCGAGTGTGATCGAACGATTCCTTGGCCTGTACGTCAACGTCAACTCTTTCACACAACTCACGGCGCGCTCGCGGCAACGGCAGCGTCCCGTGCGCGTGTGGCCGCCGAGGTCCGGATGGACGCCACTGATCTAAGCGTTGCCTCGGCGGAGAGCGTCGATGAATTGACAGATGCAAAAGCGTTCGAGTTTCTGGCGCTGGTGCGAATGCTGGAAGCGCGCGCACCGTTTGATCCGCCCATTGGAGAGGCGTATGATCCGAGCGCTGAGTCCGTACGGTTCACTGTCGTACCGCGTTTGGCGTTTCCCGCTGGAGAAGTTGCGTCTGCGAATGTGACGAGCGGCCGGACGACCGTTGCGGTGCATTTGCCCGGACTGACCGGCCCACTCGGTGTGCTGCCTCGTCATTACACGGAACTCGTTCGCGATCGTCGTGCGCAGCGTGACCATGCGCTGGGCGAGTTTCTCGATCTCTTCCATCACCGAATGCTGGCGCTGTTCTATCGTGGCTGGTCGCGTCATCGGCCCGGTGGTCGCGCGAGTAATGGCGACACGCTTGCTCGACACTTGTTGGACATTGTTGGATTAGGGACCGACGGATTGTGCGACGCGTTGCCGCTTGATGCTGACGTGATTCGTTCGCGCGCTGGGTTGCTTGGACCAACGCAGCGGTCGGCCGTTGCGCTTGAGCAATTGTTGGAAGATGCGTTCGATGTGCCAGTGAATGTGCAGCAGTTTGTTGGTCGCTGGTATGCGATTGCTGATTCGCAGCGCACTGCGCTGGATGACAGTGCAGAAGGCAATATGGGCGGGCTCTCACTCGGCGCAATGGTTGGTGACGCTGTGTGGGATGCTGAAGGCGCCATCACAATTCGTATCGGCCCGCTGAGTCGCGAGCAGTACGATCGGCTCTTACCCGGTGGCGCCGATCATACGGCTCTTCAAGCGCTGGTCAAGTTGCAAACCGATGATCGTGTGAGTGCAGATGCAGTGCTGATTCTGCGCGATCACGATGTACCAGGCACGCGCCTGACTGATCCTGCTGGTCGGTTGGGGTACGGCACGTGGTTGCGCGCGCGCGACGCGGTGCAGGATGCTGAAGACACGGTAATCGCGCTGTAGAAGCAGTGGTAGATACAACGGAACAGGGAGGTAGCTGATGTCGGTTGAACTGCGTTCGCTCATTGCGAAACTCGATTCTGCTTCGCGCGGTGCGATGGAAGGTGCGGCAGCGCTCTGTCTGTCACGCACGCATTACGATGTCGAGGTTGAACACTTTCTCGCGAAGTTGCTCGAGCGCGCCGATGGCGACACGTTGCACATTCTGCGACGATTCGAAATTGACCGCTCGCGGCTGACCGCCGATCTTGCGCGTGGCTTGGACAGTCTGCGCAGTGGTAATGCGCGCACTCCCGCACTCAGCCCGTCGGTGGTGCAGATGCTTTCGGAAGGCTGGCTGATCGCGTCGGTGGAGCACGGCGCTGGTGCGGTGCGCCCGGGCCATGCATTGCTGGCGCTGGTGGCGCATCCTGAGTTATCTCGCTTGGCGCGAGAGATCTCGCGTGAGTTCGTGCGCATCGACGCGACGGTGTTGCGTCAGCAGTTCGGCTCGATCGTGCGCGCGGGTGACGACGCGCTTGATGGTGGCGACGATGCTGAGCATTCAATCCCTGCTCAGCGGACGTCAGCTTCAACGGAGACGCCGTCACTCGACCAGTACACCGTTGATCTGACTGCACGCGCTCGCGCAGGGCTGATTGATCCCGTGTTGGGGCGTGACGCTGAAATACGGCAGGTGGTGGATATTCTCACGCGTCGCCGTCAGAACAATCCGATATTGGTGGGCGAGGCTGGCGTTGGTAAAACAGCAGTCGTTGAAGGCTTTGCGCGACGCATTGTAGAAGGTGATGTGCCACCGCCGCTGCGGAATGTCTCGCTGCGCACGTTGGATTTGGCGTTGCTGCAGGCTGGTGCGGGAGTGAAGGGCGAGTTCGAGAGTCGCCTCAAGAAATTGATCGACGAAGTGAAAAGTTCGCCGATTCCGATTGTGCTCTTTATTGATGAAGCGCACACCATGATTGGTGCCGGTGGCGGAGCGGGGCAGAATGATGCCGCGAATTTGCTCAAGCCGGCGCTCGCGCGTGGTGAGTTGCGGACGATCGCTGCGACTACGTGGTCGGAGTACAAAAAGTACTTTGAGAAGGATGCTGCACTCACTCGACGTTTTCAGTTGGTGAAGGTTGACGAGCCAACGGAAGAGGTATGCTTGGTGATGCTACGCAGCGTTGCACCGGCGCTGGAAAAGCACCATAGCGTTCGTATTTTGGACGAAGGTATTGCCGCGGCGGTTCGTCTGTCGCATCGCTATCTGCCCGATCGACAGTTGCCGGACAAGGCCGTGAGTGTGCTTGACACCGCGTGCGCTCGCCTTGCGCTCTCACAACACGCAACACCGCCCGCGATTGAAGACGCGCAGCGGCGGCTGGATGATATCGATACCCAGGCGCGTATCCTTGAGCGCGAGCAGGCCGTAGGCGCCGTGGTCACTGATCGATTGTCATCGCTTGCGGTAGCGCGCAGGCATACCGAGACGGACGCCGCCACACTTCGTGAACGGTGGGAAAAAGAACGGGCGCTCGTGGAAGAGATTCGCACGATTCGTGGTGAATTGGAGTCGGGCTCGGCAAATGGATCGGCGCCGGCACTGCGTCAGACGTTAGCGCGGCAGACGGCGGCGTTATCGAGCATGCAGGGCGAGTCGCCGTTGGTGCGTGTCTGCGTGGATGCGACGTTGATTGCAGAGGTGATTGCGGCGTGGACAGGCGTGCCGTTGGGCAAGATGATGCGCGACGATCTTGCGACGGCGTTAGAGATGGAATCGTTGCTCGCAAAACGCGTCATTGGTCAGGATGATGCGCTTGCTGCCATCGCGCGTCGCATTCGGACAGCGCGCGCCGGTATTGAAGATCCGCAAAAGCCGGTTGGTGTGTTTCTGCTGGTTGGCCCAAGCGGCGTCGGTAAAACGGAGACGGCACTCGCGTTGTCCGATTTGTTGTACGGTGGTGAGCGCAATCTGATCACCATCAACATGTCGGAGTTTCAAGAAGCGCACACCGTCTCAACGCTGAAAGGTTCGCCGCCGGGTTACGTCGGATATGGCGAAGGTGGTGTGCTGACTGAAGCGGTGCGTCGTCGGCCGTATTCGGTGGTGTTGCTTGATGAAGTGGAGAAGGCGCACCCGGATGTCATGGAGTTGTTTTTCCAAGTATTTGACAAGGGTAGCATGGAAGATGGCGAAGGTCGCCCGATTGACTTTCGCAACACCGTGATCGTGCTGACGACCAATATTGGCGCGACAACGATCGCGCAGCTCACGAATGATCCGTTGACGGCACCGGCAATTGAACCGCTGGCGCGCGCGATTCGTCCTGAACTTGAGAAGACCTTTAAAGCAGCGTTCCTTGGCCGATTGGTTGTGGTGCCGTATCTACCGGTACGTGATGCCGCGCTTGTCGGAATCATCAAGCTCAAGCTCTCACGTTTGGAGCGACGTCTGGCGGAAACGCATCGCGTCGAACTGCGGTTTGATGAGGCCGTGATTGCGGTGATTGCAGCGCGGTGTGTGGAAGTTGAGAGCGGCGCACGCGCGGTGGATAACATTCTTACGAACACCGTCATGCCAGAATTGTCGCTACGATTACTGACCGCGTTGGCGGCGGGTGAGTCGTTGGATGTGGTGGTGGTGCGCGTGGCCGAGGATGGCGCGTTTGTGTATGACGTGCAGCGCGGCAGTGCGTCGCAGGATCAATCAGCGCAGGCGCCGGAGTTGGCGCTGTCGTTATTGGAGGCGTGAGCGATGGCGAGTCGACCACAGCCGGGCGGTGAAACCGCGGCCGAACGGCAGGCGCGGTTTGAGGCGCTGCAGTACATGCACACGGTGTTCGCGGCAGCCGATGCGACCGCAGTGCGTCGCGGAGTTGGTGTTCCCGCGCAGGCGCCGATGCCATCGCCTGTTCTCAGAATAACAGCGCCCGAGATGGATTTTGCGCTCGACGATCCAGTGGCGCGACGACTGTTGCAAGCGGCGTCGGGCACGCGCGGAAATACAGAAATTGTTGCAAGCTGGGCGGCATCCTGTCCAGCGGTGCCGTTTCGTGGACCGATCGCGACGGTTGGTCCGACACCGTTTCCGATAGCGCGCCCGCCTGGTGTAAGCGCGGGGCAGACAGTTGGCTCGTACTTTTTGAATGGTTTCGATAGCCCGACGCTCGATGCAACGTTGGGTGGCGGTAATGTGCTTGGCAATGCGTTTGGCGTGTATCAAGCCCTGGATCACACGGCCGGCCGCGCGGTGTTCGAAATTCAGCAGGCTCGTGCAGTGGAGCGCATTATGTCAGGTGCGCAACAATCGGCGCGGATCAATTCCATGGTGCAGATTTACGATGCGAATGC
>JANNWU010000097.1:0-4265 GCA_031408755.1 Gemmatimonadaceae bacterium | reverse complement strand
GGTCGAAATGTCTGCCGATTGACGGACAAGATGACGATGAACTCCGGTAACTCGGCCAGCCTTGGTGGGTTGACGCAGGCGCAAGTGGCGGCAGATGCTGATCTAATCATTCTTTGTATCATTTTCTGCAAGTGTTTGGATACGCCGACGCCATCTAGATCGGGTAAGAGTGATCTTCGGCAGGTTTGTGTCGCGACGGCATTGAACGCCGGTGACGCAGCGGCAAACTGGCAGAGCGTGGCTAAGGCTGAGGTGCCGTACAACATGACGACATCGCCGCCGACACCGTTAATGCATCGTGGCGCGAACGGCGCGCTGACCACGCAGCCATCTGCGTACTGGCAGACGCAGGCGCGTGCGATCGAAGGGTTCGTTCCTGGCACAGGGATGGTGCGAAAGCCTGATATTGTCTTGGTGAGGAATCCGAGCCTGCCACCGGTGCAGTCGAACATCCGCCGCATTGTGGAAATGAAGTTTCCTGGTGATTCGTGGAGTCCCGGGCAGGAGAGGGCGTATCAGACGATTGCTGGTGCTGACGCTCCGGTCGACGAAATGAACGAGCAAAGCTGCGGTTGTGCAGAGCGCAGAAACCAAGAGCCGCAGGAAGCACCAGGTTTTGACTGGATTACGGCGGGACTGGCGCTGCTGGCGGTGGTCCTGATCTTTACCCCGATACCGGGTGATGAGGTCTGGGCCGCTGGGTTGGCTGGCGCACGCATGGGCATCAAATTCGCTTTCTAAATGTCGAACTCTGAGCTGTCAGCTATCCGCGATACGTTGCGCCAATTTGCGCCGCTTGATGATGCGGGCAACGTGCAGGCGCGTCTTGGCCTGATTGTGACGCTTTACGTCATGGGCGGCTCGAGTGGTGCGTTGCGCGAAGTGTTGCAGCAACTTGCGTCGGAGTTCGAGAAAGACGCTGGCGAGCGCTTGCGATGGATCGCACAAAGCGCGACCGGTCGATGGCGTCTGGTAAAGCACGGCAAGCGTCCGTCACCGCCAATCGCGGAGAGTCTGGCGCGAGTTCCTGAGGGGAAAGAATGGGGTGTCGCGATGCACTGCGGCGATACAATGGATTCAGCAAGCGACTTGGCGTTTGCGATCTATGTCCCTTGGCCGTGGGAAGTAGAACGTCTCAGTGCGGCATCGTACGCAACCGCGCATTTTCCCATTGATTGGTTTGCCGATCGCGCTGAAGGGTTTGGTGATCTGGTGTTACGGTGGGCTTCGTTGTTGCAGCCCATCCACGGCTACGCGGGCTTCGGTCTCAACCTCTCTGTCGATGCGCGTGTCGCGCGCGGAGTGTTACCAATCGCGATGCCAATGGCATTACGCGCTCCTGGCCTCGAGCTCGACATTCCGGTGCATCATACCATCGCCGCACACCTCGGGATCAAGGGTGTGAATTGGCTGACCATACTGTCGGACGAATGGCTGTCAAAGGCCGGCGGTCGTTCGGCACTGCACGCCGATCTCGGTCAAACGTTCACGTTGCGTGACTACAGTGGCGGAACCGTGATTCAGGCTGGCGACGCGCCACAGATCGGCGATCTGAATCGAGGATTAATTCCCGAGGCATATCGCGCGCTGGCAATGCGGCTGGCTGCGTTACGGGAACCGTTTTACAACGCCGCTACCAGTCATAGCATGCGTGAGTGGCTCACTCGGTTTGATCGCATGGATGCAGCGGCGTCGTCATAAGTCGTATCAAACCTACGTCGCGCTTTCTCGTTTATGCCACCGCGCAGCACCGTCGCTGATCGTGTGCTGTTGCAGCACGTTGATCGCGCCACATTTCTCTGGGAGCACCGAGAAAGGGCAGTGAATTCGCTCAGCGCCACGCTGGCAGAACTGGCGGAGCTCGACGACGCATTACTCGCCAATATCGAAGGGATTGCGCTGGCGATTCGTCAGGGTGCATCGCTTGACGGGTTGCTGCGCGCTGAGGAAAACCCGTGCGACCGTTTTGTTGTTGTCGCAGCGTATCTGCTGGCTGGTGACGGCGCGTCGGATAACACGCATGACCGTACGATTGCGACGGGTGCGATCGTGGGCGCTGTGCATGCGCACGCGTGGAGTAGCGCATGCGCGTGGATCGGCAACCCCACCGCGCGCCACGCCATTGAGCAGCGCTGGGCCATCGGCGATCCCACGTCTCGTGCAATGGCGTTACGAGCAGCACATGGTGTGGGAGCAGCGCCGCGACGGATGCTCACGGATGCGCTCGCGTCGGACGATCCAACGCTGCTGCTGTCGGCGCTCGACATCGTCCAGCGCACCGCAGCGGCGGAAACGACGTCGCGCATACGAACGCTGCTTACGCATTCCGATGCGATGGTGCCACGCGCAGCCGCGCGCGCGATGGTTATGCTGGGCGAATCTCTCACGGTCAGAGAGGTGCTACTCCACGGTGCTGTTGATGCTGAACTGACGGCTGATGTCTGCCTGCTTATGCAAGCGCTGCCCCTGAAAGCCGCAGAGCTCGCATTGGCGCAGTTGTGGAAAGCTGAACACACTCTGCTCATTGCTGTGGTCGCGAGCGGTGCGCTGGGTGATCCCCGCTTTATCCCGCTCCTCATTGACGCCGCAGCAGATGAACGCGTTGCGTCAGCTGCGATTGATGCGATCATCCGAATTACAGGCAACGTGGGCGATGCGCTCGACGCAAGCGAGCCCACCGCTGCGCGCACCACCGATTCCGATGCACTCCGAGCGTCGTGGCTCGCGACCGCGGATCGATTTGAGATAGGTAACCGATTTTTGCACGGCCAAGCGGTGACGCGCGCGAACCTGTGCTCGCTTCTACTAACCGCACCGCAGTCTGTTCGGCGCGACGCCGCCGTTGAGCTCGCGCTGCTTGTGCGCGGACGAGGAACGTTGCAAGTCACCGCGCCAGCGTGGCGGCAGCGCACGCTAGTACATCAGTGGAGCAAGTTCGACGGTGAAACGCCGCAACGTGCCATAGTTTGAAATCGACGGTGCTAACACGCGCGCATTGGATTTGCAGAGCAGTGCAACAGTTCACGTCAGTCCGCATCAGTCCACTTCCTCCGGAGAACCCACATGTTCATGGATCGCGACGGTCGGCAATGGCACGGTCCCTTTGCGTTCGATCACGGCAACATCTGGACGTACGCACCACGTCGCAGTGGCGTGTACCAGTTGTGTACTGGAGATGGTGCAAACTCCCAGGTTGTGTTCGTTGCGGCCGCGACAATTGCGCCCATCCAGACTCGGCTACTGCAGCATGCCATCAGCACGGCATCAACGCGCACCGGAAAAACGTCAACAACGTTCCCGCCAATCACCTTCTCTTTCCTCGAATGCGATGATGTGACCGCGCAACGTATCACGGCTGAGATGCTTCGCTGGCAGCGCCCGGCTCTCGATCAGCGCGCCAATCTGCTTCGGGCCGGTATCGCGATCTGACCCGTACCGCGGAACAAGGTCATCCGGATAGCTTGTGCGATGACCTTGCCCACCGGTACCACCGAGCACCGCACCGCCGCCGAAGCGCGCGCACCTATCGGCATTGCGATTGTTATTGTGTCTGACTCGCGCACCGTGAGCACCGATGAATCAGGCCCACTCGCCGAGCAATTGTGCACCGAGGCTGGCCACCGTGTGGTGGATCGTGCGTTGCTCCCCAATGATGAGATTCGAGTACGCACGCACACTGAGCTACTGCTCGAGCGAAGCGACGTTGATGTTGTGATTCTTAGCGGTGGCACTGGACTCGGCGTGAAGGACCGCACCGTTGAAGCGGTGCGTCCGCTGGTCGAGAAAGAGCTGCCCGGATTCGGTGAAGTTTTCAGGATGATCTCATATCAAGAGCAGATCGGCACCGCCGCAATTCTCACGCGAGCATTTGCAGGTGGCATCAACGGAAAGCTCATCGTCTCACTACCGGGTTCAAAAGCTGCCGTTGATCTCGCGCTGAAAAAGGTGCTTCTTCCAGAAATCAGGCACACCATCCACGAACTTCGGCGGTAAAGCGTACGCGCAACGTCTAGACCAGTCCAAGCTCTCCTATTCCCATGCAGTTATGCAGTTATGCCGTTTGCAGTTTTGCGGTTTTGCGGCGCGCCAACGGCGCGCTTGCGTCAATGCAGTTCCAGCAGTTCCAGCAGTTTCAGTCTTGATTTCGCGGGAGGTGCTTATGCTAGATCGAGAGCCTTTAACAGCTTTGACGCAAGCGCGCCTCTGGCGCGCCGCAAAGGCGCAAAACTGCAAACTGCAAACTGCAAACTGCTTAATTGCTTAAC
>JANNWU010000096.1:0-16350 GCA_031408755.1 Gemmatimonadaceae bacterium | reverse complement strand
GAATCATTTCGTGACCGGCGAGGCGGTTGGCGGATGGATGTATATGACCGACCGTCGGCTGCTCTTCGTGTCGCACGCAATCAACATTCAGTCGCACACGCATTCCATTCCTGCCGAGAAGATTGCACGCGCCATCAAAGCAAACGTGCTTGGAACAATTCCGAATCAGTTGTTGATCACGCTTACCGATGGCAGTACGGAAAAGTTCGTCGTGTACGGTGCGACGGAATGGGCGGCGATGATTGGTGACCGATTCATTGCGGCGCGATCGGGCGGAAATTAACCGAATGCAGGTCGTGTCGAATTCGCATCGTGCTTCTGTTCACCTGCTATGGGCGCATCACCCGCACTTGTCGGAAGGGCAACGAGCTTTACCAAGAGCGCCACCGAAAAGTGTGTTGCTGCGCGGCTGATTGCAGAAAGAACAGAAAGTGGTCGCCAACTGCGTTCCGAACCCAGATCAACCAATCCGCTGTCAAGCAACAATCGTACTGCTTACCGATCGACGCGCCGAATACGGCAGCGTTGGTCCCCGCCCAAACCGCATCACCAAGTCTGGACGACGGCCAGTCAGCCCCACAATTGCCGCCAACTCCGATCGCAACGCTGCAACCTCGACGGGTTGGTTGACGAACGAATGCTTCAGCCCCATCGCAGTCGCTTGCAACGCGAAACGCTGACACGCGCGACCAACGGCCACCCAATGCTCTGGCGTGCTCTGTGCTGCGACAAAGACAGCGAGGCCGCTGGATGTGTCGATCTGTCGCGCATACTTCTCGTTCTCAGCACTGGCTGTAAATGCCAAGTCGAACAGTTGCGGACCGAGCCAACGCGGCAACGTTGGACTACCGCTCGACGCACTGAATAAGCCGTCACCGGTTGCGAGCGCGTCGCGCGGATTGAAGCGCAGCCACGCCTTCAACTCGCGAACGAACGCAGGATCGGCAATCTGCGTCGTATTTCCTGCAATGACCAAATCACGAATGCGATTGATCTGCGGTCGATCCGTGATGAGAACTACGTCAACACCGTCGATCATTGCCGCGCTGCTGAGCACGCGAAGATCCGCAGCCGAGACTGGCGAACTGTCGAAATCAGCGCGTGTCGACTGCCGCTTCGGTATCGCATCACAGAGCGTAGAATCGTTCACTGTAGAGCCGTTCGGCGCGCCTGCTCGAAACGAAAATTCTATCGCACCGCCATCCGCCGCAATGAACCGCAGCTCTCCGGCATTCGATCGCGCTCGCGCAGCCACGATGAGATTCTCGGCCGCGCAGCCAAGACTCACGTACAGGTGATGATCGTCCGGATCAACTATCGGCGTTCGTTGCGCAAAGTCTGGCAATATCGTGATTTGCTGCGGCGCAATGCGAAACTTCCACGGCTGCGCGTTGTGCCCACTCGGCGCGAGCGTCGCAAATCTGATGAGATCACGCGCGTCGGGCGACGATAGTAGCGCAGCACGTCTCGTAGCGACGGCTTCAGCATAGTCCTTCATCGCGCTCGCTCGTGAAGCGGCAAGCACTACTGTGCCAACGCCAGCTGCGACGACAGCTCCACCTCCGAGTACTACTTTTCTCCGGGAAATCACTGTGTTCCTTGATCCGCATTGACCGAGATTGCTCACGTGACATGGGGAGCAAGTGTCATACCGAATTTGCGACGAAATGCCAAAATTTGGCGGTAGTCTCGTGCGCATGTTGAGTACGCTCGCGGTGCTTTGCGTTGTCGTCGCTGCCTATCTCGTCGCGGCGCGTCCATCGCAATTGCGCTGGGGCGCTAGCGATGAAGAAGTGGCTCGCGGCATGCCGGGTGACGAATTGAGCCTACGTCCGACTTTTCTTGCGACGCGTGCAATCACGATCAATTCGACGCCAGCACTCATCTGGCCGTGGCTTGTTCAAATTGGATATGGGCGCGCTGGTTTTTATGGTTTCGATGTCATCGAGAATTTGGGAAGCGCGCGAGGTATACACAGCGCCGAACGTATCATTCCTGAGTTGCAGCGCATTGCAGTTGGCGATCAACTTCCGCTCAGCGCAGCTGGTGGACTTGTGTTCAATGCAATTGCACCGAACCAATATCTGATTTGGTCAGGAAAGAGCGGCGCGTATCCGGGGGCATTCACTTGGGCCCTGTATCCCGTTGACGCAAGCCACACGCGTCTCGTCAGCCGAATTCAGTGGAGTCATCATTGGTCGGAGCCATCCATGCTTGCGATGGATCTTTTTACCGAGTTCGCTGACCACGTCGCAGTTCGCAAAGTTTTGAATGGCGTGAAGGATCGTGCCGAGGGGCGTGTTGAACGATTTGCATCGCAGACGTTTGAGTTTGGTGTTTTGGTATGGTCGTTGATCGCGTTCATCGTGTCGCTCTGGTTTGTAATGCGTCGACCACTGACGCTGCGCGGCTGGCTCGCTGCAATTGCGACAGGCATCGCGTGGCTGGCCGTGTGGTATGCACCGATTCCGATCTGGCTTGCTGTCGCAACAAATGGCGTGGTGGTCCTGATCCTGCGCCAAGGCTGGGCGACGTGCGCCATTGTGGAGACTGCGTTGCCTCCGATTTCCGTGCGCAATTCGACATGACGCAAGTAGCGCGATCAACGCTGGCCGTCGCCAGACTTGGCTTCTGGTCCGCTGTCCTGACGGCATCGTTCTGTGTGCTGTTCACGATCGCCGCTGTGCTGACAGAAGCACACGTGTTGTCTGCACCGTGGACTGTCGTGCTTCCACTCGTTCCCTCGCTACTCCTCGCGCCCAGCTTTCTTGCGATGATGGTCAGCGTGAATGCGTTGGTCCTGAACGAGCGGAAGGTTTGGAGTCAGCTCGGCGTCGCGTTTGCCGGCGTTTATGTTCCACTGTGTGCGGCGGCATACATCGTGGAGCTGTTTGTCGTTGAGCCGCGTGTGTTGCGCGGTGAAACGACGCAGGTTGTGTTGCTCACACTCGTGCGCGGGGATTCTGTTTTTAATGCGATCGATGGGATCGGATACGTGTTCATGTGCTTGGCGACGCTCGTCACGGCACCGGCATTTGGTCACGCTCGACTCGAGCAATGGATTCGTCGGCTTTTCGTGGCGAACGGTGTACTCGGTGTGCCGATCTTCCTCACGTATTTTGTGAATCGATCATTCATGTGGGCTGCTGCGCTCTGGTCCGTCAGCATCACCGCCTCAGCAATTCTCCTCGCTGTTCACTTCCGGCATGTCAGCCAAACACGACCACTGAGTTACGAAATATGAGTGTTCCGCTTTCTGATCGCGTTGTGGTGCGGGCCCTCATTGGCCTCGAGGTATTTGGTGCGCTCTCAGCGCTGATTGGCGCAATACTCGCTCTCGCGTTCAATGGTGCTGGCGTGCCGCTTGCGTACCTCGCCAACAGCAAATTTTC
This sequence comes from Gemmatimonadaceae bacterium, assembly GCA_031408755.1. Taxonomy (GTDB): domain Bacteria; phylum Gemmatimonadota; class Gemmatimonadetes; order Gemmatimonadales; family Gemmatimonadaceae; genus JACMLX01. The sequence goes on along the minus strand of JANNWU010000096.1, from coordinate 12,958 downwards.
ATCTTTCGCGATTCCCGGGCTTCTTCTTGGTGTGGTGGTTGGTGGAACGCAGATCGCGGCGGCAGTCGCGTTAATCAGACGGAATCGATGGGGCTTACTTCTGTCTGCAATTGCCGGCTTCGGGATGCTGATCTGGATTTTCGCGGAGCTCGCAATCATCAAGCAGTATTCGTGGCTTCAGACTGTGTACTTCGTGCACGGCGGACTGGAAGTGGTGCTCGTGCTTGTACTCCTCGGCATTGTTGGCGTGCGTCCACGAGAACTACAAGCAGAAAGAGTCGATACGGTGAATTGATCCTGCCAGCCTGTCTTACGTTCTCGTGTATCAATCAGCCGCGCATGTTGTGCGTCAGTGTTTTTGAGCCCCAGACGACTGTAGCCGTTGCCGCCGCGAATGCTGTCAATAGCGCGCCAAAGCGCATGTCGAAATGTGAGCCGTTCACGGGGAACAGCAGATAAGAAAGATTGAGCGTGGCGTGAAACAGCGCGGTCGCAAACACGCTCTTGCCCGTGTTGTTGTAAAGCCAGACGATCACCACTCGTGCCGCCAGTGCGTACAGAGACCACCATGCAATCCACGTGGGCGATCGGTGCAGAAGTATCAGTGGCACAAGATGCCAGATTACTCCTACGATCCCAAGAATGATGCCGGCGCGAAGCGCGCCGCAACGATTCTGCATTGGGTCAAGCGCGTATCCAGACCAGCCCAGCTCTTCGCCTAGTGCACCGACGAAGAATGCTGCGAGCATCAGCAGCGCTGGTACAAATTCGATTTGCGGCAGCGGTAGTGACATGTCCATCCATCGCATCAGCGCGTAGACAATCGCACTGATACTGGGCATGAGAAGAAGAATTGGGATGTACCAACGCTTGTTCGTGATAAGATGAAAGTCGAACGATCTGCGCAGCAGCTCAGTAACGCCTTGCGTGCCTTTTTCGCGATAGACAAGCAGCAAAGCGGCCGCCGCGGGGCAGAACGACATGAGCGCGCTTACTGACAGTCCTGGCATCAACTGGGCGTCGGTTACCGCACCAAGCAACCAAAACGGAGCGGAGAGGCCGAGTACGAGAGTGAAGAACGTCAGTGCCGAACTACCAGCACGGTTCAGCATAGGCGATCGACATCATCAGGATGAGATATGGTGCGCATCACAATGAAAACGACCTAACGTCGGCGACGCTGGAATGACCAAGTCACGGCAGCACCGCCAACGGCGACCATGACAGCGCCGATGATGGCCCATATTGCTGACGGCCCTTGCACAGGAGCGCAATTCGCGAAGCACAGGATTGGCCGAATGCTGACAATTCCTAATCCCTGAAGCAGCCAGAGGATACCGAGTGACGCGGCAACAACGCCGAGAGCGAAAGGTGTCTTTCTCATCTGATTTACCTTGTCTGTAAGAGGTGCCGATTTTTTTCGTGTCGATGCGCTGATGGGGCAAAGGCCAGTGGAGACGGAGTGCCAAGCAGTGGAGCGCTGAGTAGAGCGACTGCGTTACCGTCAACGGCAACGCACCCGTCATTTCGTGACGTTGTACGCAATATCACGGATCGTAAATCGACCATATGTCCACTCGCCGGTCGCCGCGATCCAATTCGCGTCACCTTTCGTGCCAACACGAACACCGTTCACGAGCGCGTAGCCTGAAATTGGCGTTGACCACGGGTCTTTCTTGACCGTCGTGCCGTCGTGCTGCCAACGGTCGTGCGACACAAAGCCCACCAGGTCACCAGCATCATCGAATGTCAGGACGGCCGAAACCGTGAATCCCGCATTACTAAATGTCGCACCAACGGTGTGTTCGGTGAGTGCTTCCCACGTGAACGGAAGGTCGAGCACGGCCGCCGGTGCCATCACCACGATGTCATTCATCAACGTCACGGTCTCTGCCTTCGTCATCTGTGGGCCATGCTGATCGACCATGGAGAAAAGACCGACAATCTTTACCTGAAACGTTGCGGCGTCATCGACGTAGCGGTGATACACATCAAAAGGGACGCCAGCACGCGACGCGCGCATGTGAAACAACCGTGCCGGTGAATGAAAGAACTCGTACTGGGTGGCCGTCGACGCCATCCACTGCGCGGTGCTGCTGCTGCGCATCTGCGCATCAAACACGACGCGCATGTTGGAAACGTGCGGCCGCCCAACGGCGCCGACCCGACGCAGATAGGTCTGCATCAGCAACGGTAGTGCGGCGATGTCTGCGTCTGTAACGATCTTCAATGGTTGAATGGGTCGCGATAGCAGCGCGGCAGTATCGCGCGCGAAACGAGACTCGAAACTGCTCGGCCTCGCGTTCAATGCAGCGAGTAGTGCGGGGACAAGGATGACAAGGTTCGCGAGCGTGCCAAACTTCGCGTCGGCCCACAGCTGCCCGATAAGCAGTTGAGAGATCAACACTCCCGGAAGCGCGAGATACCACCACCAGCGCGTACTGCTCGCAAGCGTGATAGCAGCGCAAATCAGCAGCCCAGCCGCAAGCAGCCACAATAGTCCGCTGGTTACCGTGATTGGTTGCCTGATTTGAGCGACGGTGGCCCATCCGAATGCTTTCACCGGCCCAATCAGGTGAATCAGGCCGTGCAGCGCCATCAAAACTGTGAATGCTATGCGCATAAACTTTCCTCGCGTGGTGAGTGAGTCTGAACTCTCTGCAATAGCATTGTCGTCGCTATTTTCGCGCGTTGGCACGACCAAACAGTTTTACAGACTCAACTACAACCAAAGGCACTGTCGTACACGCAAAGATCAATTGCCAGTCTTTCCATATAAGAGGGACGGTATCCAGCACGTTTCGTAGAAACGGCACTTGGACAGCTATGATCTGCGCGAGTACGCTGACTCCAATCGCCGCCAACAACCAGCGGTTGCTCAACACGCCGCTATTGAACAACGATTTCGTTCGCGATCGTGCGTTCAGTGTGTGCGCAATCTGCACCATCGACAACGTCATGAACGCAATGGTCACGGCATGCGCCAGCCCCGCGCCAGTTTCACCGTACCAACCCAATGCAACGCGGAACGCTACCAGTGTGCACGCCGCCAGCACCATGCCTTGCCACGCGATCAACCACGCGAACGAACGCGTCATAAGCGGTGCACGCGGATCGCGTGGCGGCTTCAGCATTACATCATCACCGGCTGGCTCCATCGCCAACGCCAGTGCTGGAAACAAATCAGTAACCATGTTCAACCACAGGATCTGCAACACAGCGATCGGCAGCGGCCACCCTAGCATAATTGCCGTGAATACTGTGATGATCTCAGCGAAGTTGCACGCGAAGAGATAGTGAATGAACCGCAAAATGTTGCTGACGATCACGCGGCCCTGTTCCACCGCGCCAACGATCGTCGCAAAGTTGTCGTCAGTAATCACAATCGCGGCGGCGTCTTTCGCGACGTCGGTTCCGCGTATTCCCATCGCGATGCCAATGTCGGCGGTCTTAAGTGCGGGTGCGTCGTTCACACCATCGCCAGTCATCGCAACCACTTCGCCTTGGCGTTGCAGCGCAGAAACAATCTGCAATTTGTGCTCGGGAGTAACGCGTGCAAAAACGGATGCATCAGTGACTATAGTTTGCCAACCGCTGGCGTCCAGTCCAGTCAGTTCTTTCGCGTGCACCACTCGCATCGCAACGTCGCCAACGCCAATGTCGAGGCCCAATTGCTGTGCAATTTCTGTCGCGGTTGCGAGTTGATCACCGGTGATCATCACGACGCGAATTCCTGCGGTGCGGCAGGTGTCGATGGTCGCTTTGACACCGTCGCTGAGCGGGTCGATCATACCGGCGAGTCCCACGAAGGTCATGTCGTGCGCTAGTGCTCCAATGTCATCGCCGTCCGCATCGGTGAGCGGTCGAAAGGCAAGGCCAAGTACCCGCAGAGCGTTGCTGGCTAGTTCGTCGTTGCGCTCGCGCCAAAGCGTTCGTGTCGCGTCGGTGATTGCCGAGCGTCCCTTCGCGTCAGACACCCATGCACTTGAGTCGAGCATAGCCGATGGTGCGCCTTTGGCGTAGAGAACTCGTGATCCATCGGCAGTGCGATGTACTGTGAACATTCGCTTTGTTTCGCTACTGAACGGCAGTTCAGCGACACGGGGAAAGGCGGCTTCAAGCGCCGAGTGCTCCAATCCCGCCTTTTCTGCCAGCACGATCAGCGCAACCTCGGTGGGATCACCGAGCACCGTCACTGCATCACCACTTCGAGTGACGGTCGCGTCATTGCACAGCGCACCGATCCGAAGCGCGATTGCAATTGGATTTTCCACGACGGAAAGCGACGCGTTCTCCACGGCGTGATCTCCGTCACGCAGTTCGCCGTCTGCCGAATAGCCAGTACCCGTCACCTCTACACGCGTATCGCCTGCCAGCAGCACACGCACCGTCATTTCGTTGCGCGTCAGGGTGCCAGTCTTGTCGGTGCAAATGACCGTCGTCGAGCCAAGCGCTTCGACCGCGGGCAGACGCCGCACTAGCGCACGCATTCTCGCCATGCGCTGCATGCCGACCGCCAACGTCATTGTTGTCACGGCGAGCAGCCCTTCGGGAACCGCCGCGATGGCTAGTGAAACTCCCACTTCCAGCATCTTCAAGATCTCGTTGCCGCGCAACACGCCGGCGAACACAATGACTGCGCAGAGCACCAGCACGATCACAAGGATCGACCGATTGAGTTGTGCGAGTTTCTTTTCAAGCGGCGTCGTGCGATCGCTCACATCGCTGAGCATCGTACCGATGTGACCGAGTTCTGTCGCCGCTCCCGTCGTGGTGACGACCGCAGCGCCTCGGCCAGCAACGACGGTCGTACCCATGTGTACCATGCTGGTCCGGTCACCCAGCGCGGCGTCTGCGTCAGCCACACTCTCTGTCATCTTGCCGACGGGTAGTGACTCACCCGTCAGCGATGATTCGTCCACCTGCAGCTCCACCGACTCTACGATGCGCGCGTCTGCGGGCACACGATCACCCGCATTCAGTACAACAAAGTCGCCCGGTACGATGTCGCGAGCTGGAATCTGCAACTCGACGTTATCGCGCCGGACGGTTGCAACTGGTACCGCTTGATTGCGTAGCGAATCGAGCGCGCGCGCCGCCTTCCACTCGGTCCCGAATCCGATCAAAGCGTTGAGAATAATCACGACGAGAATCGCGATTCCTTCGGTTACATCGCTCATCACAAACGCGATCGTGCTCGCGACGATGAGCAACAGGACAATCAGACTTTTGAACTGGTGCAGTAAAATTGCGAATGGTGAACGGCGTTGCGCAGCTGCCAGCGCATTCGGACCGTATTGCGCGAGCCGAGCGGTCGCTTCAGTTGCGGTCAGCCCCGCTGCAGTGTTTGCGCCAAGTGCACGCGCCGTCTCGGTTGCGTTTTGTGCATGCCACGCGGTGCTAGGCATCAGGCGCGCATTATGACGGATGCTCGTCGAGCGTCTTTGCCGCGTCGCGTTTCTGGTGCGCGCCTGCTACCCAACGCTCCGATGCAGGCGCGCTGATCGGGTGCCGAGTCACCGTTGCAGATTGCAGTGTTCCAGCACCTGAACGATCTTCGTGCACCACGGTCAATAGGAACAAGGTGCCCGCGGCAGATCGTGCAGCATGTTCCACGCCTCGAGCGAACACCAGCACATCACCGCGCTCAAGCGCATACTCTTGATCAATTGCGACGAACGTCACGTCGCCTTCGATCACGTGAATTGCGACAGGGTCATCCGTTGAGTGGGCAGGCAAACTGCCACCAGGTGCGAGTGCCATCAGTGTCAGACGGAGTGGCCCATCCTTTACAAGCGTCCGCGCGCTCCGCCCGTGTCGCGCTAACAACTCGGCATCGATCGTACCGGAAGCGTGATCCAGATGCTGCACCAACACCTGGCCGGAGATACTGCGATGCATTGAGGACATAATCGCTCGGTTGTGTATGGGTTCGCACCGCACAGTTCGTACGGCGCGAGATCACTCTTATCGCGCGTCTGGACGCGCCATCCTGCCGCTCGAATCGCCAGGTGTGCGCATTGCGGCGTCGCGGACTTTCAATATTTCAGCGGTGTGTTCAATCACTTTCGCGGCGTTCGGTGTCGTGGCTTTGACTTCGGTCTCAAGCATTCCGAGGTGCGTTTCGATGGCGGTCATGTGCGCTTGCATGTCACCCATCTTCACTGACCGATTTGAATCAGCGCGCATTGGACGTGGCATTGGCTTAGCCATCATCGAATCACGTCGAGCCGGTCGCGTCATGGCGGCAGCGGAATCACCTGTCATCGGCATCCGCATTGTGGTGCCAACGGTCGACATTTGCGCCTGATGGTGCACTTTCATCTGATCGAAGCTCCGCCGCATCTCGGTGGTCGCGGGTCGTGCGAGATCAAGGTTGACCATGTTAGAGCGCGTTGCATCGACGTTCACCGCGCGAGCAAAGGTTGCGAGATTCTCGCCGTACGCCATTGCAAGTGCGTGATGAGGACCGGACATCATGCCAGCCATGCCAGGCGCTGCGGCCGGCATACTGATGCGCGTCGTACTCGTGTCACGAATCGTGGGGCGGACCTGTGCGCTTGCAGTTGGTGCGTGTGCGAGAGCGATCAGGACGGGTAGCGCGACGCTTACGAAATGTTTTGCTGGAATGATTTGCATAAAACCTCGATTGTTGTGTGTCAGGCATAGATGCGACTTCCAGCGCCAGGATGCGTCGGGATGTATCTGCGCGCGCGCGCGTGCATAAGCGAAGAGAATGATTCGCTACATTGGAAACCGATTTTGTGGCAGCTAGTCCAACTCCGCGACTGCGCCAAGCGCATCGCGGGCATTCAGGAAGCAAAAAAGGCGCGAGCAGCCCCATGTTGGGCCACACGCGCCATCAACTGATAAGCCACGTTCACTCATCCGATACGGCTGTCGCACGATGCGCGACGAATGTCTACGCTTAGAAGGTGTAGTTCAGCGCAACGGTTCGCAAGCGTTGGGTGGAAAGGCGAAAGTCGCAATGCTTGCGCTCACTAACAGCGGGTGTGAATCTTGCAACACATGTAGGCATTCCACGACTCCTTCGTGACTTGACGAAAAGTCGACGCGCTCCGAGTTCATGTAACGTGCGACACAAATGTCTGCCGGGCTCGGTGTAAATCCGGAGATGTGTGTTGACGTTGAAGCACGCAAGACAGCTGCGCTGTATATGTTGTCGACCCGCGTGAGCACCTCGCCGCCATCAGCCTGCGGCAACCCGTCATGCAAAGTTTAGATTATGGTGCCGTGACTGAGACATTCATGAAGGAGACGTATCGTGCATCAACATAAACTGCACGTGATGCGTACAACCCGCAGAAGACGATGATCAATACGCAGGTTTGCCACGCCACTTCTCACTTTTCTGCGAAGCGTGCGGCCGATTGCAGTGCACGACAATTCATCAAGGATCTGCAATGAGCAAAAATACGATTTGTCTCTGGTACGAGAAGGACGCCGAGGCCGCTGCACGCTTTTATGCCGAGACCTTTCCCGACAGCTCAGTAGGTGCGTCACATCGCGCGCCGAGTGACTTTCCCGGTGGAAAGGAAGGTCACGTGCTGACCGTCGACTTCGTGGTCGTTGGCGTGGCGTGTCTTGGCCTGAATGGCGGGCCGGCAAAGTGGAAACACAACGAGTCATTTTCCTTTCAGATCGCGACTGATAATCAGGAGGAGACCGATCGGTACTGGAATGCAATCGTCGACAATGGCGGGGAAGAGAGTATGTGCGGCTGGTGCAAAGACAAGTGGGGCATCTCTTGGCAAATCACACCGCGGGTGCTGACTGAGGCGATGACAGCAGGCGGCGATGAAGCAGCGCGCGCGTTCGGTGCAATGATGCAGATGAAAAAGATTGATGTTGCTGCGATAAGTGCTGCGCGCCTCGGTTGATGTGTTGACTGAATGACAGATGCTTCATGTGTGTCGCCCTCCAGTCCGGGCGTATGTGAAGAAGGTCGAGCCGCTGATGTCGGACCCCCAAACGTCACGGCATTGATACCAACGTGGTTATGACCGGCGCAGCAGAAAAGAATGATGACTGCGGCCAATCAAAAATCTGTTTTCGTTCGCTCTTTATAGTTGTTCGGCACTGATGTTATACGATGTCACCAACTCGAACCTCGCGTAAAGACTGTCTCAAGACCTGGGCCGACGCGTGCAACCCGGCGCGCTCGCTTTCATCCAGCGGTATCTCAATCACCCGCTCGATTCCTGCTCGGCCAACAATGCACGGTACGCTCAGATACACGCCCTTGATACCGTATTCACCCTTCAGCAGCGTCGAAACTGGCAGCACTGCATGCTCATCGCGTAAGATCGCTTCACAGATTCGAGCGACGCACGACGCGATCGCGAAAGACGTATAACCCTTGTGGCGTATAATATCCGGTGCTGCACTGCGAACGCGTTGCAGCAACGTATCCGGCTCAATGCCTTTTGCTGATTCAGCGTACTCTCGCAACGGCACGCCCGCGATGGTGGCCGAGCTGAACGCGGCAATTTCAGAATCTCCGTGCTCGCCGATGATGTACGCGTGCACCGAACGTGCCTCCACTGAGAGTGCCGCACCAATCATCGCACGCAATCGAGCGGAATCGAGCAGCGTGCCAGAACCGATGACTCGAGCTGCCGGAAAGCCTGACTCATGTTGAGCCACCTGTGTCAGTACATCCACGGGATTCGTTGTCATCAGAAGTATCCCTGCAAAGCCTTCGGCTCCGAGTTGTTTCATGCATTCGCGAACAACACCTACGTTTCTTGCGAGCAGATCAAGCCGCGATTCGCCCGGTGATCCGCCGACACCGGCCGTCATGATCACGATGCTCGACTGCGCCGCGTCTGTGTAGTCACCTGCGCGGATGTGTACCGGACGATTCATCGACGCCGCGTGTTGCAGATCCATTGCTTCCGATTCCGCGACGTTGCGGTCTGCATCGATCAGGATGATCTCGCGCGCTGTACCTCGCATCATCAACGCGTATGCGCTGGTGGAGCCGACATGCCCACATCCAATAATTGCGATCCGATCGTGCCGTACAGTCGGACTACTCATGCATTCTCCTCGACGCGTGTGTCGCGCCGCGCATTCATCTGCCGCGTCACGCTGCGACGCGGTGTCGCCAGCGACCAAGCCTACGTACTTGTAAGGAGTGTAGCGCAGTGCGCAGCAAACATGACAGTGAGACTAGCGCCGGGACTGATCCGAGGGTTGAGCGTTTCCGTTTAACGATCATCCCTCACTTCATTCGCCGCTACGCACCGCTTTGCGCAACGTCGGCGCGTCGTACTGGTACCACCTTCGTGCTTCGCGTGGTCGGCACAAATCAGACCTGCGGCGACACGACGACGCTATTCTTCGTAACGAGAAATCCTTCGCGTCGTAGCAATTCGTTCTGCGATGTTCCATCGAAGCTCTGCTTACGAGTGCCTAGCTGACCGTCCGTTCCGACGACGCGCCACCACGGCACTGACTCACGCAACTCGTCGTTGCGCTTCGCGAGCAAGAACGCAACTTGTCGTGGCACAATGTCGAGAAACTCAGCAATCGCGGCATTCGTTGCGAGGCGGCCGGGAGGAATTGCGGCAACGATCGTCATGAGATCGCGTTTGATGCGCGCGAATGCAGCTGATTGAGACACTAGTGCGACGTCACCAACTTCAACTGCTCGCGGCCAGCGGCCACAAAACGTCGAGTTTGTTCCGCAAGACCATCGGCATGACGCTTACCCACCGCCCGAGCCCAGAACCAACTCAAGATTCCGGTAATCTCAATCGTGATGCCGATGCGCGTCGAACCATTCGGGAGTAGATCGAGATGGTGCGCTGTTGTCATCGACGCTCCAAACAAATGGCAAATATCCGAATAGCTGTTCGGTGCGCGAAACGTACCGATAGTGAAGCGAAGTTTTGGTCCGCCGCGCGGTTGAAGCATGAATGTTGTGCCAGAGGCAGGTGGACCATCGAGGACGAGACTCTCGATATTTTTGTCAATTGCCGGCCATCCTGCAATGTTCGCCAGCACAGGCCACAGGGCATCGACCGGGAGATCGGTTTGTATTGCGTATTGATGCCGCCACATAATTTGGTTCCTGCGTGACAGTGCAAATCTAGTATCTTGATGGTCAAGATATACTCACACTCCGTCACTCGTCAAGAATGTCAGAAATGCTGCGCGCCACGCGAGAATTGTACGAAGCGATCTATCGGTTTGACGGGCGTTTGGCGGACATGCTCGACATTCACCGGAGCGATCTACGCTGCTTAAATGCGCTTGAGTACGGACCACTCACTCCGACCACGATCGGTGAACGGCTCGGGCTCACGTCTGGATCTGTGACCGCGCTCATTGATCGACTGTTGCGCACGGGTATCGTAGCACGTCAGGCGAGTGATGCTGACCGCCGCAGTCACGCGATCAGTCTCACGCACCAGGGTCGGAAACGCGTGGACCGTGCGTACGCGAAGCTTGGGCGTGCTATTGGTGCACATGTGCAAGGAGAGTCGCTGGCAACACAACGGGCAATGACGCGCGCACTCAGTGCACTTACCGCTGGCTTCACGACCGCGTCAGAAATGCAGGCGGAGTGACCGGTTTGGATTGAGGCGCTGCGCGTTCTGCCATTAGCCAACCGATCAAGATCTCTGACCCCTTGATCGCAGGATCAAGATCTCTGACCCCTTGATCCGACCCCTTGATCGCAGACCCCTTGATCGCAGGATCAGGATCTCTGACCCTTTGATCGCAGGATCAAGATCTCTGACCCCTTGATCGGACCCCTTGATCCGATCAAGATCTCTGATCCCTTGATCGCAGGATCAAGATCTCTGACCCCTTGATCGCAGATCGCCATTAGCCGATCAAGATCTCTGACCCCTTGATCGCAGACCCCTTGATCGCAGATCGCCATTAGCCAGCCGATCAAGATCTCTGACCCCTTGATCGATCGATCACTTGCTGCGCGCCGCGGTGACGATTGATGTCACACGGTGCACCGCGCTGCCTTCATCGCCGGTACCGGTCATACAAAAACACGCGCAGAACGTACTGCTGCAATACTATGATATTATCCGAAGGCCAACTCGAACAAGAGCTGATCAATAGGCTGCAAGCGCTGAAGTACAGCTACCGCGCCGACATCCGCGACCGCGCCGACATCCGCGACCGCGCCGCGATGGAAGCAAACTTCCGCGAACACTTCTAGCGTCTGAACCACGTCACGCTCACCGACGCCGAGTTTCAGCGGCTGCTGGATGAGATCATCTCGGCGGATGTTTTTGCAGCAGCGCAGACATTGCGCAGTCGAAACAGCTTCGTACGCGAAGACGGCACGCCGCTCAACTACACGCTCGTCAACATCAGCGATTGGTGCAAGAACGACTTCGAAGTCGTGAACCAGCTGCGAATCAACACCGACAACAGTCACCATCGCTACGACGTTATCCTGCTCATCAATGTTGTACCGGTGGCGCAGATCGAGCTGAAAACGCTCGGCATCAACCCGCGGCGCGCTATCGAGCAGATCTTCGAGCACTGCGATCAAGATCTCTGACCCCTTGATCGTTCTGCGATCAAGATCTCTGACCCCTTGATCGTTGACCCCTTGATCGTTGGACCCATTGATCGTTGGGTTAAGGACTTTCACCCCCTAATTGGACCCCGTGATCGATCGAACCGTTTGGTCGAGGGAAGAGACTTTGGTCCATTCGAACTATCAAGAAATCCTTGACAGTTCAGATCGACTTCGATCGCCCAGCGCACCGCAATTCCAGTCCGAGCAACGTCGTCGTGATCTGACGATGCGTGTCATTTAAATGGCTCGCCATCATTTATCGTGCGAAGTGGTCTAGGCGGCAGTTGTCAAGAATTCCTTGACAACTGCCGCCGATGGTTCGCGACATTCCCGCAACATTTGAATCTGGCACCGGGCGGCAGTGAAAAGCGCGGGGTGCCGTTGCATCGTTTTGCGGCTGCAATATTCGCCGCATTCAGGTGCAAGCATCACGTACAGCCCATCTACAACCCACGACGGTGTACGCGCCGCGCGTCTTGTGTCGCGAGCCCATCAACCCGACTATCGCAAACCCACAGTCGCGGTAAGTTCGACGAACCAGCCTCCCTACCGCCCACCCGGAGCCCTCAAGTGCGCAACGCCCTCCCCGCCGTCGCCGTCGCCGTTTTGCTTGCCGCATGCACCAGCAAAGCCGCACAACCCGGCGATTTCAAGGCGTTTCTTCCCGCCAATCCGGGCGATCGGATCCCACCGATCTGCACCGTCGACAACGACGGCAATCGCTACACGCTCGCGGGCGTGTTGAAGCTGCCCGATGCCTCATCAATCAGCGACGGCAAAACCAATTTGGATTTCTTCCAGAAGCTGGATGCCGAGAAGAAAGGTGACGGAGAGAGCTTTCAAGTGACGGTCGAGTCGCCGGGTGACATCAACGATCTGTGGAAGACGGCCGAAGATGTGAAGGGGAAGGGGTACAACACCAAGGAAGGCACGATCTACGAAGACTCGCTTGTGATTCACACCAGCGATGGTGATGCGAAAGCGGGCGACGCGCTGCAACTGACGGTCGAGTTGGAAGCGATCAAGAATTTTCAGACGGATGCGATCAGCGCGTGTATCGTGAAATTCGTTGATGCGACGAAGGTGAAGTAGGGTTGCGCGCGATTCGTTAGCGATGTGCGCGACGGTGTGACGTGCTATTCCGCGAGAGCGATGGATCGCGGCACTGCTCGGAGCGCGGGATAAGTGACGCGCAACGATCGGTGGTCCGGAGCCAGGATCTGCGCGTAACAGTGCTCGCACCGTCGGCATGTATACCGAGTTGAGGGGCCGTATATTTTTTTGTTAACCTCCCGAAAAAAGGGATAAATAGGGTGAGAGAAAGCCCAGACAAGCGAACGGGCAGCGCGCCCCCCGCCCCGCCCCCCCCCCCCCCAA
>JANNWU010000095.1:0-2315 GCA_031408755.1 Gemmatimonadaceae bacterium | reverse complement strand
ACTGTCGGTGGTCGCGCTGCTGATCCAAGATCGCCGCTGGGTGCGTGATGCTTCTGAGCAGATCGATGCGCAGCTGTTTGAAGATGAACGCCTGCGCGCCATCTACGACTTGTTGCTCAAGCTTGGCTCAGACGAACCACTCGACACGATTGAGTTGGCGCTCGAAACCGACGCGCCCTACGCGCTCGCCGCATTCCACGAAGTGGTGTTGCGGCGTGATGACTTGGCACCAACCGGCGGCGAAGAAGTGGTGCAGGGCGTTGTCCGGCAGTTTCTCGTGCGGCAGCTTGATCGTACGATTCGCGACTTAGATGTCCTCATCACCGACTCCGATCCTGAGTCGAAGCGCGAGCTCGAGACTGAGCGTGAAGCATTGCGTATTGAGCGTCGTTCTCTGCTTGCGAAGCGCATCCGCACGTGAGGCGCAGTGATGCCATGCAGCGATTTGCGCGCCCGTGCGCTGAAGTGATGTTGTTCGTGTCTGTCGCGCGGCATACCTTCTGCGCATGACTGTACTCGAGACGCGCACACGACCACCAGCCCGCTGGCTACCGCCACCGACGGTCGACATGCGCTGCGTGGAAGAATTGTCTGCCGCGTTGAGTTTGCCGCCGGTGCTCTGCCAGTTGCTGGTGCAACGTGGGTACGGAGACGCTGATGCGGCAAAGCGCTTTCTCCGACCGCGACTTGAGCACATCAGCCTACCAGATACTTTGCGTGGAATGCCGCAAGCCGTGGAGCGCATTGTTCGTGCGATTCGTTCTGGTGAAACGATGCTGGTTCACGGAGACTACGATGTTGATGGGATGTGCAGCGCGGCATTACTCACGCGTGCGTTGCGCCAACTCGGCGGCACAGTACAGCCATTTATCCCGCACCGAATCACCGATGGCTACGACCTGACTGACGCCGGCGTGCGCGCTGCAGTTGCGGCCCGCGCGACGTTGGTGATTACCGCAGACTGCGGTACCAGTGCACGTGAGCCTATCGCATCGCTTACAGCGCTCGGTATCGACGTGATCGTCAGCGATCACCATCTGCCCGGCGGCCCGCTCCCTGAGTGCGTGGCGATTTTGAATCCAAAGCAGCCCGGCTGCGAATCACCAGACAAAGATTTTGCTGCTGTCGGTATCGCGTTCAAGCTTGCGCTCGCCGTCACGCGCGCGCTCGGTGGAAGCGAAGGATTTGTATTTGGACTATTGGATTTAGTGGCGCTGGCAAGCGTCGCAGATCTTGCACCGCTGCGCGGCGAAAATCGCGTGTTTGTGCGTTACGGTTTAAAGCTGCTCAGTGAGACGAAGAATGTCGGATTGCGTGCACTCATTCGCGCGTCTGGTCTAGAAGGCAAGCCGCTCACGGCGGGCCGGGTTGGCTTTATCCTCGCGCCGAGGTTAAACGCGGTTGGTAGGCTGGGTAACGCAATGCGCGGCGTCGAATTGCTATTGACTGACGACGCAGGTGATGCGAATGAGATTGCGCGCGAGTTGGAAGAGCTGAATCAGCGGCGGCAGTCGCTCGATCGTAAAACGCTCGATGAAGCCATGCGCATGGTTGATGCGATCAATCTCGATGAGACGTATGGCTTAGTGTTAGCGAAAGAAGGCTGGCACGCCGGCGTGATTGGAATCGTCGCGTCGCGAATCGTCGAGCAGGTGTCACGACCGGTTGTCATGGTTGCGCTGGAGGGTGAGACCGGCAAGGGAAGCGGTCGCTCAATTGGCGCCTTCGATTTGCACGCGGGGCTCGCGTCATGTCAGCAGCATCTGATTCGCTTCGGTGGTCATCGAGCCGCGGCGGGTATCACAGTGCAGACATCACTTGTACCGACGCTTCAGCGAGCATTCAATGACATTGCGCGTGAACGGCTGTGCGCGGATGATCTCGTGCCTGAGCAACGCATCGACCTCGAAGTGCAAGGCGCAGATGTTACCGACGAGCTGGAGAAACTGCTGCAGTACTTTGAGCCACATGGCTTAGGTAATCCGACGCCAACGCTTGCATGGCGCGGGGCGCGCATTGAAGTCACACCGAAGCGCATTGGAAGCACCGACGGCGTGCGAACTGCTGTGAGCAATGATAGCGGCGCAATCGCGGCCATCGCGTGGCGCCTCGGTGACCGTGCGAAACTGCTCGATCCGGCAATACCCGTCGATCTGGCATTCAAACTTGACCGCGATGATTACCGTGGCGCTGATCGCTTGCAGTTAAACCTTGTTGACGTGCGACGCTAACTGTATGCGGATCATTGGCGGTGTGTGGCGTGGTCGACAGATCGCCGTACCTGCAAAGGGTGACGTGCGACCCACCGGCGATCG
>JANNWU010000094.1:0-13904 GCA_031408755.1 Gemmatimonadaceae bacterium | reverse complement strand
GTAGAGTTCAGTGATTCCGCGCTGATGTTGCCTGATGGCGTGATAGCGTCGCGAATATTAAACGCACCGACTCCGGCCAAGATGTACGGTCGAATGGCGCCAGGCAGCAAATCAAATTTCACCGATGCAATGCCGCCGAGTTGGGTGCGTGTTGTGCCAACGGGCGACGTGCCGACAGCGGTGACCGGGTCACCAAATTTCATTCGCGAGAAGTCGGCGCCGATACGAATGGACGGAAATCCTGGAGCAACACGCAGTAGCAGATATCCCTGCCCCGTTGCGCCGGTCAACACCTCCTGGAATCGTGCTTTTGAACGCGGCACGATGGCGCCGCCACCGATGCCGAACTGCACGCGACGTGCGCTGCCTGCGTCAAGCGCACCATTCATTCCCTGTGCGTGCGCTGCGGGAAGAGCGACGAAAAGCGAAAGCGCTGCCAATGCGAGACGAATATGCATCGAGATGCTCCTAATGGGTGATATCAGAGGCAGACGTGTCGATCTGCGATCCTTCTCAGACGAATGAGGCACGCCAGCGCAAAACGTCTGGCGGCCTCAGCCTTTCACGCCGCCTCGAATGCCCCTGCTCCCTCCTCTGCTCTCACGGAGGAGGGAGCAGAATTCTCGCCACCGCTGCGATCCTTAGTCTCGGGTTTAGACTGCGTGGTCGATTTGAATTTCGAACTCTCCCGCAACGGAAACGGACCATGCGATCACTCGTGCTCGGCGCGCTTGCGCTTGTCGTCATTACGCAGCCTGCAGCAGCGCAGAGCGTGCAGTATCGCGCCGTGAATCGCGCGCAGTACCGCGCACAAGTTGATACCGGTCCCGTGGCTCGCGCGGCGCAAATGCGATCGGCCAAACCACTCGACGTTGACATGATACTTGCACACGGCTTAGCGCAGGCGGGAGCGCGGCAGTACCGCGAAGCGATTGCCACGTTCAGCGACGGTTTGCGTATCGCGCCGACGAATGTGCTGTTGTACCGGTGGCGCGGGCATCGGTATTTGTCCACCGGACAATTTGATCGTGCGCTTGCTGATCTCACGCGCGGTTTTGCGCTGGACACATTGAACTACGACGTGCTGTATCACTTAGGCGCCGTGCACTTTATTCGCGGCGAGTTTACTGACGCAGTGACCGCCTTTCAGCGTGCGCAGCCGTTAGCACCCAACTCCAACGAATTAGCCGGAGTGAGCGATTGGTTGTGGATGTCGCTCTCGCGTGCCGGTCAGGGTGAGGCAGCAGCGAAGCGCGCGCTACTCCCGATCACTGATTCACTGAAGGCAACGCCGACGCTTGCGTACATGCAGCGGATCAGGCTCTATCGTGGAACGATCACACCTGAGCAGATACTGGCCGCGGCCGATTCGGCAGCAGTGCAACGATCAACGCTGAACTACGGAATTGGGAATTGGTATCTCACTCGTGCGGATACTGTCAACGCCAAGCGTTACTTCCAGATGGCCGTGGATGCTGCGGGGTGGCCGGCGTTTGGATTTCTGGCGGCGGAGCAAGAGTTGCGGCGGCTGCGGTAGTGCGCGCGTTCGCCACTCAGGCATGCGTGACGGTTCCTACTGCATCCGCCGAATTGGTACCCCCGCTTTCGCTCCAGTGCGAGCACCGCTCGCGATCACCGCGCGGCCATTAATGTACAAATGCTGAATGCCGCGCGCGTAATGATGTGGATCGGTGAACGTCGCATCGTCCTGCACTGTGGCGGCGTCGAAGAGCACCAGATCGGCAAAATATCCGCTCCGTAATGTGCCTCGCTCAGCGATGCTGAAGACTGCGGCAGGTAGTCCAGTCATTTTGTGAATCGCGGCTTCCAGCGATAACAGTTGCCGCTCACGCACGTAGAGCGACAGAACGCGAGGGAAGGCACCATAGCTGCGCGGATGCGGAAATCCGACGCCCGGCGTAACGAGATCGCCGTCAGATGAAATCATTGCCGATGGGTGCAGCAAAAACATATCAACGTCTGCGTTACTCATGCCATAGAAAATTCCGATGAAAGCGCCCGACTCCTGAAGAGCCACGAGCGCACTGAAACCAGCATCAAGGGTAAGCGGTTTGCCTACCGCTGCCAGATGATCCGAGAGAGTCTTGCCGTTGAGCTCTGGATTTGTGGGATGCTCACGGAACTGCACGCTCTCAAGTGTGTTGCCAGTTTGCGCGCGAAAGAGAGTGCGCATTTCGGTAATGATGCGCGAGCGAATCGCAGGATCAGCCACTCGAAGCTTGAACGCCGCATTGCCGCCCGCGAGCGCCCACGCTGGGAACAACACATCAGAGTACGTGCTGTAGGCAACGTACGGATACACGTCAAAGCTGGTATGTGTCCCGGAACTCGTCGCGCTGTCTAGCACTGACAACACGGTTTTCGCGCGACCCCAGTTCTCCGCGCCGGTAGTTTTCAGGTGACTAATGTGCAGCGGCTGCTTGCTCGCACTCGCAACTGAGATCGCCTCATTGATCGCCGGATACAGCGCTGCACCCTCGTCTCGCAAATGCGTCACGTACAGTGAGTGCGGTTGTGCGGTTACGGTGGCAAGCGCGACAAGCTCGTTCGTCTTCGCAAACGTCGCCGGCACATATTCGAGACCGGTCCCGAGGCCGATAGCGCCGTCACGCATCGCCTGTTCTGCCAGCTCGGTCATGCCGCGCAACTCGTCAGGTGACGGAACGCGATCTGCGAGTCCCATCACCCGCTTGCGCATCCACGTGTGTCCCGCGGTCCAGAGCGTATTGGGTGCGACATGCAGCGTGTCAAAAAACGCACCTAATGGGTATGGCTGATCCATACTGTGCAGACTGGCGACAATTGTCGTGATCCCCTGCGTCGTAAAGTTTGCCGCATCAGGATGCAACGCGATATCACTAATGTGCGCATGCGGTTCAATGAATCCGGGCGCGATAATCAGGCCCGTCGCGTCAACGATAGCGGCCGCATGAGAGCCGTCGATGCGCGGGGCTATCTGCACAATTCGATCGCCACGAAGCGCGATGTCCAAGCGTTGTCGTGGCGCACCGGTACCGTCGATGAGTGTGCCATTCTGAATTACAACGTCGTAGCGAACATCGGAGTGCTTCGTGCGACTGCAGGACACGCTTGACCACAGGCATCCGAGCAGAACTAGCGCTGAACGAACCACGCAGCGCACTTCGCGCTGAGACACTCCGACGCGCGCTCGTGCAGACTCGCCTTTTCGTCTGCGTGCAGCGCGCGTCACGGTTTCGCGAGCCACTCATTCAACTGACGTCGCGCGGCGGCGTTGTGCGCGAGAATTCGTGGATGATCAGCGCCCGCGTAGCCGATTTCAATCGCACGATCCGACACGTCGAGTGCGCGCAACAATTCTCGCGCCGCAATCATGCGACTGCCAGCGTCAACACTGCCAACGCGATTGATCCAGATGGGTGCCGTGTGCGCGAACGCATAGGAGTCCATCGCTGGCCATGCGCGCGTTGCGGGGCCGCTGGCGCGGGCTGCAACCCACCCACCGTTTGGCACGCGCACCACGCCAGTGTAGCGACGTGAGCCCGGCGCAGAGAAACCGGGGAGACGCACATAGACGACGCCATTCACGACAATCTCTACGCTGTCTACCGGCACCGCAGAGCTGATCATCAAATCGTATGGTTGCGTCATGCCGTGCTGCTTTACCACTTCGCCCGGTCCCTTGCCGTCCATGCTGAACTGCAGCATTGGGCCATTGGTTACGAAACTCCTGCCCGCGCGGAGCCCAGCGAAGTAGCTCTCCGGTTGCGACGGGCGTTCTGGGCGCACGTACACGCGCGTTGTACCAACTGCCATGGTGCGATACAGATTGTTCATCACGTCGGTGCCCGCTGAGAGCACCATCGGGACGCCAACGTTCAAAATACGATACCACAATTCCTGGCTGCCGCGCTCGTCGCTCCACAGACACACCAGTTCAATCGCATTCGCTCGACCCGTGACTGCGTCAGCCACAAACCCAATTGGAATTGTTCGCAGCGTCGCATCATTCTCGAACGGCGTTGCACTCGACACGGGATGCACGTACACGTTGAAGGCATCGCGTTCCTTCGCCCAGTCCATCACGTCGGCATTCGGTCGATCGTCGCGCGAGTACACATCGTACCCAGGGCCCCAGATCCACGGCCAGAACAGACTCTTGGCGCCGATTATGCCAACGTGACCCAAGAAGTGGGATCGCACTTCCTGCGCCCATGAAATCCATGGTTTGGCATTCTGATTCTGATAGGTGAACAGTGTCTGGTCGTCAAAGCGCGTCGCAAGGTTCGCCAGCATCGGCGTCATCACATCAAGATTTTCAGCGCGCCCCATCGTGATCAGTGCACCAGGCTCAAGCCGGTATGGACCACCATAATTGAGATGGAAATGGTGTTCACCGCTGAGCCACCCTTTCGCAGCGGCGTTCCAGACCGGAGTCATGGTGATCACGACCGTTTTCGTTTCACCTTCGCGCACGGTGACGCGTTGCGACGCGGGCGGAGTGGTCAGCCCCTGCACCGCAGTGATCTCGATGTCGCCTGCCGGTACGGTGATCTCACTTGTCCCATTGCTGTAAAAAAACGCAATACCATTCTGTCCGTCAAAACGCATCTGGCTACCGTCGGCAACAACCGGATGCCCATCCGCTGTGCGCACCGCAACGCGAGCACTCACAGGTGCGGCGCTGGCCGCCATGCGCGTGACAATTCGCACTCGCGCCATCGGCGTTTCCCAACGCCACGAGCGGATCGGAACATCTACTGCCGCGCCACCGCCTGTTCCAATTCGCGAGAGATGCATGCGTTGCTTTGCGTCTGCGCGAGAGAACCACAGCGCGCTCCCATTCACATTCCACGCCGGTGTGAGCGGAATGGTCGCAGCGTCGTGAAACAGTTCGACGCTAGTACTGGTTGACACGGCGTTTACCAATCGCAACTCCCACCGATCCTGCTGACTGGGCCACGAGAGCGCGAGTGTACGACTATCTGGACTGACGGCGCCGCGAGCGATGGAAACAATGGCACCTGTGTAAAGCGCGCGATCTTCACCGGTCGCGAGTGAGCGCCGACGAACGATGTCATTTCCGGCACGAGTTTTCGACAAGTACAGCAATGCCTGACCATCAGGTGTCGGCATCGGATGAAGTTCTGCGGTGCCCTGTTGATCAGTCACGCGAGTTCGCGCCTTTGTTGCCAGATTGATCTGCCACAGATCCAAATCGCCCGCAACGCTCGAGCTGTAGAACACCGACTTCCCATCAGCGGAGAACGCCGGATCAAGAACCATCGCACTGTCGGTCACGAGCAGGGTCTCGGTACGCGCACGCACATCCAGCAACACGATTCGCAATCGCTGACTATCATCGCGCAGGAACGCGAGCATCGATCCGTCAGGACTCCACGCGGGGCGTGAATCCACACCAGCACTGCGAGTAATTCGCGTCGCAACGTTGGTGCGCTGATCTAAGCTCCAGAGATATCCGAATGATGCGAAGGCGACGCTTCCGTTCTTCGACTCTACAGCATCAATTGGCCCTGAAGTGAGCATCGGTAGCTCATACCCTTCCAGATAGATCTGATGCCCATATCCGGCGACGCGCGGGTACCGATTGGTCCACTGCGCCTCCGCGGTGCTGCCAATGCCGACGGTCATCGCAAGTATTGATACGCGCGCAATGTTACGGCTCGAGACACTCATCGCGCCGGCATCCGTACAACCAAACTGCGGCCTACGTACTGCCGCGGCGAGACATTTCGCACCAACACTGCGCGTCGAGCACCTCTCGATCCATACACAACCGACACATCCACGCGCTGCAGCGTCGCGAGGCCAAAATGGACAGGTGCGTCATTCTGCGCGTTGTACCCAGAGCCGGTATCTACGAGTCGCGTGCCCAGCAATTCTTTTGAGTTTGCAATGGTCAGCCGCACCTCTGCGCCAGCCATCGTCGCGCGACCATTCGCATCCAGAACGCGCACACTTAGTGAACGACGCGCAGCAGAAGTGGCAAGATCGTTCCGCATCACGAGGTGCATGCCATTCGCCTGCGCACCCGTCAAAGCAAGATCAAGATCACCATCGCGATCGATATCAAACCACAGCGCACCGTGATCGGCCTGCAGCGCTTTCAGATTTTCAGGCGTGACTTCATCGAGCCGCGTGCCGCTATTGGAGAAGAGGAAGTCTGGATAGTTCGTTCCGCCGGTGACAGTGCCGTTCACATACAAATCCAGAGTACCATTGTGATCAACGTCGGCAAACGCGCATGCATCATACCGACCGTCGATGTTTACGCCCCACGCTGCAGATGAATCCACAAATACTGCGTCACGCTTGAGGAGCAGTCCGTTTGGTCCGTAGTTGGCGAAGAACAGATCGAGGCGACCGTCGCGATCAACATCGTCTGCACACGGCCGCACCGTACCATTCGTTGCCAAGCGCGGAGCGCGCCCGCCCCACTCCACGCCCATCTGTGCTGCGACATCGGTGAACCGCGCGCCATCATTTCGGAACAACGCATTCGAGTCACCATCTTGATTTGCTACCACGACATCAAGATCGCCATCCTCATCGGCATCAAACCAGACAGCGCCGACACTCTTTCGCGGATCAGCCAGTCCAATGCCTTCTGCTACCTCAGTGAACTTGCCACCGTTATTGCGAAAAAACATGTTGGCGCGATCACGGAATGCCACGAACAGATCCAAATCGCCGTCACCATCTGCGTCCACCCAACTCGGCTGCCGCACGCCCCCTGCTGCTACCGCGAGGCCTGCGCTGTCTGTCACGTCGGTGAAATGGGCACCGTCGTTGCGATAGAGCGAGAGCACTGACGTCGTGCCAGGCGCATAGCCAACCAACAAATCGGGATCGCCATCAGCATCGAAGTCGCCCCACGCCGCGGAACGCGTCGCGCGCGCAATGTTCACGCCGGCAGCGGAAGCGATGTCGGTCAAAACTCCGTTGTCATTGCGATACAGGCGATTTGCGACACCACCAAATCCGACAAACAGATCGAGATCGCCATCAGCATCGATATCTGCGACGGCATTCGTAAAGCTCGTGCCGAGGGCAAGTTGCGACGGCTGGAGTGGCGTGAAGTGCGGTGTCGAAGGCGCAGAGGTGCGAATCGCGAGCATCAGTACGGGAAGCAGCAACTGAAAGCGGCGAGACATAGTAGCTGTGGGTAGTGGGAGATTACTGCGTGCCTAGGCCCGACTAGCGCATGCTCGACGCAGTACTGGAAGCCGATACTTTTTCCACCGCTTCTAATACGCGCAGCAAATTTCCGCCCCAGATTTTTGCAATCTGTTCCTCGGTGTAACCGCGGCGCACCAGCTCGAGCGTCACGTTGAACGTTTCACTTGCATTGCGCCAGCCGTCGATACCGCCACCACCGTCGAAATCAGACGAAATGCCGACATGCTCAATCCCGATCATCTTCACGACATACTCAATGTGATCGACGAAGTCTTTCACTGACGCCGGCGTATCGCCCAAGGTACGACGCGACACAATCTCTTCTTGTTTCGCGAGATAGGCGTTCTTACGCTCCGTCCCCAACGCATCAATCTGCGCACGTGTCTCGGCAACAGCCGTCGCGGTGATGCCAAATTCGGCACGCAGCGCGGCCAAAGCATCCGTACGAATCTTGTTACGCGCAGCGTCTTTCGTGGGATCGCACTTTACGTAGCTATTGAACGCGACCAATTGGATCACTCCACCGTTGCGGCCCATCGCGCGAATCTGCTCATCGTCCATGTTACGGCTGTGATTGCAGATCGCACGCACACCCGAGTGCGACGCAATGATCGGCGCACGCGACAGCTCCACGGTTTGTAGCATTGACACTTTCGATGGATGCGAAATGTCAATCATGATGCCGAGCCTGTTCATTTCGGGAATGACTAGTTTCCCGAGCGGCGACAGGCCGTTCCAGCGCCACACGCCATCGCGCTCACCGGTATTGGAATCGGAGAGCTGGCTATGTCCGTTATGCGCGAGCGACATGTAACGTCCGCCGAGCTCATAGAACTTGCGCACGTTTGTAATGTCGGCGCCAATTGGAAAACCGTTCTCGATGCCGATGAACACCACTTTGCGTCCACTCGCGTAAATCGCGCGCGCTTCTGCGGCGCTGGTGGCAAGGCCGACGCGTGTTGGAGCGATCTGCGACGTGAGGCGACGAATGGCCGCGAACTTCTCAAGCGCTTGTGCATTGGCTTTCGCGAAACCGGCGCTGTCCAATTCGGCAGTTTGTCCAACGTAAACAATCAAGAACGCCGCATCGAGACCGCCCTCTTCCATCTTGACGAGGTCCACCTGATTGCGCGGCAGACGGCTCGCGTAATTCAGTGTATCGGCGCGAAAGTTGAGCGGATTGATATCGACGTGTGTGTCGATAGTCATCACGCGTTCGTGAATAGCCCGTGCTCGAGCTGTCATCGCAGCATCCGGCTGCTGCAAGGCTTTTGCGGTGTGCGTACACCCAGACACAATGAGAGCGGCCAGGATGGGATAGACGGATCGCGACATGGTGGCGGAGTTGAGGTTTTGATGGAGCGTTAGAGCGTGGGAGCCGTGGCGATGATGGCTATCGTGCTCGCGCGCTGAAACGTTGGGCCACGACAAGCCGCGCGGAAGTGCCCAGCGGTCCGGCGGCGCAATTCAGTTAGTTTGCGGCATGAATCGCACCCTTGAAGTGCCCCTCGACTCACTCAGCGCCGCGCTGCTTGCCGCGCCCTTCGCTACTCGGTTGGAACTGTGCGACGATTTGCCCAGCGAAGGGTGGACGCCACAGATGTCATTGATCACGAGTGTGCGCGAACGCATTGACACCTCGCGCACCAGCATCGTGAGCATGATTCGGCCTCGAAGCATGACGAATAGCGAGAAGCTCGATGTCGCGGCGTTCGTGACGACCCCGCGTATTCTCACCGATTCGCTGCGCGAGATTGACGCGAGCGCAAAGGCGGGCGCGCATTCGGTGGCGATCGGCTTGCTCACGCCCGACGGTGCGATTGATATGGAGGCATGCGCCACACTGCGCGATGCGGCGACCGCGCACGGATTAGTCGTAGCGTTCCTGCGCTGCTTCGACTTGCTCACCGATCGCGCGCGTGGCATGCGCGACCTGACCGCGCTGGGTATGACACGAGTTGTCACTGCGGGCGTGCTTGGGTGGGATGCGTCGGTGTTATCACTGGCCGATCGGCTCACGATTTTGCGCGCCGATGTGGCCAACGCTCAGGCGGCGGCGCGTGCGGCGGGAGTGACAGCGGTGGAAGTTGTGCCTGGTGGTGGCGTGCGCGCAGCAAATGCGGCGGAGTTCCTGTCAGTGTCACCGCATCTACACGCCTCGTGCAGGCGCGGCGGTGCAATCTCTGCTGACGAGCTTCGCGAACTACATGCTTCTAGCTCAACGCCGTGATTTGTTCATCTCACAATAATGGAGCGTCGCATGTCGGTTGATTCACAGTTGACGCTCGCGATCATGGCCGCGATCGCGTTGATGTGCTTAGTGCCGCCGCTCTTAATCGGCTGGTTGGTTCAGCGTGGTGTGACAGCTGGATACTTCCCGGGTTTTTTGCCGTGGGTTGCAATGCTGCTCGCGTTGCTCGCGAGCGTGTATGTGACGCTGTTTGTTGTCTTCGATGATCTTGGTCCGTCGATGATGGCACAGAAATCAGCACCGACGATCGAGTTTCGATTGACGAGTGGTTACCGTGGATCGGTGTACGTTTTTTTCGATCCGTCGCGACCCGTCATTGCACCGCAGCCGTCTGGCGTGATTGAGATCAACGTTCCGCCGTCTGGGAAAGTGATCGTCGGTCATTTTTCTGGTCTCGAAGCGCAGCTCAGTTACGCAACGAAGGTGCTGCACTATCCCGATGGCAGCGACGCGCCGCAGGTGATGTTGCCGTCCCCGGGCGGTTCGGTCGGCTCCGTGCACCATCTTCGCTTCTTCGTTGGTACGCCTGCGGAACAGGCGATGGATAGTTCCGCGCGCACGAAAGCGGGCACGCGCTACGACGAAGATGCGGTGTATAAATCGATGACAGGCCGTTCTGCGTCCGCCGTCCGTCCGTAGAACTCCGGATAGGTCGATGGTCCGGCGGATCCCATGCTAAGTTTCTACAGCGCTGAGCACACGTGTGATGTGCAATTGTTTTGCCGAATTTTGCGCGCCCTTCTGAATTCCTATTCGCTTTGAGGTACGTGATGAAGAAGTTTTTACTGACCGCGATGTTGACGCTGATCACCGCAGGATCCGCCGCTGCGCAGGGCATCACTGGCGAGTGGAACGCATCGATGAACACGCCGGGTGGCGCGCGGGAGTTTCGCGTGCTGTTTGTGCAAGCGGGCGAAAAGTTGACGGGGACGGTGAAGCGTCCGTCAGGTGATGTGCCGCTGGAAGGTTCGGTCGTTGGTAGCAACGTGAAATTCGCGTACACGATCAGCTACGGCGGAAATCCGGTCACGCTGACTGTGACGACCACGTTGGCAGGCGATGCGATGGCCGGCCAAGTAGATATCGCGAGTCAGGTGCAGGAGGCGTTCTCGGCGAAGCGCGTCGTGGTACCGCCACCAGGCAACTAGTTCTCGAATTCACGGAAGTCAGTAGCTGTCAGACCAGAGCATCGGCGCAAGAAACGACGATTCGGTTGAGTTTGCCTACGGACGCAATCAGCGTGATTTCGTCTTGTCTTGCGACGCCGGTCCAGCGCGCATATTTCGGCGTTCACTCGTCCCACTTCGTCCCCGCGAGTCCCAACATGACACGACCACTCCGTACGCTGGTTCTACCGCTCGCCCTTGCCGTACTCGGTAGCGTTGCCGCAGCTCCTGCTCCACTCGTGGCGCAAGGCTTAATGGCCGAGATGCACAGCGATGTAACTGAGTTGCAGAAGAAGTTGATTGGACTGGCGAACGCCATTCCGGAAAGCGCGTATGTGTGGCGACCCGCTACCGGCGCTCGCAGCGTCGGCGAAGTGTTCAAGCACGTTGCCGCCGACAACTATCTCATTCCGATCATGATGGGTTCGCCAGCTCCCGCAGCGAGCGGCATTAGCGCGACCGATATGAAGAGTGTTGGTGTGTACGAGAGTCGCACAGCGACGAAAGCGCAGATCGTCGCAGAACTTGAAGCGTCGTTCACACATTTGCACGCCGCAATGCGTCTCACCACGGATGCAAATCTTGGAGAGATGATGAATTTCTTCGGCCAGAATTGGAGCCGACAGAAAGCGATGGTGCTCACTGTGACGCACTTGCACGAACACCTTGGTCAGTCAATTGCCTACGCACGCAGCAACAACGTGACGCCGCCGTGGAGTGTGAAGTAGGCGACGCGTCAGGAGTGCGTGTGCGACGGGTTGAGCGGGCGCGCGGCGAACGGATCGCTGTGCGCCCGTTTTGCTTTTGTGGCTCGATGGCCCGTTTTGTTTTTGTGGCTCGATAGTGAGAGTGCAGCGATCCAGTTGGCGTTAGCATGCGTAGATCGCAGACTGTCTGGTGACCAACTGTGCAGTCGAGCGTCTTCAACTGCCCGCTGACGATACTCGGCGCGGGGCATTCACGCCTTTTCAACTTTGATTGACTGTGTCTACGCTACAACTCCCACCGCGCACGCGCGCTGTGTACGACTCGATGGTGACCGCGCGTGACGCCGGTCTGATTCATTTACAGGCTGATGACCACGAACTCAACGGCCGGATCGTCACGATTGACGGTGCACCGCTCGTAAACTTTGTGTCGTGCAGCTATCTGGGCCTCGAACTGGACGAGCGCATCACGGACGCCGTGGTCACCGGCGTAAAGCGATACGGTGCCACTTTCTCTGTGTCGCGCGCATTCATTTCGGCACCGCGGTCCCGCGATTTGGAAGAGCGACTGGCGGAGATGACAGGGACCTTTCCCGTGATTACGGCGACCACCACGCTCGGACATTTCGCGCTGCTCACGTCACTGATTCAGCCCGGTGATGTGTTGCTGTTAGACCAGCAAGTGCATGCCAGCGTACACATGGCGGCGCAAGTTGTGGCATCACAAGCGAAGGTGTACACCGTGCGTCACAATGCGATGGATCGACTGGATCGCGAGGTGATACGCGCGCTAAGTGACCCGGCAACGAAAAATGTGTGGTACTTTGGCGACGGCGTGTACAGCATGCATGGTGACGTTGCGCCGATGGGTGCGTTGCTCGCGATGCTCGATCGTCACGACCGTTTCCACGTCTACCTTGACGACGCGCACGGCACGAGCACATACGGTGTGAGTGGTCGCGGTCTCGCGCTTGGTGCGCAGGACAGGTTGCATCCACGAATGGTGGTCGCGTTGTCGTTGGGCAAAGCGTTCGGTGTTGGGACTGGCGGTGTCCTGTGTTTTGCGTCGCGCGAGTGGCAGGATGTTGTGCGCACGTGCGGCATGCCGATGATTTTCTGCGCACCACTGCCGCCACCGATTCTGGAAGGGTGTATCGCGGCCGCCGATTTACATCTGTCGGACGAGTATCCTCGCATGCATGCGGAGTTACGTGAGCGGATCGCACGGTTCCGCGCTGGTGCGCAGGGCGCGGGTCTGACACTCGCATCGGATGAGTATGCGCCAGTGCAGTACATCACGATCGGCAGTGTGCCAAGCACAATGGCAGTGGCGCAGGCGGTACGCGCGGCGGGGTACTTGGTGAATCCGTGCGGGTATCCGGCGGTGGCGCGGAATCATGCCGGGATTCGGTTGACGTTAACCAGGCATCAGCGGTTGGAGGACGTCGACGGCTTGGTGGGCGTGTTGGTGGAGGCGGTAGCCGAGTGCGCGAGTGAAGCGCTGGTGGGGAGTTTGGGGTAGGCGCAGGTGCCGAGCCGCGAAACGGCGGCTCGGGCACGAAAAGACGCCTACCGCGCCGGAATCTCCGGGAACGGCGTCGGACGACTCCGTGATCGCCCGGGTGTCCAGTCCAGGTCACCCTTGCTGATGCGTGAGCGACCTTCGCTTGCCAGTGTGTATCCGATCAGCACGGCGGCGGCCAGTTCCTGCACCAGGTCGCGACGCGGGGCACGACGGACCGCCGTGCGATCACGCTGCGCCAAATTTGCTGTTGCGACGAGCTGCGCTCTCTCTCGCGCACGTGAGAGCGCGTGGCGCACCACGGTCGCGACGGATCCACTCCCGCCTTTCAGTTCACCGGGAGCTTCCATCACCTCATCGATGAATGCTTTGGCGGATTTTTGTGGCACCAGCGCCAGCGGCCAGAACGCCGCAAAAACTTTCGGGTTTCGGAGAAGCTCGTCCGATCCGGAGCGGGTCACCATCGCTCGGATGAACGTGCGGTGCGCGTCGGCGGTCTGCGCCTGCTCAACCACGGAAACGGCGGGCGTGACGCTCTCGGAGTCGGCTATCTCGTTGGCCTGCGCGACGGGAGCGGGTTGCAAGGCCGCGTGCAGCGGCCGCACCAGCGCCGTCACGAGCTCAGGAGCCAGATACCCCAGTCGAGTCAACTGATCGCGGAGCGATTGCGGCCGACCCGTGCCCATCGCGGCCAGCGTCTGTGCGCTGGTTGAGCGAAGGATCAGAAACGAGGCGGATGGCACGTTTGCCGCCAGGAAGCCAGAGAGGCGCTTTTGACCGTTCGTAAGCTGGCCGTCAGCGTTGAACGACAAGGCTTCGCTTGCCAGCGGATGCCACTTCGGAGTGTCGGTTTTCAGCGACAGAAACGTGTCGCGGTATCTCGCGATGTCACCCTTCGACATGTTCCGGTTTGCAGCGCGGTGTTCCAGCCACAATTCTGCTGTGGCCCTTGAGATCAGTTCGAGGGTCAGTGTTTCGACGCCGAGCGTGATCGCGGGGCCCTGTTGCGTGGTGGCTTCGCGGGTAGCGTCCCGGCGGTTGGACTGTCGCTGCGCGGT
>JANNWU010000093.1:0-3026 GCA_031408755.1 Gemmatimonadaceae bacterium | reverse complement strand
CGCGCACAGGTGCAGGTCAGTTTGTGACGCTGGCGTTGAAGGATGTTGCGCTCGCGATGCTCGGCAACCTTGGCATGATTGCCGAAGTGATGGTGAATGACGCTGATCGTGGTCGCTATGGAAACGATCTGTACGGCGCATTCGGGCGAGATTTCGTGACCAGCGACGGCGAGCGCGCAATGGTGGTTGGTCTTACCGATATGCAGTGGAATACGCTGATCAAAGCCACTGGCATTGCGGCTAGTGTCGACGCACTAAGCGCCGCGCACGGTGTGAATCTTGGCGACGAAGGCAATCGTTTTCGGCTTCGCGACGAGATTGCAGGTGTGCTACTCCCGTGGTTTGCGTCACGTACGATGGCCGAAGTGCGTGAAGCGCTGGATGGTGCTCGCGTGACATGGGCGCAATACCGAACTGTGCGTGAGGCGCTTGCGACTGATGCCGATTTGAGTGTGGCGAATCCCATGTTCGCCATGCTACATCAACCGGGTGTTGGTGCTGCGCTGGCGCCAGCGTCACCGATCAACTTTGGCGCAAATGAGCGTGTGCCGGTGTCGCCAGCACCGATGCTTGGTCAGCACACTGACGAAATTCTGCTTCAGATTCTCGGATTGAGCGAGGCGGCGGTTGGACAGTTGCATGACGATGGAATCGTAGCCGGACCGAGCGCATGAGTCGCTCGTTTTCCGCGATTGTGCACAACACTCAGGAGATTGACGCGTGAAGCTTCCAGCGAATTTTTACAAGCCGCTCGCAATTGGAGCACCAATGCCGATGCGTGAGCGACCTGTACGACCAGAGCGCGTTATTCACTTCTTTCCACCACACTTGGAGAAGATTCGCGCCAAGTTGCCGGAGACCGTCAAGCAGGTGGATGTGTTGTGCGGCAATTTAGAAGACGCGATTCCGGTGGACGCAAAGGAAGCGGCGCGTGCCGGCTTTATCGAAGCTGCGAATGCAATCGACTTTGGTGACACCGCTTTATGGGTACGTGTCAACTGTCTCAATAGTCCGTGGTTTTTGGACGACTTGGATCAGGTGGTATGCGACGCTGGCAACAAGTTGAATGTGTTTATGATTCCAAAGGTCGAAGGACCGTGGGACATTCATTTTGTCGACCAGTATCTGGCGTTGCTCGAAGCGAAGTATGGTGTAAAGCGTCCAATTCAGATCCACGCACTGCTCGAGACGGCCGAAGGCGTGAAGAATGTTGAGGAGATCGCATGTGCCAGTCCGCGCATGCACGGGATGAGTTTGGGGCCCGCTGACTTAGCCGCGTCACGCGGGATGAAGACGACGCGCGTTGGTGGCGGACATCCGTTCTACGGCGTGCTGGCAGATCCGGAACCGAATGCGGCAACGCGCACGTTTGTGCAGCAGGATCTGTGGCATTACACCGTTGCGAAGATGGTGGACGCATGCGCATCGAACGGCATTGGTGCGTTCTACGGACCCTTTGGCGACTTGAAGGATGAGGCGGGGTGTGAGGCGCAGTTTCGCAATGCGTTCCTGATGGGCTGCACCGGTGCGTGGTCATTGGCTCCAAACCAAATTGCTATTGCGCGTCGCGTGTTCAGTCCCGATGTACAAGAGGTATTGTTTGCAAAGCGAATTCTTGACTCAATGCCAGACGGCAGCGGAGTTGCAATGATTGACGGAAAGATGCAGGATGACGCGACATGGAAGCAGGCGAAAGTGATTGTGGATCTCGCGCGATTGGTAGCCCGCAAAGACCCTGCGCTCGCGGCGGCGTATGAGTTCTGACACTGGGACGATTGTCAGCATGAAAACCCGCGCTGGAAATTTCTTCGAAGATTTTTTTGTTGGGCAGGAAATCATTCACGCAACGCCGCGCACAGTGACGGAGGGCGAAGTCGCGCTCTACACGGCGCTGTTTGGGTCGCGCTTTGCCGTCACGTCGTCAGATCTTTTTGCACAGGATCTTGGACTGGACGGATCGCCGGTAGATAGCTTGCTCGCGTTTCACATTGTGTTTGGCAAAACAGTGCCAGACATTTCGCTTAACGCCGTTGCGAATCTTGGCTATGCAAATGGACGCTTTGGCGTTCCGGTGTTTGCAGGTGATACACTCTCAACCGTGTCGACGGTCATTGGTGTGAAGGAAAACCGAGACGCGACAACTGGCGTGGTCTACGTGCGCTCAGTCGGCGTGAATCAACGCGATGAGATTGTACTCGACTATGTGCGGTGGGTAATGGTTCGCAAGCGTGATCCACTCTCACCGGCGCCAACGGTTGTGATACCGACGCTGTTGGAATCCGTGAATATCGACGATCTCGTGGTGCCGTACTCCGTCGCACCAGAATCGTACAACACAGATCTCTCAGGCAGTCCGTATTTGTGGGACGACTACACGGTGGGTGAGCAAATTGATCACGTGGATGGGATGACGATTGAAGAGGCGGAGCATATGCTTGCTGCGCGACTCTATCAGAATCCAGCCAAGGTGCATTTCAATCAGCATGTTGAGCGCGAGGGGCGTTTTGGCCGGCGCATTATTTACGGTGGATACATCATCAGCCTCGCACGCGCGCTGTCATTTAACGGATTGGCGAATGCGCTGAGCATTGCCGCGATTAACGGTGGTCGACATACGGCGCCAGCATTCGCGGGCGACACGATCTATGCGTGGTCGCAGATTATCGACCGGCAACCGCTGCCTGATCGCAGCGACTTAGGTGCGCTGCGGGTGCGTACTGTTGCGACAAAGGACCGTTCGTGCCACGACTTTCCCTATCAAGATTCGGCGGGCGCGTACGACCCGAGCGTCGTGCTCGACTTTGACTACACGGTGTTGATGCCACGGCGCGGACGGGTATGACGAACTTGTGCCGTCTCCATCGCGGCGCGGGCTCGACCGAGAGCGTTGGCCACGATACGTTGCAGTCGTGGCGTATTTCGCGTCACGATTGACCCGATCCGGTTGAGGCGGCCCTGCGCGAGTATCGATTTCTAGCGACTGACGAGACACAAGAAGCACTCCGCTTGGCGCGCGGCGTGTGGCA
>JANNWU010000092.1:0-3723 GCA_031408755.1 Gemmatimonadaceae bacterium | reverse complement strand
CTCTGCAGCAACCACTCCACCGCACTGGTTTTTGTCGCGAGACCGCTGACACCGGTGATGTTCAGATGCGCTGCTTCCGGTCCAATCAAAAAATCCGCGTCGAGATAGATCGGACTTTCGATACCGCCAGAGCGATACAGTCCAACCGGGATCGCGGTGCGCTTATCTGCTGCGAGGTAGCCATCCATTCGCAACGCCAGCGCGACATCGTGGTCATCCGCTAACCAGACCGCACCCATTGGCACCGGTTGCAGCGGTTCATCCGGCATGTGTCGTAACACACTCGCCGTGTACAAACGAATCTCGGTGCGCTGCGTGGCGACTAATCCTCCATCGGGCTGTCCGTCGCGACCCAGCACGTCATCCATTGGCGAGAGCATGTCGGTCCAACTTTGCCCTTCCATTACCACGCCAAAGATCTGCGGAATATGTCCGTTGACAGCGACGCTTCCATCGACGCGCACGATTGTGCCGATGCCGATGTTCGCATCCAACGCGGTCCAAAAATGAAACTCATGCGGCGTATTCGGCCGACGTTCCGTGGCGACAACGCGACCCAGCGGCTTCCGCACGTCGCCAGCCGCACCGTCGGAGGGCGCAAGCACATCAGGCGAGTCATTTACTTCAGGTGTATCGATCATCAGACACTGCGTCTCAAAAAAGTCGGCGGCATTTACTTATGCTACAGCGCGCAAATACACTTCACAATCGCGAATGGCGTACGGCATCACATCCCAGCGCGCGTCGGGCTTGGCGATTGGTGCGCGTTCTGCCAGCAACCACTGGCTCGTGCTGGTTGCGTGGCGTTCCGCCAGCAACTCTGGCATCTCTTGCACGCCACATTCCGCGCGAATCAGTCCAAAGAACGGATCACGCCCGGCCGCACTGCGCAACCGCAGATACCAGGTGTAAAATCGAACGCGCTGATCATCACCAAGTGCTGCGATCACCGATGTGCGCTCACCCGCCTTGAGCGCATGAAGCACAGGCAATGCATCATCCGGGATGTAGAGCCGAGCATGACTCTTCACAACGCCAACCACACCGGAGCTACGCAGCATTGCGTGACTGGTTCGCAACGAACCGTCCACGTACAACGGTCTACCGGCGTGCGCATCACACCACGTATCGCCCACACTGCGCTCCAGCGAATCACGCTGCTTGGACAGCGCATCAAACCCTTGCCGCAACAGCGCCGACGGATGCCGTGACGGAACAGCGAGCGAATTGTCGGTATCGCGGACTGAGTGCCCGCGCGGTTCGAGCGCCGCACGAATGGTAGCCCACGTTGCATCACCGAGTAACGAGCGTGACACGTACAGCGCATGATCAATCGCTGGCGTGCGCCATGTGGTCATGCGCGCATCGTCACCGCGCTCGCGAATGGCGGCCGCCGCCGTCCCATGGAGCATTGGCACACCATCCACATACGCGATTGTTGCGCTGCGCTGAATACCGTCCAGAAAACCTTCAAAACCGGTATGCGTTGGTGCCGCAATGGCAATTGCACGCAATTCGCCACCGAGCAATTGCACGTTCGCGTGCGTTGTGAGTGAATCGCCATCCTGCGCCAGCGTCTCGGTACGATCGGGGCCGGCGTCGCGCACACGCGCACCAAGTGATGCGCGCAATGCTTGTCGTGCCGCATCAACGGCGCGACCCATCGCAACTGGCATTGCGCTTGTGCTCACTCCACGCCGATGTCCCACGCCTGCTCGAGATCACCCTTCGAGTAGGCGCGGAAGGCGGTGAGCGTCTGTGTACGCACAATACCTGGGACTTTCACAAACTCTTCTGTCACCACGCTCGCGATATCGTCTAACTGCGGTACGCGCACAATCGCCACCAGATCCCACGCGCCGCTGACCGAATACACTTCGGCGACGCCACGAATTTCTGCCAACGCAATTGCGGTTGCAGGAATCGTCATTGGATTGGCTTGGATCAATACGATCGTCGTGATCATCGTGAATGCGTTGAAAGAGAGTTTATGCGGGAACAGCGATCAACGCGCGATATGCAGTAACTATACGACGAATCGCTTCCAGGACATCGTGTTCGGCAGCCGCGTAGCTCAATCGAATCCAGTTTGGCGTACCAAATGCCGCGCCCGGCACAATTGCAACGCCGTGATCTTCGAGCATGTGTGCAGCAAACATGGTGCCCGCATCATCGTCATCGTGTGGAATCGCGCTCACATCGATGTAGAAATAGAATGCACCGGACGGATGCACGTACGGTGGCGCGCCATCCTGGTCGAGAATCACCATTGCGGCATCACGCCGTGCGCGGAATGCACGCACCATCGCCGTCACGCTTTCCTCGGCTGCATCACGTTCAGTAAGTGCTGCGAGCGCCGCGTGTTGGCTGGGCGTGGCCGCGTTCGACGTCGTGTGACTCTGCAGGTCGGTCATCGCTTTTGCAACGGCGCGAGGCGCGATCGCCCAGCCAATTCGCCAGCCAGTCATTGCGTACGACTTCGCCACGCCGTCAATCACAATCAGGTTCGAACGATCATGCGTCAACTCGAGCGCCGACGCGGCTGGCGTTTCGTACGAAATGCGACGATAAATTTCGTCACTCAGCACCCACCAGCCACGCGATTGCGCGAGTGCGAGAATTTCACGCAGCAGATCGGCGTCCCACGTCGCGCCGGTTGGATTGCTGGGTGAGTTGAGCATCAACCCTTTTGTGCGCGACGTTGCGGCGGATTCGAGTGCGGTGAGCGTCACTTGAAAGCCGTTCGCCGGATCGCCCATCACAGCGACCGGTGTGGCGCCGGAGAGGGCGACGATTTCGACGTAGCTCGTCCACGCTGGCGTCGGAATCAGCACTTCGTCGCCGGCGCCAAAGAGGCAGAAACAGGCATTGAAGAGCGTTTGCTTGCTGCCATTGCTCACCACCACATCGGCGGCGGTGGGCGCGCTCGCCACACTGCCTGCCCACAAAGCGCTGGCGTTGGCGGCGATGGCTTCTCGGAGAGGGAGAATGCCCTCAGTGGCAGTGTACTTAGTGGCACCAGACGCGACCGCGCGAGCAGCGGCAGCTTTGATAAAATCTGGCGTATCAAAGTCGGGCTCGCCCACGCCCAAGTCGATGATCTGGCGGCCCTGCGCCTTCAGCGCTTTCGCGCGAGCGGAGACGGCGATGGTCGCAGACGGACGGAGCTGGGCGATGTTCGGGGAGGGGACGAACTCGACTGGCATGCGGCTCGGTTTGGGCGGCGGGCGATTTTTAGGTACATTTGGCGGCTGCCGTATGCTAATCCGCCGCAGTAGGGCGGCAACGGAGCACCCACTGGTGAGTTCAGGCGCGAGGTTGCGTCATGTGCGCCCGCCCAAGTGGGTTCAGCGGTTTTCGATGTTTGACATTTGATATCTGACATGCCAGCCCGTTCCGCGCGCGCCGATTGACATTGGCCGCCGGCCGTCATGCTTTCCCGCCACACCGAGGCCTCCGTGCCCAAGATCGATTCAGAAAAGAAGATCGATACAGAAAAGAAGACCGATACAGAAACGTC
The DNA here is from genome assembly GCA_031408755.1 of Gemmatimonadaceae bacterium. GTDB lineage: Bacteria > Gemmatimonadota > Gemmatimonadetes > Gemmatimonadales > Gemmatimonadaceae > JACMLX01. The sequence goes on along the minus strand of JANNWU010000092.1, from coordinate 203 downwards.
TTCCACTCCGAAGGTCACCCGCAATCAGCAGGTGGTCCTGACCGCAGCGCCCACCGTGGCGGCGATGGTCCAACTGGTTCAGCCTGCGCTCGATCGCCTGACTGCCGGTGACGCTGGCCTGCACTTAATCGTGCTGGTGCCCGACGCTGATACAGCGCTGGTTGTCGCACAGGCAGTACTTCCCGCAGGCGACGCTGCTCCTG
>JANNWU010000091.1:0-4190 GCA_031408755.1 Gemmatimonadaceae bacterium | reverse complement strand
CGCACCTCGCGCACCTCGCGCACCTCGCGCACCTCGCGCACCTCGCGCACCTCGCGCACCTCGCGCACCTCGCGCACCTCGCGCACCTCGCGCACCTCGCACGCAGCGCACATCTAGCAGCGCATACATCTCACACAGCGCACAACGCACAACGCACAACGCACACATCTCACAATTCATCCCTCGCACAACGCACTTCAGCAGCACGTTCACCCAACTCAAAACATCAGCTTGCCCATCTCAATCAAGTAATACTCGGCCACACCAATCATCAGCACCGCAAACACGCGCTTGACCCACAGCATCCACACACCGCTACGGGGCAGTTTGCTCGCGCTTCCCGATGTGAGCCCGACCACGACCAATAACGAGCACATACCGAGAGAGAAGACGAACAGATAGAGAAAGCCAAGCACCGCGCTGCGCGTCGTTGCGACCCATGTGAGCACACTCGCCATCACTGGTGCACCACACGGCGCCGCGACCAACCCCGACATGGCACCCATCACAAACGCACCCACCCAACCGCCATTCTGCCCCGCCGCCGTCGCACGCGTCAACAACCACGTCGGCAAACGAATGGGCAAAACGTCTAACATGCTTAACGCCGCGATGATCAGCACATTCGCCATCGCGAAATACAGCCACGGATTGGTGCTGATCGTCCCGAACATGCTGCCGGTAAGCCCAGCGATCAGGCCGAGTATGGAGTACACCAGCGCCAAACCAATGACGTATGCCATGGTAAGGCGCAGCGTGCGACCACGATTGGGCGCGCCATCATCCGCCCGCTGCGCACCGCCAACAATCGCCGCCGTAATCGGAATCATCGGGTAGATGCACGGCGTCAGCGACGTGAGCACGCCGGCCAGAAAAACCAGTGGGAAGGCAGTCCACGGCGAGGAACCGAGTTGTGCCGGTAGGTCAGTAAAATTCACGAATTCAACGGAATGAGGTAACGCGAAGCTACGTACTCTGCGCGCAGCGCGTTGGTGCCAGAGGCGTGCTCGTCGTATAACGCCTGGAGAAGGACAGGTGACGCGGCGGAACGACCGTTGTGGGAGGCGCATCAGCGGTTGCACGACTCCGCGTGACGATCACACGCGCCCTACCGAAGCCCGCTAACTTACCCCGTTGGCTACTGCGCACCCGCAATTTGGCGCCGCGCTCGCCCCACTCAACCTGTTTCCGACGAGACCCGTGGCTCCACAGTTCATTTACGTCATGAAGGGCCTCAAGAAGGTCGTTCAGCCTTCCAAGGTGATCCTCGACGACATCTGGCTTTCGTTCTATCCAGGTGCCAAAATCGGCGTCTTGGGCGGCAACGGCGCGGGCAAGAGCTCGCTGCTGCGCATTATGGCGGGTGTCGACACTGAGTTTCAGGGCGAAGCGTGGGCGCATAAGGGCACGCGCATTGGCTATCTGGAACAGGAGCCGAAGCTCGATCCAAATCTTGATGTGCGCGGCAATGTGGAAGTTGCTGTTGCACCGCAGCGCGCTTTGCTCAATCGCTTCAACGAAATCAGCATGGCGTTTGGCGAGCCAATGGACGATGCGGCGATGGACAAATTGCTCGCAGAGCAAGCACGCGTCCAAGAACAGATTGATACGCTGGATCTCTGGAATCTGGATAACAAAGTTGAAATCGCGATGGATGCGTTGCGCTGTCCGCCGCCCGATTCATCTGTCGAGAATCTCTCCGGTGGTGAGCGTCGTCGCGTTGCACTCTGTCGCGTATTGCTTGAGCAGCCGGACATGTTGCTCCTCGACGAACCGACAAACCATTTGGATGCCGAGAGCGTCGCGTGGCTCGAGCGATTCTTGTCGGAGTTTCCGGGCACGGTCGTCGCGATTACGCATGATCGATACTTCCTGGACAACGTCGCACAGTACATCCTTGAACTTGATCGCGGCAAAGGCATTCCGTGGGAAGGAAACTACACCGGCTGGTTAGAGCAGAAGAGCACGCGACTCAAGCAAGAAGAGAAGCAGGCAAGCCAGAAGCAGAAGACGCTCGATCGTGAATTGGAGTGGGTTCGCATGGCGCCAAAAGCGCGTCAAGCAAAGAACAAAGCGCGTTTGCAAGCGTACGAGGATCTAGCTGGCGAGCAGGGTCAGGAGCGCGCATTCAATCACGAAATCGTAATTCCACCTGCGCCGCGTTTGGGCAGTGATGTCGTCATCGCGAAGAACCTGAAGAAGGGTTACGGCGACACGCTGTTGTACGATCAATTGTCGTTCGATCTGCCGCGAGCGGGTATCGTCGGCATCATTGGTCCAAACGGTGCAGGAAAGACGACGTTGTTTCGCATGATCACCGACAGCGAGAAGCCAGACGGCGGCTCGTTAGTGCTCGGCTCGACAGTCCAAATTGGCTATGGTGATCAGAGCCGCACGTTTGATGGTGCGCGCACGGTCTGGGAAGAAGTCAGCGGTCGTCGCGAAATGATTCCCGTGGGCTCACGCGAACTCAACTCACGCGCATACGTGAGCGGCTTTGGATTTCGCGGCGCCGATCAGCAGAAGTTGGTCTCCACACTCTCAGGTGGTGAGCGCAATCGGCTCTTCTTGGCGAAGACGCTGATGAGCGGCGGCAACCTGTTGTTGCTCGACGAACCGACGAACGATCTCGATGTGGATACGTTGCGCGCGCTTGAAGATGCGTTGCTTGATTTCAGCGGATGCGCAGTCGTCATTAGCCACGATCGATGGTTCTTGGATCGCATCGCGACGCACATTCTGGCGTTTGAAGGCGACTCGGAGACTGTCTGGTTTGAGGGCAATTACGGCGCGTACATTGACGATCTGAAGCGTCGGAAGGGTGCCGATGCCGATCAGCCACACCGGTTGCGGTACAAAAAACTTGTGCGTGTGTAGGGGTTTGGGTTTCGGACGTTTTCGAGAGAATCGATGGTTCGGTTACGGAAACGCTGAGACTGAATCGATCAAATTTCAGCGGAGTAACTGCAACTGCTGAACTGCGCTTGCTCAAATGCGACCGGTTAACTGCAACGGCGGAAGTGCATTTGGGAAACAGCAATTGCTTAATCGCAAACGCTTAACGGCAACGGCTTAACGGCAACGGCTTAACAGCAACGGCTTAACACAAGGGCGCGATGCGCCCCGCTAAGACGCTTCGCGTCACGCAAAGACGCAAAACGGCAAAAGCCAGGTAAAAGAAAGGCAGGGAAAGTCAGGGAAAGGCAAGGAGAGGGAAAATAGGGTGAGTGCTTTGTTGGGAACAATGCGAAAATTGTTCACGCGGTCCTGCCAGTCGCGGCAACTGCTGTTCCAAAAAAATCCGATAGCATCCAACACTGGAGCCCAGAGTCGCTCACGCAGTTTTGCGTGTTGTGCAGTTTTGCGTCGGAGCGAAGCGACCTTGCGAAAAAGCTGTTGCCGTCCGCTGTTGCCGTCCGCTGTTGACCGCGGCGTCCCAGTCCGCGATCAAGCTTGTGTCTTAGGCACAGCGCTTTGGCATCCGCGATTCGCGAGGACTTACCAACACCGGTTGGTAGCAAACAAAAAAAGGGCGATGCCGATGTGGCACCGCCTTCTCTTTTATGTCTCAGAGCCTACTCTACTTAAACCTTGTTCGAACGACGACGGCGGGAATATGCACCGAGGCCCAGAAGACCGGTCGCCATAAGGGCGTAGGTCGACGGTTCTGGTACAACGCCACCTGGGATTGAACTTCCGAAGGTCACGTTGTCGAACGCGATCTGGTTATTCACGCCAGCGAAGGTGACGGACAACGCGGTGCCGACGAAGTTGATACCAGCGGCGCGGAATGGGCAGAACTGTCCACCGTTCACGCAGGGCGGAACCCCCGGTGTGCTTGGCGTAACTGGCAGCATCAGCGTCGCGAGTGCCGAGCCTGTGCCATTCACGCCTGACCACACCGTGAACGAACCCGGGCTGTTGATCGCGCTGTAGAAGAACGAGAAACCGTTCGTGAAACCAGCGGTGCGGTTCATCGTGACTGCCGGGTCATTCAAAAAGAACAACACGCTGCGCGGTGAGGGTGCGCCATCGAAATTTCCAGTGCAGTTCGGACCGCCCTGAACATTCTTGCAGATTGCTTGCGCTCCAGCACTGAAGGTGATGCCGAAGTTCGTGCCAGTCGTACCGTCGCCCGATGTACCGCCGTTATAGAAATTTCCTACGGTGGTGATGTTGCCGTTCAGCGC
>JANNWU010000090.1:0-2509 GCA_031408755.1 Gemmatimonadaceae bacterium | reverse complement strand
GGCCCATGTGCAACCAGCACCGCGTTCTGTCACCAAGAAACCGCCACGAGCATTTGCGACAACGTTGGCCCACGGCGCTGGCGGAAGCGTATCGTCGTCGACGTCAATGATGTAGTCGCCAACTGAGTTTACGCCGCCGATGCCGTTGTAGAATCGCAAAGATTCGATCTCTGGCGTGGTGCTCTGAATTGCCGCCGCCTCGCGTCTCTGCCGTGGGAACAGTGGCGTGACGAGTGGTAGCAGCAGCGACGCGATGGACGACAACGGACCACTGCGTTCGGCGGCTACCGTTGCCACAGGTGTCACTCGCGAGAACAGCCGATCGGCGGCGCTGGAGCGAAGTGCTTCGTGCAACTCTACCTGATGCGAGTCGGCGTACGCGAGCACACGCGCCAGCGTACGACCGTCGCATGTGATGTGCACGCGGGCAGTTGCTGTCAGCATCAGGAATTCAGCAGTCGAGAATTGCTCACGCCGGCGAATGAATACGCCGCCCGGTTGGTCAAGAAGCGACGCATCATTTGCCGACACCATCACCTCCGTGATACTGTCGCGGAGTGATTGTAGGTAGTCGTGTGGTTGCGCGTTGATGATCACAAGATCGGCCACTAACCCACAACGACGCCAGTAGCGATGCGCTGCGAACACATCACGTAACGTCGGGAGCCCGTCGGCACTATCGATGACTGCGAGCACGATTGGTTGATCGCCCGAGACACCATGCGCCCAGAGCAGCGGCTGTGATCCGAGGTTGCGATGCACTTCGTCGTCTGGCGGCGCCAGTGATCCGCCACGATAGATCAGTTGCGTTGCGACATCCTGAAACACTGCGGCGTTGGCTGGCGTGATACCGAGTTCGCGCAGCTGTATCTGCGTGGACGTCCACGCGAAATCGAGCGCACGTTGTGCAGCGTGCGAGTCGTGATAGCGGCCTGCGAGTTCGAAGGCGGCTTCTCGCGATGTCGCGACGAGCGTAGTGAAGCTGACGCTCACCGATTGACCTGGCGCGACGATCACGCCGGTTCTTAACGCAAAAACCGGGTCGAGTACTGGACCGGTTGTTCCCGAGAGCGGTCCGCTTGCAGCGAGGGCAATGGGATTGCGAACCGATCGCCCGCGTCCAACAAATTGCGCGCGATCCGTTTCGTACGAAACGCCGTCGACACGATTGTGCCCCGCGTCAACGACATGAACGCACCACAGTTGCTGATCATCCGGTGACCGGGATCGACGCGTCGCCGTGATTGCGGTGCACCAGGCGTGCCATTCCGTCTCGATGAAGAGATTCGAGAACGCCGGATGTGCGAGATCGGTCGCTTGCGTGGTCATCGCGATCTCGCCGTAGCTGGTGAGCTCAATCTCATGCGGCTCACTCCCGATATTGGTGAGCGTGATCCGCCGCACTTCGGCCGAGTCGGCAGCCACGACAGTCACCTCAGTCCGAGTTTCGATATCACCGTCAACGCGATGCAGCGTGACGCGATCTGACGCCAGCCACGCCCTACTTGTGTCGGGTGCTGCCATCATTGGCTGCAGCGCTGACGACCAGACACGGTTTGCAGTTAGGTCATGTACGTAGCAGAACTGCCCACTTGTATCGCAGGTTGTGTCGTTACGCCAGCGTGTGACTGCAATTGACTGGTAGCGACTGAAGCCTGAGCCAGAGTGATTGATCATTACCGAGTAGGGCACTGAGCCGAGCAGCGCGATTCTCGGAGCGGTATCGACGAGTGTGTCGATTTCACGCACGATTGGACTGTCTGCGGGAGACGACTCTCTCGCGTCGATTGGTTCATCGTCTTGTGCTTCATGCAGCACCAAACGGCGCGGAATACGTTCGTGCAGCAACAATTCCACCGATTTCACCAGCGCATCGTTGTGAAAGCGTTCCTGCCACACGTCATTCCGCAACACGTTGCAGAGTGAAACGAGCGTCATGCCGATGTGATGCGCCATGTACGCTCGCACAAGTGCGAACGGCGCTGGTTCCTCGGGTCGAGTGTAGTCCAACGCGTCACAGAAGCCGTACTCTCCAAGTGCACCCAATGCCTCGAGTGCGCGAAGGTTTGCCAGCGCGCGACTGGGGACAATCTGCGCTGCAAGCGCACTTGCGTACGGCGCGACGACAACCTCTTGCGCGAGACCGCGCTTCAGTGCCAGATCTGGAACGCCGAACGCACGATACTGATAGGTGTGTTGACGGTCGCGGATATTGTATGCACTTTCGCTCACGCCCCACGGAATGCCTCGCGTTCTGGCATAGCTGATCTGCCGCTCGACTGCACCGCGATACGTCTGGTCGAGGAGCGTAAATGGCAGCGTGCGCATCACGAGCACCGGCATCAAGTACTCAAACATGCTACCGCTCCACGATGCCAGCGCTGTGCTGTTTCCAGTACGCGTGAGGCCGCGCGCGAGACGGAACCAGTGCTCGATTGGTACGTCGTCACGAGCTATCGCAATGAAGCTCGCAAGTCGTGCTTCGGTCGCGAGCAAATCGTAGAAGGAG